>DAOULG010000041.1:0-6562 GCA_034420495.1 Dehalococcoidia bacterium
TCCCGAGGTGTGGAGGCGCAGCCCGATATCGGGCGTCGCCAGCTCCTCCAGCTCGAAGAGGGTCGCCTCGAAGTCGCCGGCCTCGAAGGAGCGGTGCCACGCGGCCGGATCCCTGAGCACCAGCTGCGGGCGGAACCCCCCCTCGCCGAGCTGCGCCACCACCAGCTGGCCGAGCTCTCCCATCCCCTCGAGCGCCGGCGCCTCGAGCCGGAACGAGAGGCCCCGGTAGCCCGCCTCCTCGAGCAGCGACCGCGCGGCGGGGGGGTCGTGGGCGAGGAGCGGATGCCGCGCGAGCACCTCCCGGGGCAGGGCATCGGCGCCCCACCCCGGCCCGACCGGCCCGCTCGGCTCCCCCGCCCCGGCCTCCGCGAGCGCCGCACGGTCGAGCGAGCGCGAGAGGGCCGAGCGAACCCGCGGGTCCTGGAACGCCTGCAGCCAGCGCACCCGGGCACCGGCCTTCTCGGGGAGGAGCGAGAGCCCGAGGCCGCGGAGCCGGCGCGAGGGGCGCACGAGGCGGCGGGCACCGGTGCGCACCGGCGCCGCGCCCCGTCCGCGCGTCCCCGGCAGCACGTCGAGCCGGCCGAGCGCGAAGGCATCGTCGAACTCGGTCGGATCGCCGACGCGGAGGAGCGCCACCGACTCGAGGCGCGGGAGCGGCGCCCGGTGATAGAGCGAGCTTGCGATCAGCAGATCCCCCGCCGCCTCGCGCGTGACCGGGATGAAGGGGCCGCTCCCGAGCGGCGCGTCGTGGTGCGCGTAGCGCGTCTCGTGCCCGATGCCGGCCCGCGAGGCGTCGGCGAGGTACTCGAAGAGGAGCGAGAACGGTGCGCGCAGCCGGAGCACGAGATCCTCCGGCGTGGGCGCCTCCACCTCTCCCACCACCTCCGCGAAGAGGAACTCCCCCGCGGCGCGGCGCCGCTGGAAATCCCGTCGCACGTCCTCGGCGGTGAGTGCAGCCGCCAGTCCGTTCGCGTCCGGATGGAAGCGGAGCCCGGGCGGGATGCGGAAGCGAACGGCCATCGCCTCCTCGTCGACGTTCGCCGACGTCGCCAGGTCCCCGTAGACGATGCCGCTGCGCGGATCGACGGCGACGAGGCAGGAGTAGACGAGGGGGAGCGCCCCGTCGGGCAGCGCGGCGTCCCCGGCGTCCCGCCGCCCGGGGACGCCGAGCCGCAACCGCCCCGCGCGCGGGGCGGCGGGCGGGAGGGGCCACTCCGCGAGCCCCTCCTCCGTGCTGCGCGTCCCCACGAACGGGAAGGAGCGGCCCCCGCCCCCGCAGCTGGCGACGAGCAGCGCCGCGGCGGCGCCCGCCCCCAGCCGCAGCAGCTCGCGGCGGCTCCGGCGGGGCGCGGTCGCGACCGCGGGGACGTGATCGCTCATCGGACGGAGCCTCCGGGGCCGCGACGCCGCCGTCCGCGGCGCTCGCCGACTTCACGAGATGCCGATGACACGCGGCGCGCGCGGAGATCGTAGCGGCGGCCGCGCCCGGAGCGCCATCGCGGAAGGCGGCCCCGGAGCCGGGGCGCCTACACTCGACGGGTGCAGACGCCTCCCCTCGCGCCCCGCACTCCGCAGAACCCCTGGAGGGTGCTCGCGATCGTCGGCGCGGCCCTCCTGCTCGCCGTGACCGCGACCGTCGCGTGCACGGCGCTCGTGCTCACCCGCGCCCAGGACGACGTGATCACCCTCCCGCTGGACGACGTGGGCGAGGGCGGCGCACGGCTCGTGCCGCTGAGCCGCTTCGGAGCGGACGGCGAGGGGCGGACGCACGGGATCTGGGTGGTGCGGCTGGAGGCGGGCGCGGCCGTCGCCCTCCTCACCGTCGATCCCCACTCCGGATGCCGCGTGGAGTGGCGCGCCGACGGGCGGTTCGAGGGGGTCTCCCCGATCCTGCGCGACCCGTGCCGCGGATCGGTCTACGACGCCGCCGGCATCCGGCTCGCGGGACCCGCGAGCCGCGGGCTGGACTGGTTCCCCGCGACCGTCGATCGCGAGGCGGGGGAGATCGTGATCGCGATCTCCGAGCGGCAGGGCGGCCCGCCCTCGCCCGCGGGTCGCGACGGGGCGGCCCCGGCGGGGGAGTGAGCCCGTCAGCGCGCCCCCGCGACCCCCTCCGGGTGCCCGCGCGGCGGGCCGGCCGCGCTCACCAGATGCCGAGCATCATCCGGACCTCCTCGGAGGCCATCGTACGCGGATCCCACGGGGGATCCCAGACGATGTTCACCTCGACGTCCTCGACGCCGGGGAGCTGGCTGACCAGGTGGTAGATCTGCCCCTGCAGCATCGGGCCCACCGGGCACCCCGGGGAGGTGAGCGTCATCGTGACCGTCGTCACCCCGTCGTCGTCGATCTCGACCCCGTAGACGAGGCCGAGCTCCACGATGCTCATGCGGAGCTCGGGATCCTCGACGGTCCGGATGACCTCCATCAGGTCGTCCGCCGCCGGACGGGCGCCGAGCCCTCCGCCCGCGCCGGCCGCGGCGTCCGCGGTCTGCTCACTCATCGCCGGAGCTCCTCTCGTCCGTCGTGACCCTCTCGGCGGCGTGTCTCTCCCCGCGCCCGGCGACCTGGAGCGCCTGCTCCAGCGTCTTCCAACCGAGCGAGGCGCACTTGACGCGCACGGGGAACTTCGCGACGCCGGCGAGCGCCTCCAGGTCGCCGAAGTCCGCGGGCGCCTCCCCCGACGTCATCATCTCCTGAAAGGCGTCGACCCCGCCCTGCGCCCGCTCGGCGGAGCCGCCCGCCACGTACTCCATCATCAGCGAGGCCGAGGCCTGCGAGATCGAGCACCCCGTCCCCTCGAAGGCCGCCCCGACCACGCGTCCCTCGGGGTCCAGCCGGAGATGGACGGTGAGCTGATCGCCGCAGAGCGGGTTTGCGCCGTCGGCGGAGACGACGTCCTCGCCGGCGAGGCGGCCGCGTCCCCGGGGGTTCCGGTAGTGATCGAGCAGGATCGTGCGGTAGAGATCGTCGACGTCAAGAGCCGGCATCGCCGAAAAACCTCGCCGTCCTCAAGAGACCCTCGCCGAGCGCATCCAGCTCCGAGCGCGTGCTGTAGAGGTAGACCGAGGCGCGCGTCGTGGCGGCGACGCCGAGGCTCTGCATCACCGGCTGCGCGCAGTGATGCCCGGCGCGCACGGCGACCCCCTGGCTGTTCAGCACCTGCCCCACGTCGTGCGGGTGCACGCCCTCCAGCGAGAACGAGAAGACGCCCCCGCGCCGCTCGGCCTCCGGCGGACCGTGCACCGTCACCCCCGGCACCTCCCCGAGCACCGCGAGCCCGTGCTCGATGAGCTCGAGCTCGTGCCGGCGCACGGCGTCGAGCCCGAGCGCCTCCAGGTAGTCGATCGCGGTGCCGAACGCGACGACGTCGGCGAAGTTCGGCGTCCCCGCCTCGAAGCGGTGGGGGATCTCGTTCCAGGTCGAGCGCTCGAGCGAGACCGTGAGGATCATGTCGCCGCCCCCCATGAACGGCTGCATCGACTCGAGCACCTCCATCCGTCCCCAGAGCACGCCGACCCCCGTCGGGCCCAGCATCTTGTGCGCCGAGAACGCGAGCAGGTCGGCGCCGATCTCGTCCACGTCGACCGGCATGTGCGGGATGCTCTGCGCGCCGTCGACCAGCACCAGCGCGCCCGCCTCGTGCGCGAGATCGGCAAGCTCCCTGACCGGGACGACGGTCCCGAGCGCGTTCGAGACGTGCGTGATGGCGAGCAGCCTCGTGCGGGGCCCGATCACCGCGCGCGCGACCTCCAGGTCGAGCGTCCCGTCCGCGCGCATCGGGATCACGCGCAGCGTGACGCCCCGCTCGTCCCGCAGCATCTGCCACGGGACGATGTTCGAGTGGTGCTCGATCTCGGAGATGACGACCTCGTCGCCCGGCGCGAGCCGGGCGCGGGCCCACCCGTGCGCGACCAGGTTGATCGATTCCGTCGTGCCGCGGGTGAAGACGACCTCGCGGGCCGACCCGCCGCCGATGAGCGCGCGGACCTTCTCGCGGACGCCCTCGTAGAGATCGGTCGCCTCGACGGAGAGCGTGTGGATGCCCCGGTGGACGTTGGCGTTGTGATCGCGATAGAAGCGGGTCAGGTCGGCCAGCACCTGCACGGGCCGCTGCGAGGTCGCCGCCGAGTCGAGGTAGACGAGGGGCTCGCCCTCCACCTGGCGCCGCAGGATCGGGAAGTCGCGACGGATCGCCGCGACGTCGAAGGGCCGGCGCGCGGCGGCGCCCGCCGCGACCCGGGCGCCCGGGCCGGTCACGCCCCCCGCGCCCTCATGCGTCGCAGTCGACGTAGACATCGCCGCCCTCGACCCTCACGGCGTAGGAGCTCACGCCGCGCACGGCCGGCAGCGTCAGCGCGCGGCCGCTCCGCGCGTCGAAGGCGGCGCCGTGCCGGGGGCAGATCACGCGGGAGCCGGCCAGGCGCCCGTTCCCGAGCGGCCCGCCGTCGTGGGTGCAGAGGTTGTCGATCGCGTGGAGCTCGCCGCCGACGTTGGCGATCGCGACCGAGCGGTCGCCGCAGGCGACCGTCCGCACCTCCCCCTCGGGCACGTCGGCGGCCGCGCAGACGCGCACCCCGCTCACGAGAGGTCCGCCGCCTCGAGCTTCGCGTAGACCGCCCGGGAGAGCTCCTCCGAGAGACCCTCGAGCGGGATCCGCCGGGCGACCGGGTCGAAGAAGCCGGCGACCAGGAGCTTGAGCGCGGTGCGCTCATCGAGGCCGCGGCTCTGCAGGTAGAAGAGCGCCTCGCGATCGACCGGACCGACGGTCGCGCCGTGCCCGCAGCGGATCACCTCGGAGGTGAGGATCTCCAGCACCGGATCCGAGTCGGCCTTGGCGCGGCGGGAGAGCAGGAGGTTGCGGTTCTCCTGCTCGGCGGCGGCGCCGGCCGCGGTCTCCTCGACGCGCGTCACCCCGTAGTAGATGGAGCGCGAGGCGCCGGCGAGCGCCGCCTTGATCTCGACGTTGGAGGTGGTGCGCGGGCCCAGGTGGTCCTGGAGCGTCACGAAGTCGAAGTGCTGATCGCCGTCGCCGAGCGCCACCCCCCGGAAATCGGAGTGCGCCCCCTCCCCCTCGAGCAGCGACTCGAGGGTCTGCTTGACGAGGCGCCCGCCCATCGCCACGGTCGCCAGCTCGGCGGTCGCGCCGCGCGCGAGGCGGGATCGAAGCGTGGTGAACTCCCGGGTCCGAGCGCCCCAGCCGCCGTCCAGCAGCAGGCGCACGACGGCGTGATCGCCCAGCACGGCCTCCGCGACCGCGGGCACGAGGAGCGGAGCCTCCCCGGAGCGCAGCCTCAGCACGATCGTCGCCTCGGCGCGCTCCTCCGCGACCACGAGGATCCTCGGCAGCAGCGCGGCGGAGGGGCCCGCGGCCCCCCCGGGGGCGGAGAGCTCGATGACGATCGGGCGCTCGACCGTGGAGCCGCGCGGCAGGTGCACGAGCACGCCCGCGTTCCATCTCGCGGCGTTGGCGGCGACGAAGCGCCCCTCCGTGCTCGCCACCAGGCTTCCGAGGTGGGCGCGGACGACCTCGCCGCGCGAGTCCAGCGCACCCGCGATCGTCCCGGCGTAGGCGCCCTGGGGGAGATCGGCCCGCACGCTCAGCTCCGCCGGGCCCGGCGCGTGATCCTCGATCGACAGCGAGGAGACGTCGGTGTAGCGCCAGGGGCGCAGCGCCGGAGTCGGCATGGCGGTCGCGGCGAACGCGCGCGCCCCCTCGATCCGGCGGTCGACGAGCCAGGCGGGCTCGGAGGCGCCGCGCGCGGCCGCCACCGCCTCCCGCTCGCCGTACGGGTTCGCGGCGACCGCCGCCGCGGGACTCGTCTCGGGGCTCTCCCGCTCCGCCATCAGCCGACCGAACCCTCCATCTGGAGCTCGATCAGGCGGTTGAGCTCGATCGCGTACTCCATCGGGAGCTCCTTGACGATGGGCTCGACGAAGCCGTTCACGACCATCTTGGCCGCCTCCTCCTCGGTGATGCCCCGCGACATCAGGTAGAAGAGCTGATCCTCGCCGAGCTTGGAGACGGAGGCCTCGTGGCCGATGTTCACGCGCTCCTCATCGACCTCCATCGTCGGGTAGGTGTCGGAGCGCGAGCGCTCGTCGAGCAGCAGCGCATCGCAGCGCACCGTCGAGCTCGAGTGCTCCGCTCCCTCGTGCACCTTGAGCAGCCCGCGATAGGAGGTGCGCCCCGAGCCGCGGGAGACCGACTTCGAGACGACGGCCGACGTCGTGCGCGGCGCGACGTGGACGACCTTGCCGCCGGCGTCCTGGTGCTGCCCGTCGCCGGCGAAGGCGAGCGAGAGGATCTCGCCGTGCGCCCCCGGCTCCATCAGGAAGACGGAGGGGTACTTCATCGTCAGCTTCGAGCCGATGTTGCCGTCCACCCACTCCATCACCGCGTTCTCGTAGGCGGCGGCGCGCTTGGTGACGAGGTTAGACGTTGTTGGACCAGTTCTGGATGGTCGTGTAGCGGACGCGCGCATCCTTCTTGACGATGATCTCCACCACCGCCGAGTGCAGCGAGTCGGTGCTGTAGATCGGGGCCGTGCAGCCCTCGACG
>DAOULG010000042.1:0-17028 GCA_034420495.1 Dehalococcoidia bacterium
GTCTCGATGAGGAAGCCGACCGCGTCCGGGATCGAGTGCGAGACCATGAACAGTTCGACCGTGAAGGGCCCGATGCTCACCCGCTGGCCGGGCTCGATCACGGTGATCTGCACGCGCTCGAGCAGGCGGTGCTCGCGGAGCTTGACCTCGATCAGGCCGCGGGTGAGCTCGGAGCAGAAGACCGGCACGTTGATCTCGCGCAGCAGGAAGGGGAGCGCGCCGATGTGATCCTCGTGGCCGTGGGTGAGGAAGACGGCCTGGAGCAGCGAGGGATCCCGCCTGAGGTAGCTGATCTCGGGGATGATGACGTCGACGCCGAGGTGCTCGGCGTCCGGGAAGAGCAGCCCGACGTCGACGGCGATGGCGACGCCCCCGGACTCGTAGATCATCATGTTGCGCCCGATCTCGCCGAGCCCGCCGAGGGGGATCACGCGCAGCGCGTCGCTCATCGCGCCGCCCCCCGCCCGGCGCTCACAGCAGCGGCGCCTGCGGGCGCGGCGGCGCCGGCCCGGGCGGGGCGGCGGCCCCGGGGGAGGGAGCCCCGCCCGCCGCCGGGGCGATCAGATCCGGGAGCCTCTGGAAGTCGGCGAGGAGGACGGGCCGCAGATCGCCCCGGTGCAGCGCCGCCGCCGGGTGGTTCATCGGCACCACGAGCCGGCCGTCGACCCGGCGCGCCCGGCCGTGGATGCGGCCGATGCTCTCGCCGGGGAACCACGCCGCCATAGAGAAGCGTCCGAGGGTCACGATCACCTTCGGGTCGACGAGCGCGATCTGGCGATCCAGGAAGGCGCGGCAGGCGGCGATCTCCTCCGGCTGGGGATCGCGGTTCCCGGGCGGCCGGCACTTCACGACGTTGGCGATGTAGACGCGCTCCCTGCTCAGGCCGGCGGCGACCAGGAGCTCGTCGAGGAGGCGGCCGGCCGGACCGACGAAGGGCTGGCCTACCTCGTCCTCGCGCGCCCCGGGCGCCTCCCCGATGCACATGACGTCGGCCGGCGCCGGGCCCGTGCCCGGCACCGTCTGCGAGCGCGTCCGGGCGAGTGCGCAGTTGGGGCAGTCGGCTATCTCCTCGTAGAGCGCGGTGAGCTCGCGGACGGCCATGGACTCCTCGGCTCGCGGGGGAGGTGCCGGCCGACGCCATGCTACCGCGACGCCCCGCGCCCGGCAATCAACCGCATAGGCGTCTGAGCAGAATCGGTCAGCGGCGCACCAGCCAGGCGAGGCCGATGCCGACGAAGTAGAGCAGGATCATCGGGCCGGCCACCAGGGACTGGGTCACCGGGTCGATGGTCGGGGTGACGATCGCGGAGACGAGGAAGGAGCCGACGACCGCGATGCGCCAGCGCCGGAGCAGCTGCCCGGCCCGGACGGCGCCGAGCTTCGCGAGCCCCATCACCACGAGCGGCGTCTCGAAGACCAGCCCGAGCACCAGCAGCAGCCGCGTCACGAAGTTGATGTAGTTGCCGATCCGCAGGTCGGGCTCCGCGAACTCGTCGCCGAAGGTGAGGAGGAAGTTGAGCGTGAGCGGGAGCACCACCCAGTAGGCGAAGGCGAGTCCGAGCACGAAGCAGATCGAGGCTCCCACGGCGATCGGCACCACCCAGAGGCGCTCGCGGCTGGTGAGCGCGGGGCTCACGAAGCGCAGCACGTGGTAGACGATGACGGGCATCGCCACCGTGACGCCGCCGAGCAGCCCGACCTGGAAGAAGGTCACGATCATCTCGAGCGGCTCGATGAACTGCAGCCGCCAGTCGGGGTCGCCGATGGCGACGCGGGCGGGGTGGAGCAGCACCCCGATGAGGCGGAAGCCGATGGGCGGGAGGAAGAAGACGAAGGAGCCGGCGATGACGGCGCCGGCGATCCAGGTCATGCGCGTCCGGAGCTCCAGGAGGTGCTCCAGCAGCGTCATGCTGCCGCCGTCGGCGAGCTCCGGGTGATCGGCCGTCGTCACCGGCCCGGGCCGCCCTCACCGGGGGGGCGCGCCTCGCCCGCTCCCGCCCCCTCCTCCTCGGCGGCGGGAGCGCTCGCGCGGAGGTCGGCCTCGACCTCCTCCCCGAGGTCGCGGATCGAGCGCAGCTCCTCGCGCTCCTCCTCGATCTCGCTCTGGAGCTCCTCCACGGCGCCGCGCACGTCCCGCATGACCTCGCTGGCGTAGCGGCGCGCGACGCGGTACCAGCGCCCGCCCTGGCGCGCGATCTCGGGGAAGCGGTGCGGCCCGACGACGATCAGCGCGACGACGAGGACGAGCAGCGCCTCCATGGCGCCGACGCCGAGAAGTTCCATCTGGCGATGATACGCCGAGCGCGCGGCGCGGGCCCGCCCCCGCCGCCCGGCCGGGCCGGCGTGCCGCCGGGTCTACTCGTCCTCGACGCCCTGATCGTGGAGGTAGTCGACGGCGTCCTGCACGGTCTGGATCTTCTCGGCGTCCTCGTCGGAGATCTCGAGCCCGGCGTCGTCCCCGCCGAACTCCTCCTCGATCGACATGATGAGCTCCACCAGGTCGAGCGAGTCGGCGTTCAGGTCGTCGACGAACGATGCGTTCGACGTGACCTGGGACTCTTCCACCCCGAGCTGCTCGACGATCAGCGAGCGCACACGCTCAAAAACGGTTGCCACGAGTCGCATCCCTCTCCGTGCCTATTGCGTTTCGCCCGCCGCCTGCAGGGCGACGGAGCCGAGCACTCCGTTCACGAAGCGGCCGGAGGAATCCGACCCGTACCCCTTCGCGATCTCGACGGCCTCGTTGATCGCGACCCGGAGCGGAGCGTGGCGATTATCGAAGAGCACCTCATAGATCGCAAGGCGCAGCACGCTGCGGTCGACCGGCGCCATCTCCGAGAGCGGGAAGGCCGGGGCGTGCTCCCGGATCACGGCGTCGATCTCCTCCCGCCTCTCGGTCACGCCCGCGACCAGCGATCGCGCGAACTCCGCGGCCTCCTCGGCGAGGCGCACGCGCCCGAGCCCGCCGTCGAGCACCTGCCCGGGGGGGTGCCCCGAGAGATCGGCCTCGAAGAGCGCCTGGAAGGCCGCGATGCGGGAGCGGCGGCGGGAGCGGGTGGCCACGGGATCCTCCGCGCTACTGCATCACCAGCCCGCCGTCGACGTTGAAGATCTGCCCGGTGATGTAGGAGGCCTGGTCGGAGGCGAGGAAGGCGACCACGGCCGCGACCTCGGCGGGCTCGGCGTAGCGCCCCATCGGGATCTGCTGGCGGATCGCCTCCTTGACGTCGTCGGAGAGGCCGGAGGTCATGTCGGTCTCGACGAATCCGGGCGCGACGGCGTTCACGGTGACGTTGCGCGAGGCGACCTCGCGCGCCACGGCGTGCGTGAAGCCGATGATGCCGGCCTTCGCCGCCGCGTAGTTCGCCTGGCCGGCGTTGCCGATCTGGCCGACCACCGAGGTGATGTTGATGATGCGGCCGCGGCGGCGGCGCATCATCCCGCGCAGGGCGAGCCGCGTCGCGAGGAACGTCCCGGTGAGGTTCGTCTCGACGACGGTGTCCCAGTCCTCGCGCGACATGCGGAGCAGCAACCCGTCGACCGTGACGCCGGCGTTGTTCACGAGCACGTCGATCTCGCCGTGCCCGGCGCGCGCCGCCTCGAGCATGCGCCGGATGGAGTCGTCGTCGCGCACGTCCATCTCGGCGGTCGTGCACTCGACCCCGAGCCGCCGGATCTCGTTCGCCGCGGCCTCGGCGAGCGCCGAGTTCGTGCGGTAGGTGATGAGCACGTTGGCGCCCTGCCGCGCGAGCTCGAGCGCGATCGCGCGCCCGATCCCGCGCGAGCCGCCCGTCACCACCGCCATGCGGCCCGCCAGAGACCCCTCCGCGCTCATCGCCTCCCCCTCCCGGTGGTCATCGGCCGGCCGGGGCGCTCGCCCCGGCGCGGGCGTCGGCCGCGCTCTCGACGTTGCGTATCTCGATACCCCGCACGGTGCGCCTCGCGGCGCCGGTGAGCGTCTTCCCCGGCCCGAACTCCGTGACCCGGGAGACGCCGGCCGCCGCCATCGCGCTCACGGAGTCGGCCCACAGGACGGGGCTCGTGATCTGCGCGACGAGCTCGTCCCGGAGCTCGCCCGCTGCGGTCAGCGGGCGGGTGGTGACGTTGGAGAGGACCGGGGGCTCGGGATCGGCGAAGCGGACCTCCGCGAGCGCCGAGCGCATCCCGGAGGCGGCGCTCTCCATCAGGGGGGTGTGGAAGGCGCCGGCCACCGCGAGCGGGAAGACGCGGCCGCCCTCCGAGCGCGCCTGCGAGCAGGCCGCCTCGACCGCCCCGGGCGACCCGCCGATGGTGACGTTGCCGGGCGCGTTCTCGTTGCAGACGGTGGCGCCGTGCGCGCGGCAGATCGCCTCGACCCGGTCGCGCTCCAGCGCGACCACCGCCGCCATCGAGCCCGGCTCCCGGTCGCAGGCCTCCTGCATCAGGCGGCCGCGCTCGCGGACCAGACGGATCCCGGCCCCCACCGGGAGCGCGCCGGCCGCGACCAGCGCGGCGTACTCCCCGAGCGAGTGCCCGGCGAGGAAGGCGGGGCGCGCGGTGACGCTCCCCGCCTCGACGGCGGCCGCGAGCGCCGCGAGCCCGTGCGCGACGAGCGCCGGCTGCGCATTGACGGTGCGGGTGAGCTCCTCCGCCGGCCCCTCGAAGCAGAGGCGGGAGAGGGAGGTGCCGAGCGCGCGGTCGGCCTCATCGAAGATCGCGCGCGCCGCCGCGCTCTCCTCGTAGAGGTCGCTCCCCATGCCGGGGTGCTGAGCTCCCTGCCCGGGGAAGAGCCACGCGGCGGCGGGATCGCGCGGGAGCCCGCCGAGCGCCTCCTCGAGCATGGGCGACCTCCGGGGCGGGGCGGTGCCGGGCACCGGCCCGGCCCGCCTTCGCTGCTCAGGCGCCGGCCCCGGCGCGAGGGCGCGGTCCGGCCGGCGCTATTCCTCCTCCGGCTCCCCCGATCCCATCACGCGGCGGCCGTTGTACATGCCGCAGACGGCGCAGGCGCGGTGGTTGATGTGCCGGGCGTTGCACTCCCTGCACGCGACCAGCTGCGGCGGCGCGATGCGGTGATGGCTGCGGCGGTGATTGCGCTTCGCGCTCGGCGTCTTACGCTTGGGGACTGCCACGAGGACTCTCCTCCTGCCTCCACGCGCTGGCGATCGCGGCGAGCGGCCCCCAGCGGGGTTCCTCGTCGTCGGCCGAGCAGCCGCAGGGGCTCTCGTTGCGGTCGGCGCCACAGCGCGGGCAGAGCCCGGCGCACTCCTCGCGGCAGAGCGGGGAGATCGGGAGCGCCGCCTGCTCATACTGCCGGATCGCCTCGCTGAGGTCGAGATGCTGGCGGACGTCGATGCGGAACGCGTCCGGGTCCGCGCTCGCCCCGGGCGCGCCGGTCGCCGGGTCGCGCTCCGGGACGAACTCCTCGTCGAAGGCGATCTCGATCGGCCGGTGGAAGGGCGCCAGGCAGCGCGCGCAGGCGAGATCCGTCTCGACGGTGAGCCGCGCCGAGACGAGGATCCCCGAGGCCGTCCGCGTCAGCCGCGCGGCGCCCCGGGGCCCCGGGGCGGGGCGGGCGGCCTCCGGCGCCCCGGCGAGCACGTGCCGCCGCGATGCGCCCACCGGCTCGCCCAGGAGCGTGGCAACATTGAAGATCACGGGGGACCGACCTCCCGGGCGGGGTCCGATCGTAGCACCGCGTGTGGCTCCCGGGCGCCGGCCGCGCTGCTATCGTCGCGGCGGGGCCGCGGCGCGCCGGAGGGACGGATGCAGCTCCCGGGGAGTGCGGCTCGCTGGTTCTCGCGGTGCGCCCGCCGGCTCGCCGTGCCCGCCGCGGCGGCGGCGATCGCGGCCTGCGGCACCGGGGACGAGCGGACGCTGCGCGTCTTCGCCGCGTCGTCGCTCGACGAGGTGCTGCCGCGCCTGGTCGAGCTCTTCGAGGCCGAGCGGGGAGGCGTCTCCGTGACGCTCGTCTTCGGGGGCTCGCAGCTGCTCGCCGCGCAGGTGGAGGAGGGGGCCCCCGCCGACGTGCTGCTCTCCGCCGACCGGGTCCAGGCCGAGCGGGCCGCCGCCGCGCGCGGCGCCGGGCGGTGGCGCACCTTCGCGGAGAACACGCTCTCGCTCGTCGTCCCGGAGGGCTCCCCGGCGACCTCGGTCGACGGGCTCGCGGAGCCCGGGCGCCGCGTCGCCGCGGGCGCGCCCGAGGTGCCGGTGGGAGCGCTGACCCGCGACGCCCTCGCCCTGCTCGATCCCGGCGTCGCCCGGGGCCTGCGCGCGAACATCGTGACGGAGGATCCGAGCGTCCGCGTCGTGCTCTCGCGCGTCGAGACCGGGGAGGCCGACGGCGCCTTCGTCTACGGGACCGACGCCCGCCGCGGCCGGGCGCCCGACGGCGGGGCGCTGCGCGCGCTGCCGCTCCCGGCCGGGCTGCCCGCGAACGAGTACGTCGCCGTCGCCATCGCCGGCTCAGGCCCCGACGCCGCGGCCTTCGTCGACTTCCTCGGCTCGGAGGAGGCCCGGCGGCTGCTCGAGGCCGCCGGCTTCCGGGTGCCCGCAGCGGCGGGGGCCCGGTGAGCGCGCTGGCCCGGGGGGGCTGGCTGGCGCTGGCGGCGATCTTCGCCCTCTTCTTCCTGCTGCCCGTCGCCGGGCTCGGCGCGCGGGCGCTCACCGACGGCGACGTCGCCTCCGAGCTCCGCGCCGACGACACCTGGCGCGCCCTGCGCCTCTCGCTGGCGACGGCGACGCTCGCGACGGGGCTGGCGGCCCTCCTGGGAACGCCGCTCGCCTACGCGCTCGCCCGCTCGGGGCGGGGCGGCGCGCGGCTCGCGGCGGCGCTCATCGACCTCCCGATCGTGCTGCCCCCGGCCGCCGCCGGCATCGCGCTGCTCACGGTCTTCGGCCGGCGCGGCTACCTGGGGGAGCCGCTCGAGGGGCTCGGCGTCTCGCTCTCGTTCACGACGGCCGCCGTGGTGGCGGCGCAGCTCTTCGTGGCCGGTCCCTACTTCGTGCGCTCCGCCTACGCCGGGTTCCGCTCAGCCGATCCGCGCTACGAGGGCGTCGCCTACACGCTCGGGCTCTCCCGCTGGCGCACCTTCCGCAGCGTGACGCTCCCGCTCGTGCGCCCGGCGCTCGCCGCCGGCGCCGTGCTCTGCTGGGCGCGCGCCCTCGGCGAGCTCGGGGCGACGCTGCTCTTCGCCGGATCCCTCCCCGGCAGCACCCGCACGGCCCCGCTCGCCGTCCTCAACGCCTTCGAGTCCTCGGCGGGGCTCGCCGGCGCCGTCTCGATCTCGGTGGTGCTCGTCGTCCTGGCGCTCGGCGTGATGCTCGCGCTGAGCCGTCTGACGCAGGCGGGGGGGCCGTACCGGTGACGCTCCGCGCCGCCTTCGCGACCCGCGTCGGCGACTTCGGCCTCGAGATCGACGTCGCGGCCGCCGACGAGCTCGTCGTGCTCTACGGCCCCTCCGGCTCGGGCAAGACGGTGACCCTCCGCGCCCTGGCGGGGCTGCAGCCGGTCGAGCGGGGGCGGATAGAGATCGGCGGCCGCGTCGTGGTCGACGCCGAGGCCGGGCTGCACCTGCCGCCCCAGCAGCGGCGCGTCGGCTACGTCGTGCAGGAGCCGGCGCTCTTCCCGCACCTCGACGTGCGCCGGAACGTCCTGATCGGCGTCGAGCGATCCCCCGCGGCGCTCGCGCGCTACGAGCGGCTCTGCGCGATGCTCCGCATCGACGGGCTCGACGAGCGCCGGCCGCACCAGCTCTCGGGCGGGCAGGGCCAGCGCGTCGCCCTCGCGCGCGCGCTGGTGCGGCCGACGGAGGCGCTCCTGCTCGACGAGCCGTTCTCGGCCCTCGACGAGGCGCTCCGGGAGGAGATGCGCGACGAGCTGCTCCGGCTGCGCCGGGAGCTCGGCCTGCCGATCCTCTTCGTGACGCACGATCTCCGCGAGGCGCACCTGCTCGCGGATCGCATCGCCGTCCTCGACCGGGGGCGGGTGCTGCAGTTCGGCCGCCGCGACGAGGTCTTCCGGCGCCCCGGAAGCCGCCGCGTCGCGGAGCTGACGGGGGTGCGCAACATCGTCGCCGGCGTCGTGGAGGGGCGCCGCGTCGTCGTGGACGGGCTCGCGCTGGAGCTTCCCGGGGACCGGCCGCCGCCGGCCCGGGCGGGACGGGTCGACGTCGGCGTCCGCGCCGAGCGCTGCATCCTCAGGCGGCTCGATCCCGACGCGGCACTGCCCCCGAACTGCTTCGTGGCGCGCGTGGTGGAGGATCGCGCCTTCGGCAACGCCCACCTGCTCCGGCTCGAGCCCGAGGGGCCGGGCCCCCCGGTGCTCGTGGAGGTGGCCTCGCGCCCCTACGAGGTCCTCGGCGTCGCCTCCACGCCCCGCTGGGTCGTCGAGCTCCCCCCCGCCGATCTCCAGATCATGCCGCCCGGGGGCCCGCCGGCCGTGCCATAATCGAACGGGACAGGGGACCGGACGGTCGCCGGCGGGCGCGCCCACGCGCTGGGCGGTCCCGCGGGAGGAAAGTCGGGACTCCACCGGACAGGGTGCCGGCTAACGGCCGGGCGGCGCGAGCCGACGGAAAGTGCCACAGAAACATACCGCCTCCCCGACCGGGCTCGCCCCGCCGGGGCGGTAAGGGTGAAATGGTGCGGTAAGAGCGCACCGGCGCTCCCGGAGACGGGGCGGCCGGGCAAACCCCACCCGGAGCAAGGCCGCATAGGGGGGCGACGGGAGGTCCGGGCCCGCCCCCGGGTAGGCCGCAGGAGGCGGCGGGCAACCGCCGCCCTAGATGGATGGCCGTCCCCGCCCCCCGCGCCCGCGCGGGGACGGGACAGAATCCCGCTTACAGGTCCCCTGTCCCCCTCCCCTCCCCCCGCCGACCGCCTGCGGCCGGCCGGGAGGCGGCGGGCCTCGGCGCTAGTCGCGCTCCATGATCACCGCGCCGCGCTGGATGACCCGGTCGAGCTCCACCACGACGGCGACGCCGCCGCGCTCCGGGTCGCGGGCCCGCTCCGGCTCGGGCGATCGCTCGTAGACGGCGGCCGCGAGCGCCGGGTCCTCCGCCACGTGCGCGCGGCCGTGGAAGAGCAGGGCGAGGCCCCGCCCCGGGTGGCGGTAGAGCAGCGCGACGCGGGGGTTGCCCCGGATCGAGCGCACCAGGCCTCCCTCCGGGTTGCGGGCCCAGAGGGCGAGGCGCTCCCCGTCGAGTGCCTGCGTGCTGCCGCGGAAGGTGATGCTCGGCTGCCCGTCGGCGTCGACGGCGGCGATCGCGATCGGGACGCCGTCCGCGAGCGCGCCGTCCACGGCGGCCCTCATCTCCTCGGTCAGACGGATCATCGCGCCCCTCCCCGCCCCCGGCCCCGCCGGCTCCGCGGCGAGTGTACGCCTGAGCCCGGGCCGCGAGCCTCCGCTACGATGGCGTCGCGGCGGGCGGGAGGATGCGTGGCGGCTGAGTCGCGGGGCGATTGGCGAGACGGGCTCCCGGCCGGGGCGCGCCTCCTCGACGGCCCGGAGCTGCCGCCGCGCGTGGGCGCCGTGCGCCACGACTCGCGGCTCGTGGGGCCCGGCGACATCTTCGTCTGCCTGCGCGGCCAGCGCGCCGACGGCCACGACCACGCCGCCCGCGCGGCGCGGTCCGGGGCGGCGGCGATCGTCGCCGAGCGCGGGCGCGGCGAGTCGCTGCGCCCGGCGGGCGTCCCCGTCGTCGAGGTCCCGGACGGCCGCGCGGCGCTCGCCTCCATCGCGGCCGCCCACGAGGGCCATCCCGCGAGCCGGCTCACCGTCGTCGGCGTGACCGGGACGGACGGGAAGTCGACGACGGCCTTCCTCACGCTCGCCGCCGTCGAGGGGACCGGCCTCGCCGGAGGGCTGCTCTCGACGGTGGAGTCGCGCGTCGCCGGCGAGGTCCGGCCGCCGCTCTCGCGCCTCACCACGCCCGAGGCGCCCGACGTCCAGCGGCTGCTCGCCGAGATGGTCGACGCCGGCTGCACGCACGCCGTCGTCGAGGCGAGCTCCCACGGACTGGCGCAGCACCGCCTCGACGAGATCCGCCCCGACGCCGCCGTCATCACCACGCTCGGCGTCGACCACCTCGACTTCCACGGGAGCAGGGAGGCCTACCACGCGGCGAAGGCGCGGCTCTTCGAGGCGCTCCCCCGGGAGGCATCGGCGGTGCTCAACGCCGACGAGCCGGATGCGGCGAGCTACCTCGCGCGGCGCACCCGCGCGCGCCCTCTGCGCTACGCGGTGGAGGGCGGCCCCGGCGCCGCGGGGGCCTCCGTGCGCGCGGAGTCGGTCGAGTGGGGGCGCACGGGCTCCCGCTTCCGCCTCGCCATCGGCCCCCCGGGGGCCGGGGGGCCCGGGACCGAGGCGCGGGCGCCCCTCCCGGGGCGCGCCAACCTGCAGAACGCCGTCGCCGCGCTCGCCGTCGCGCACGCCCTCGACCTCGACCCGGTGCGCGCCGCGGCCGGGGTGGCCGCCTCGCCCGGCGTCCCGGGGCGGATGGATCGGATCGCCGATACGCCGGTCGAGGTCGTCGTGGACTACGCGCACACGGAGGCGGCGCTGCGCCAGCTCCTGACGACGCTCCGCGCCGGGGCGGCGGGGCGCCTGATCGCGGTCTTCGGCTGCGCCGGGGAGCGCAGCGTGGAGCGGCGCGCCGGCATGGGGCGGGCCGCCGCCGAGCTCGCCGACTACTCGGTGCTCACCGAGGAGGATCCGCGCTCGGAGGAGCCCGACGCGATACTCGATGCGATAGCATCGGCGATGCGCGACGCCGGCGGCGTCGAGGGAGTCACGTTCGAGCGGGTCGCCGACCGCAGGGAGGCGATCGCGCGCGCGCTCGACTACGCCCGCCCGGGCGACGCGGTCGTGCTCTGCGGGAAGGGGCACGAGCGCAGCATCGAGCGCTCGGACGGCGAGCACCCGTGGGATGAGCGAGCGGTGGCGGGCGAGCTGGTCGCCGAGCGCTTCGGCGCGCGGCGGCACCGATCCGCCCGGGGGCCGGGCGCGGAGGGGGGGGTAGGGTGAGCACGACGGGGACGGGCCCACGGCTGGGCGAGGCGGCGGTCGCGCGCCTGGTGGCGGACGACCTCGGTCACCTCCTGCACCCGCAGTACTACGCGCCCGATCACGCCGACCCGGTGATCTTCTCCTCCGGCGAGGGCGTCTGGCTGACCGACGTGCGCGGGCGCCGCTACATCGACGGGCTCTCCTCGCTCTGGAACGTCGCGGTCGGGCACGGCCGCGCCGAGCTCGCCGACGCCGCCGCGAAACAGATGCGCCGCGTCGCCTTCACCAACAACTACACCGGCTTCTCCAACGTCCCCGCCATCGAGCTCGCGCGCATCGTGGCCGGGCTCGCCTACCAGGGGATGGAGGGGGTCTACTTCACCAACTCGGGCTCGGAGTCCAACGAGGCGGCGTTCAAGACGGCGCGCTTCTACTGGAACCTGATGGGGCGACCCGGGAAGGTGAAGGTCGTGGCGCGCGAGCGCGCCTACCACGGCGGCACGCTCGCCACCTCCGCGATGACGGGGCTGCCGGCCTTCTGGAAGTACTTCGGGCCGCTCCCGGACGACGTCGTCCGCGCGACGCGCCCCGAGAACATGGAGTGCGACTGCCCGGGGAACGCGGACGAGGAGTGCGCCTGCTGGGTCGAGGCCGCCATCGAGCGCGCCGGCGCCGAGACCGTCGCCTGCGTGATCGCCGAGCCGGTGAAGGGAGCGGGGGGCGTGTGGACGCCCTCCGACGACTACTTCCCGCGGCTGCGGGAGATCTGCGACCGCCACGAGGTGCTGCTCGTCTCCGACGAGGTCATCACCGGCTTCGGCCGCACCGGGCACTGGTTCGCCCTGGAGCACTGGGGCGTCGCGCCGGACATCCTCTCGGTCGCCAAGGCGATCACCTCGGGCTACGTGCCGATGGGGGCGGTGGTGCTCTCGGCCCCGATCACGCACGCGCTGCGCGACCTCCCGCCCGATGCGCGCTTCATGCACGCCTACACCAACAGCGCGCACCCGACCGCGGCCGCGGTGGCGCTCCGCAACCTCCGCATCATCGAGGAGGAGCACCTCGTCGAGAACGCCCGGGTGATGGGGGAGCGCCTGGCCGGGGGGCTCCGCGCCGCGCTCGGGGAGCACCCGCACGTCGCGAACATCCGCCAGCTCGGGCTGATCGCCGGCCTCTCGCTGGTGCGCTCGCGCGAGGGCGGCGAGCGCTTCGACGCCGGGGAGGCGGTCGGCGGGCGCGTCGCGCGCCACATGCGCGAGGAGGGCTCGGTGATCACCCGCTTCGTCGGCGACGAGATCGTGCTCGCGCCGCCGCTCGTGGTAAACGCCGGCGAGGTGGACCACGTGGTGGGCGCCGTCGAGGCCGCCGTGCGCGCCACGCTCGGCTGAGGGTCCCCCCGCTCCCCGGTCGCCGCGCCGCAAATGCGCATCCCGCTCAGCCGTTTGGATTGACGGCCCGCTCCGGCCGCCGCTATCGTCGGCGGCAGGAAAGGAGGTGATGCCTCGTATGAGTGATAGACAATGTCGCCCGGACCGCGGGCACTTCCCCGGCGTCTCTGAGGAGGTGCATCCGGGCTAGGCCCGGGTCCGGTGCGAAACACGCGAGGCGCGTCGGCCACCGGCCGGCGCGCCTCTCTCTATGCGGCCCCCCGGCCGCGGCGCCGGGGGCGGTGAGCCGGAGGGGGGCGAGCTGATGCCGGCGTTCGACGAGGGCCGCTACCGGGCGCTGCTCGCCGCCCGGCGGGGGAGCGGCCCGGTCGGGGCGCGGGTCCGCTTCCGCGAGCGCACGGGCTCGACGATGGACGACGCCCGCGCCGCCGCCGAGAGCGAGGGGCTCGCCTCCTGCGGAGGCGCCTACGTCGCCGGCGAGCAGGAGGCCGGGCGCGGCCGGCGGGGGCGCCGCTGGGACTCGCCGCCGGGCTCCGGCCTGCTCGTGACCTACCACCTCTGCGGCTCCCCCCCGCAGGCCGCCCGCGCCACCGTCGCGGGCGCCGTCTCCGTCGGCGACGCGCTCGCCGCGGCTGCGGGCCTCGACCCCCGCTACACCTGGCCGAACGACGTCGTGCTGGAGGCCCCCGGCGGGGCCGGCGGGGGCGACGGCGCCCGCAAGGTCGCCGGCATCCTCGCCGAGTCGGCGCCGGCGCCGGGCGGCCGGGTCGACGTCCTGCTGGGGATCGGCGTCAACCTGACGAGCGCCTCCGATCTCCCGCCCGAGCTCGCCGGCTCCGCGATCGGCTCGGTCGAGGCCGGGGGCCGGCCCCTCACCCCCGAGGAGCTGCTCGCGGCGCTGTCGGCCTCCCTCGGGGAGAGATGGCGGCAGGCCGCCGAGGAGCCGGCCGCCCTCGCCTCCGCGTGGCGCTCCCGGCTGCTCACGCTGGGGCGGCGCGTGCGGCTCGCGGTCCCCGCCGCCGGCCCGGATGCGCGCGTCGTGGAGGGGGTGGCGCTGGACGTCGCGGAGGCGGGCGAGCTCTCGGTCCGGCTCGACGACGGCTCCACGGCGACCTTCGCCGCGGCCGACGTCACCACCGACGTCATGACCGGCGCGGCGCCGGGGGAGCGGCCCGCCGGGTAGGCGGAGCGGCGGGGCCCGCCGCCGCCGCGGTTGCCCCCGCCGGGAGGGAGACGTAGCCTCGACGGTGATGAGGCGAACCACACGCGCGCTCCCGACCGCCGTGCACGTGCATCCCCGCGCGTCGATGCCGCGCGTTCTCCTCCCGCGCTAAGAGCCACCGGCACGGGCGAACGAGCGAGCGGCGTCGGCGCGCCGGCGGCGCCGCCGTGCGCGCCGCCGGGGTCGATCGATCTGGCGGGCCGGGCCTATCCGGTCGGCCGCGGGCGGAGGGGAATCGGATGACGCGGGACGACACCGGGGCCGGCCAGGCGGCGGGGACGCCCGAGATGCTGCGCAGCCGCGGGATGCGCGAGCTCGGCCCGGAGGAGATGCGGCGCTTCCGCAGCGTCGAGCGCATCTTCCTCTCCGTGACGGGGGCGCGCGGCCACCGCGAGATCCGCACGCCGACGCTGGAGCCGCTCCACCTCTTCACGGCGGCCGGCACGCTCTCGCCGCAGCTGCTGGAGCGCGTCTACTCCTTCCTCGACTGGGACGGCTGGAGCGGCGAGCGCGTCGTGCTGCGCCCGGACGGGACCGTCCCGGCGGCGCGCTGGCTCCTGGAGCAGGGAGGCCTCTCCGGTCCGTCCCCGGACGGCGGCGCGGTCCGGCTCTCCTACGTGGAGCCCGTCTACCGCTTCGTCCCGGGGGACGGCGACCGGGAGCAGTGGCAGGCCGGCGTCGAGCTCTTCGGGGTGGGGGCGCCCGAGGGCGACCGCGAGCTCATCGAGCTGGCGGTGGCGCTGCTCGGGGCGCTCGGCCTCTCCCCGCGGGTGGAGCTCGCGCACGCCGGGATCATGCGCGCCGCCGTCCGCGCCGCGGGCCTCGATGCCGCGCAGCAGCTCGCCGCCTACGACCGCGTGCTCGACGGGGACGGGGCGCTCGCGGAGGAGCTCGCCGCCGCCCACCCCGACGCGGCACCGGCGCTGCGCCTCTCGCTCGACGTCATGGGCGAGGGGCCCGGCTACCTCGCGAACCTGCGCGCGGCGCTGCTCCCGGTGCTCCCGGAGGTGGGGCCGGCGCTCGCGGAGCTCGAGGCGGCCGCGGCCGTGCTCGACGCAGGGGGCGTTCCCTACCTCGTCCGGCCGGCGACCGCGCGCAACTTCGAGTACTACACGGGCGTCACCTTCCGCGCGCTCGTCGGCGGGGCCGAGTGCCTCGCCGGGGGCCGCTACGACGGCCTCACCGAGGCGCTCGGGGGCCCGGCGATCCCGGCCTCCGGCTTCGGCGCCGACCTGCTGCGCCTCGCGGAGCTCGCGCCCGAGATCCCGGGCGCGGACGGGGGCGGGGCTCAGCGATGAGCGCGGGCCGCCCCGGCGAGATCCGCGTCGCGCTGCCGCGCGGCGAGCTGCGCTCCGCGCTCGCGCCGCGCCTGCTGGCGGCCGGCTTCGAGGTCCCCGGCTACGGCGAGGGCTCGCGCTCGTACCGGTTCGAGGTGGCGGGACGGCCGCGGGTGCGGGTGCGCGTCTTCTCGGAGGCGGACATCCCGATCCAGGTCGCGCTCGGCCACTACGACCTGGGCATCACCGGGCGCGCCCACATCGACGAGCTGCTCGTGCGCTACCCGCACGACTCCGTGGTGCCGCTGCGCTCGCTCGACATCGGCGAGAGCACGCTGGTGCTCGCCGGCGCCCCGGGGACGGAGCTCCAGCGGCTCGCCGACGACGGCGTGCTCCGCGTGGCGACGGAGCTCCCGAACCTGGCGTCGCGGTTCCTCGCGCGCGCGCGGATCCCCGACTACCGCCTCATCGAGGTGTGGGCGAACGCCGAGGCGTGGCCCCCCGAGGATGCCGACGCCGCCGTCGTCACCGCCGAGCGCGCCCGCTCAGAGGGACTCGCCGACCTCGCGACCCTGCACCGCGGGAGCGCGTGGCTGCTCGGCAACCGCGGGGCGCTGACGCGGCGCGACCTGACGGAGGCGCTGGGCCCGCTGCTCGCCCTGCCGGCCGCGGACGGGACGGCCGCCGGCCCGGTCGACCCGCCGCCCCTGGTGATCCGGCCCGGGCTGCGCCGGCCGCGGGCCGGCGCAGCCGAGCGCTCGACGCTGCGCATCGCCGTCCCCGACGGCCACGCGCAGCGGCACACGGTCGCCGCGCTCCGGGCGGCCGGGATCGCCTTCGAGGGCTACGAGGAGGAGCGCGCCGTGCGCCACCCGCGCCCGGAGATGGAGGGCGTCTCGGTGAAGGTGATGCGGCCGCAGGACATGCCCCGCGCCGTCGCGCTCGGGCTCTTCGATCTCGCGCTCACCGGGCGGGACTGGCTCGCCGTCTACACCGCGATGTTCCCCCAGTCGCCGGTGGTCGAGCTCTGCGACCTCCGGCGCAGCGCCTACCGGCTCGGCGCCGTCGTCCCGGAGGATCTCCCGGCCGAGAGCATCGAGGAGGCCGTCGCCCACTGGCGCCGCGACGATCCGGCGCGCGTGATACGCATCGCCTCGGAGTACGCCTCCCTCGCCGACCAGTACGCCCGCGACCGGCACATCGGCCGCTACCGCGTGATCCCGATCTCCGGCGCCTCCGAGGGCTTCGTCCCCGAGGATGCCGAGATACTGCTGGAGGGGACGGAGACGGGGGCGACGCTCCGCGCGAACGGGCTGCGTATGATCGACGTCGTCATGGAGTCCACCAACTGCGCGATCGGCCACCGGCTGCCCCCGCCGGGACGGCGCGGGCGGCTCCGCTCCTCCCTCGTGCGCCGGCTGGCCGACGCCGCCTCCGGCCCGGGCTAGAGCCGTGCCGTCGCTGGGCTCGCACCTCGCGGTCGCGCGGCGCGTCGCGCTCAGGCTCGGCCGGCCGGTGATCGACGCCGACCGCGGCGCCTACTACCTGGGGGCGACCGCGCCCGACATCCGCGTCGTCACGCGCCGCGACCGCAGCGAGACGCACTTCTACGACCTCGACGACTTCGCGCCGCAGGACTCGCTGGGACGGATGACGCGCGCCCACCCGGAGCTCGCGCGGCCGGCCGGCCTGCCGCGCCCGACGCCGGCCTTCCTCGCCGGCTACGTGACGCACCTGGTGATGGACGAGCGCTACATCGAGGAGGTCTACCGCAGCGAGTTCGGCGAGCGATCGCGACGCGCCGCCGATCCCCGGCGCGACGTGCTGGACCGGGCGCTGCAGTACGAGATGGATCGGCGCGAGCGCGAGGACCGGGAGGCGATGCGGGAGATCCGCGAGGCGCTCGCGGCGCCCCGCGCCGAGCCGGAGGTCCCGTTCCTCGCCCGTCCGGACGTCGCGCGGTGGCGGGAGGTCGTCTCCGAGATCGCGCAGCAGCCCCCGACCTACGAGCGGTTCCCTCGCATGCTCCGGCTCCACCTGGGGCGGGCCGGGCTCGACGAGGCGGCGATCGAGGCAGAGCTCGCGCGCGGGCCGGAGCTCGCCTCGGAGGCGCTCGAGGGAGTGACGGAGGAGCGCATGCGCACGTTCTGGGAGGAG
>DAOULG010000043.1:0-7051 GCA_034420495.1 Dehalococcoidia bacterium
GCCGCCCCGCCGCCGCCCGCCGCCCGCTGGCCCGTCGTTCGCCGCGCCCGGCGCGGAGCGGCGCGCCCGCCGCCGCCGCCTCTTCACGCACGGGAGCCTGCTCTCCGTGATCGCGGCGCTCGTGCTCGCGACCGGAGCTCTCCCCTCGCCCGAGCCGCCTCAGGCGGAGGCCCCGCCGCCGCCTCCGCTCGAGCTCCAGCGGCTGACGGTCCCCGGCCTCGGGGCGACGGTGCGCGTCCCGGAGACCCGCACGCTCGAGGCGCTCCCGGTCACGCTGACGACCGTCACGCCGCCGGTGCGGAGCGGCGAGCTGCTTGAGGCGGAGGACCGGACGGGGCTGACGCTGGCCGCGCTCGAGGAGAAGCAGAGCGAGGCCCTGGCCCGCGTCGCGGTGCCCGATGCGCGCACGCCGCAGGTCCTCCCCAAGTTCTTCCGCCACGAGATCGTCCCGGGCGACACCATCAGCGCCATCGCGCAGAAGTTCGGCGTCGCTCCGGACTTCATCACCTGGAACAACATCCACGTGGTGGACGACGCCGACCTGCTCACGGTCGGGGACATCCTGCGCGTCCCGAGCGTGGAGGGGATCCTGCACGATGTCCGCTACGGTCAGACGCTCACCGAGATCGCCGACATCTACGAGGCCAGGGTCGAGGACATCCTCTCCTTCCCGGCGAACGCCGTCTCCGACCCGAACGTGCTGACGGAGGGGGACACGCTCCTCGTCGTGGGCGGCGAGCGGATCCCGCCCCCCTGGCAGTCCTCGATCGTGATCATCACGCGCGAGGAATCCTCGACGGGCTTCATCTGGCCGGTGGTCGGGCTCATCACCTCGTACTTTGGGCCGGCGCACCCGCTCGGCATCGACATCAACGCGCCGTACGTTCCCATCGCCGCGGCGCAGGCCGGTCGCGTCGTCTTCTCCGGCGGCGACGCCTGCTGCTCCTACGGCCTCTACGTCGACATCGTGCACGCGGGCGGCTACGAGACGCGCTACGGGCACTTCTCGGAGATCTACGTCTCCATCGGCGAGACGGTGGCGCAGGGGCAGATCATCGGCCTGAGCGGCAACACCGGCCGCTCGACGGGTCCGCACCTGCACTTCGAGGTGAGGCGCAACGGCTACATCGTGAACCCGCTGCGCTTCCTGCCGTAGGCTGAAGCCCTCCCAGCGCGCGGACGCTGTGCGCTGGCCCAGGCGTGGTTGACACCGTCCGGAGGGCCCGTGACACTACGGAGCACGACTGCTCCAGCTCAGTTCTCGGGCTGGACGCGAGGCCCCTTCCGGGGCCTCGCATATTTTTTTGGTGGACCGCTTGCGCGTCGCGAACGTCTACATCGACGGTCTCAATCTCTACTACGGAGCGCCGAAGGATTCGAGCTACAAGTGGCTTGACGTCTCGAGGTTCGCCACATCGCTCCTCAAGAGCGATGTGGAAGTCCGGCGGGTCCGCTACTTCACGGCCCGATTGAAGGTCCATCAGGATCCCGATGCGCCCCTCCGTCAGGCGACCTACCTTCGTGCTCTCGACACGCTCGCGGGAGTGAGCATCCACCACGGTCTGTTCCTCAGGCACGCTGTCAGCCTTCCTCGTGTATCGGGCAATGGAACCGTCGAGGTCTGGAGATCCGAGGAGAAGGGTTCCGACGTCAATCTCGCGACCTACCTCATCCTCGACGCCGTCGAGGAGAAGCCAGACGTCGCGCTCGTCGTCACGAACGACACGGACCTGATTGTCCCGATCCGCGAGGTCCGGTCGCGGTTCGGGATTGCCGTGGGTGTCTCGGCACCCGCCCTGACAAGGGGCCGCCGGCCGAACCGCGAACTTCGTGAGGCGGCCAGCTTTACCACGCCGATCCGCAACAAGTCACTACGCGAGAATCAACTCCCCGACCCGGTTGTCAGCTCGGACGGTCGCGAGATCGGCAAGCCCACGACCTGGTGAATCAATGCCGACAGTCCCCTGCGGCCGTCGGAACCGCGACCCATCACGGCACCCGCTCAGTCGGTCGACCGGCCTCTCTGCCTTGATCCCAACGGCGATGGGAGAGGCGCATGGGTCCGGGCATGGCCGCGGTGGCGCGCGCTTCGGGCGGCCGCGCCCGGGCGATCACGGAGCGATACGGCGCAGCACCACGACCGGGATCTCGCGGTCGGTCGCGGCGCGGTAGCCGGCGAAGCGCGCGTTCGCCTCCTCCACCCGCGCGTAGAGCTCTGAGCGCTCCTCGCCCCGCGTGATGCGGGCCTCGGCCGGGAAGCGGCCGCCCGCGCTCTCGACGGAGACGGCGGGGTCGGCCGAGACGTTCAGGTACCACGCCGGGTGGCGGTCCCGGCCGTAGTTCGAGCCGACGACGATGAGATCGTCCGAGCCGTCGAACTGGAAGTAGATCAGGGGCGAGGACCGGCGCCGGCCGCTCCGCCGCCCCCGGGTCACGAGGATCAGGACGCCCTGGCCCTCCAGTCGACCGAGGAGGCGGCCGCGGGAGAGGCGGAAGACGAGGCGGTGCAGCGGGACGAAGATCCACGCGATCAGGAGCCGCCTGTACGTCGGCATGCCGTGCTCCCGTCGGGCGGTCGGCCGGCGGAGGCGCGCCCTAGCCGCGCGACTCGAGCAGCAGGACGCGCGTCTGATCGCCGAGCCCGCGGCGCTGGATGCTCAGCCGCGAGACCGGCTCCTCCGCCTCGATGCCGAGGGCGGTGAGATAGGCGGAGAGCTCCGCGCCCCGGGCCTCGCCGCCCGCCGCGTAGCAGACCGGGATCACGACGCGGGGATCGAGCTCGCGCGTCATCCGCGCCGAGGCCGAGGCAGTGAGCGCCGACTCGCCGCCCACCGGGAGGACGAGGACGTCGACGTCGCCGAACTGCTCCATCTCATGGTGTGTGGGAGGCGTCCCCATCCCGCCCAGGTGGGCGAGGCGGAGCTGCTCCGCCTCCAGCACGAAGACGACGTTGCGCACCTCCGCCTCGCGCGGAGCCGCGTCGTCGCCGGGCGCGGGGCCGAGCCGGGTGGCGACCCCGAGCAGCTGCACGCCCTGGATCTCGTACTCGCCGGGGCGTCTCAGCACGACGGGATCGCCGCGCACGCCGGAGGCGTGGTTGTGCGCCGGATGGTCGTGGCTCACCGTCACGATGGCGGCGGCCGGCCGGCCCATCTCGACGCCCTCGGAGCGCGCCGCCGGCTCCATCACGACGGCGGCGGTGCGCGTCCGCACGCGCACCGCGGCGTGTCCGAGCCAGGTGATGTCCACGCTCGCCCCCCCGGGGCCGGGACGCCCCTGCGGGCGGATGCTACGGCGGGGCCTCGCAAGCCGCCACGCGGCGGCCGCCCGGGACTACGGCGGCGGGGCGGCGGAGGCGTGCGGGCCGGGGACGGCCGCGAGCCGCTCGGGGCGGCGCACGCCGCTCCACTCGACCACGGTCGCGCCCCAGGTGAAGCCGCCCCCGAAGGCGACCATGAGCACGCGGTCGCCCGGGGCGAGGCGCCCCTCGGCGACGGCCTCGGCGAGCGCGATGGGGATGCTCGCCGCGGAGGTGTTCCCGTAGCGCTCCAGGTTCATGTAGACGCGATCCTCCGAGAGCTGGAGGTTGCGCGCGAAGGCGGAGAGGATGCGGACGTTCGCCTGGTGCGGCATGCAGAGGGCGATGTCGGACGCCTCGAGCCCCGCGCCGGCGAGGCAGGCCTGCGCCGCCTCGGTCATCGCGGTGATGGCGTGCCGGAAGACGTTCCGCCCGTCCATGACGATGCAGCTCGCCACCGCCCGCAACGGGTCGGCCCCGTTGTCTCCGATGCCCGTGCCGGGACGCGCGGAGGCGGGGCCCCGGGCGTAGAGCAGATCGCCGAGCGCGCCGTCCGAGCGCAGGACGGGGGAGGCGAGGCCGCCCGGCTCTCCCTCCTGCGCCGGCTCGAGCACGACGGCGCCGGCGCCGTCGCCGAAGAGGACGCAGGTGCTGCGGTCGGTCCAGTCCACGACGCGCGAGAGCGTCTCGGTGCCGACGACCAGCACGCGCCCCGAGGATCCGCTCGTCACGAACTGCGAGCCGACCGAGAGGGCGGTGAGGAAGCCGGTGCAGGCGGCGTTGACGTCGAAGCTCGACGCGCTCGTGGCGCCGATCGCGTCCTGGATGACGGTCGCGGTGGCGGGGAACATCCCGTCGGGTGTGCAGGTGGCGCCGATGACCAGATCGATGTCGGAGCCGGTGAGCCCGGCCGAGGCGAGCGCCTCCACGGCGGCGCGCGCCCCCATGGTGCCGGAGGTCTCGTCGCCCGAGGCGATGCGGCGCTCCCGGATTCCTGAGCGCTCGACGATCCAGGCGTCCGAGGTCTCGACCATCTGCTCGAGATCGTGGTTGGTGAGCACGCGCTCGGGGACGTAGCGGCCGACGCCGCTGATGCGAGTGCGCAGCAGCGCGCCGGGATGAGGCGTCATCGGCCGTCCCGTCCCGTCCCCGCGGCGCGGCGCGGGGCGGACCCCGCCTCCGGCTCCCCGCCCCGGCGCGCCAGCTCCGCCTGGAGCTGGCGCAGCGTGCGGTGGTGCAGCGCCTTCACCGCCCCCTCGCTGCGGCCCATCATACGGCCGATCTCGGCGTTCGACATGCCGCGCGCGTACTTGAGGGCGACGAGCCGGCGGCGATCCGGGGCGAGGCTGCCGAGCGCCTCGCGCACCTGCCGGACGCTTTCCTGGCGCAGCAGGCTCGCCTCGGGGCCCGGCGTCTCGCTCGGGATGGAGAGCGCCTCCTCGAGCGGTGCCGTGGGGGGCCTGCGCCCGCGATCGCGGTACCAGTTCACGAGCAGGTTGTGGGCGATCGTCATCAGCCACGCCCCGAAGCCGGAGCCCCGCCCGCGGTAGCGGCCGAGGTTCGCGAAGGCCCGCAGGAAGGTCGCGGAGGTGAGCTCCTCGGCCTCCTGCGGCCGCGAGGTCCGCACCAGCAGGTAGCGGTAGACGCGGTCCCCGTAGGCCTCGTAGAGCTCGGCGAAGGCGTCGGCCTCGACCTCGGGCGTCGGCTCCGGCCGGGGGGCCCGCGTCCGAGACATCAGCCCCCCGAGTCCCGCGCGTCCGTGCCGCGCCCCGGGAGGGCCGGCGGCGGTCGGCCGAGTATAGGGGCGCGCGCGGGGTGCCCGGTCAGCCGCCCCGTCAGCGGCCCGGCCGGAGCGCCTGCCCTACTCGTTGCGGAGCGCCGCGATGGGGGAGACCTCGGTCGCGCGGTAGGCGGGGTAGCTCCCGCTCGCGAGGCCCACGCCGGCCGCCACCAGGAAGGCGGCGGCGATGCTCCAGGGCTGCACGAGGGTCGTCATCGCCTGGCCCCCGAGCTCGCGCCCGTCGAGGAGCAGCGAGATGCCGACCCCGGAGGCGATGCCGACGACCCCCCCGACGAGGCTCAGCGTCAGCGCCTCCGCCACGAACTGGGTCACGATGTCCGACGTGGTGGCCCCCACCGCGCGCCGGATCCCGATCTCCCGCGTCCGCTCGGTGACGGAGACCAGCATGATGTTCATCACGCCGATGCCGCCGACGAGCAGCGAGATCCCGGCGACGCTCCCGAGCAGGAGGGAGAGCGTGTTGGAGACCTCGGTCGCCGCGTCGATGAGATCGTCCTGGCTGTGGATCACGAAGTCGGGCTCCGGCCTCTCGTGGAGGAAGAGGAGGAGATCGGAGATCTGCTCCTTGACGCGCGCCTCGTCGGCCGCGGGGGCCACCTGGACGTCGATCTCGGTGACGCGGAGGTCACCGGTCGGCGTGAAGAGGAAGCGCAGCCGGTTGGCGATGCCCGCCGTCGAGACGAAGACCTGGTCGTCCGCCGCGCTCGCGCCCCCCTGCTCCTCCAGCACGCCGACGACCACGAAGGCGAGCGTGATCCGCCCGCCGGCGAAGGAGAGCCGCACCTCCTGCCCGAGCGCCTCGGAGCCGGGATAGAGCGTCGCGGCGACGTGCGAGCCCAGCACCGCGACGAGCGAGCGCCCCTCCTCGTGGTCGGGGGTGAGGAAGGAACCCCGGCGCACCTCCAGGTCGCGCACGTCGGCGTAGGAGCTCTCGGTCCCGACGATCTCGGCGCCGACGTTCTGCGCGCCGGCGACCGCCTGCGCCTCGACCGCGACGACGGGGGCGACGGCGACGACGCCCGGGATCGCCGCCGCGGCGAGAGCCTCGGCGTCGCTGCGGGAGAGCGTCGACTCGGCGAGGCCGCCCAGGCCGCCGGTCTGCGAGGTGGTCGCGGCGACGCTCGACTCGATGAAGAGCAGATCGGTCCCGAGCCCGCGGATGCGGTCGGTGACCCCCTTCTGCGTCCCCTGCCCGACGGCGATGAGGACGATCACCGAGCTCACGCCGATGATGAGGCCGAGCGAGGTAAGCGCGCTCCGGAGCCGGTTCGCGAGGATCGCGCGCAGCGCGATGCGGAAGGCGTCTGGGAGGCTCATCCGGAGGGCTCCGCGGCACGCACGGCGCCCCCTTCGCCGCTGTCCTCCACCACCAGGCCGTCCCGCATGCGCACGGTGCGGCGCGCGTAGGCCGCCACCTCCGCCTCGTGCGTCACCAGGACGACGGTGAGCCCGCTCTCCTCCACGAGCCCCCCGAGCAGCCCCATCACCTCGTGCCCGGTCTGGGTGTCGAGGGCGCCGGTCGGCTCGTCGGCGAGAAGCACCCGCGGGGAGACGACGAGCGAGCGGGCGATCGCGACCCGCTGCTGCTCGCCCCCGGAGAGCTCGGTCGGGCGGTGGTGGAGGCGGTCGCGGAGTCCCACCCGCACGAGCGCCTCGGCGGCGCGGCGCCTCCGGTCGGGGGCGCGCTGGTAGACGAGCGGGAGCTCGACCTGGTCGAGAGCGGCCATGCGGGGGAGCAGGTTGTAGGACTGGAAGACGAAGCCGAAGGCGCTCCCGCGCAGGCGCGCGCGCGCGTCGGGCGAGAGGAGCGAGACCGGGTGGCCGGAGAAGCGGTACTCGCCGGAGGTCGGGCGGTCGAGCAGGCCGATCGTGTTCATCAGCGTCGTCTTGCCGGAGCCGGACTGGCCCATGACGGCGACGAACTCGCCGGCCGCGATCTGCAGGGAGACGCC
>DAOULG010000044.1:0-8235 GCA_034420495.1 Dehalococcoidia bacterium
AGCACGCCCAGGGGGAGCGCCAGCAGGTGCGCGTGCAGGTCCCCCAGCAGCAGCGAGAAGGCGGGGAACTCGGCGATGACGCCGGGGAGGAGGCGCGTGGCGTCCCACCACCACCAGTAGCGCTCCGGGACGAGCCCGCTCGCCCCCTCCGGGCCGGGCAGCCCCTCGACCCCGAGCGCCGAGACGAGGCCGCGGCCCCAGCCGTTCGCGCCGGCGAGCTCGAGCGCGCCGGCGAGGGGCGCGAGCCAGAGCAGCGCGGCCACGGAGACGGCGGCGCCGGCCGCCGGCGCGAGGCGGGCGATGCTGGCTGCGGCATCCGCGGCGCTCCCCGCCCGCGACGCGAGCAGATCGTAGGCGAGCCCCGCCACGGCGATGCCGGCGACGGCCCCGGCCGTCACGACGCCGAGCGTGAAGGAGGGGCCGATCGCGACCGAGGCGAGCGAGGCGAGCGCGTCGACCGAGACGTGGCCCAGGTAGTAGTAGGAGACGGGCTCCCCCGAGAACCAGGGATCGGGCGGCGGGAAGCTCCCCGTGGCGTCGATCGCCGAGAGCAGCCTCAGGTCCATCGGCTTCTCGGTCGCGACGGCGTCGGGGGCGCGCGAGCGCACCAGCGCGAGCGCGGAGTAGAGCCCCAGGAAGAGGAGCTCGCCCGCAAGCAGCAGTCGCAGCCGCCCCCGCAGCGCGCGGAGGAGCTCCGGCCGGCGCCACGCGAGCCAGGCGGAGAGCGCGAGCAGCGCGGAGAGCGCCCCCCAGGCCGCCTCCTCGCCGTAGCCGATGCCGAGGGCGCCGGGGAGCCAGGCGAGGTAGGAGAGGAGGGCGAGCCCGAGCGCGCGCGCGTAGAGCACGCCCCGGCCCGGGAGCGCCCCGAAGAGCACCGCCCCGGGGAGCAGGCACGCCGCGCCGACGAGGGCGAGCGCCGCGTACCAGGAGAGCGCGTCGGACATCACCCCTCCGCCCGCGGCCCCGCCGCGCCCGCTAGGAGCCCGGGGCCGCCGGCGGGGCCAGCAGCGCGGAGACGAAGCCCCGCGGGTCGAAGGGGGCGAGGTCGCCCGCCTCCTGGCCGACGCCGACGAAGCGCACCGGGAGGCCCAGCTCGCTCGCGACGGCGAAGACGACGCCGCCCCGGGCGCTCCCGTCGAGCTTGGCGAGCAGCAGCGAGGTGACCTCGGCGACCTCGGTGAAGGCGCGCGCCTGCTCGAGGCCGTTCTGCCCGGTGGTCGCGTCGAGCACCAGCAGCACCTCGTCGGGGCCGCGGCCGAGCTGGCGCTCGATGACGCGCCGGATCTTCCCGAGCTCGTCCATCAGGTTCTTCTTGTTGTGGAGCCGCCCCGCGGTGTCGACCAGCACCACGTCGTGGCCGCGGGCGCGCGCCGCCTCGACCGTGTCGAAGGCGACCGCCGCCGGATCCGAGCCGGGGCGGTGCGCCACCACGTCGACCGAGAGGCGCTCGCCCCATGTCCGCAGCTGGCCGATGGCCGCCGCGCGGAAGGTGTCCCCCGCCGCCAGGATCACGCGCGAGCCCTCCTCCCGGTAGGCGTGGGCGAGCCGGGCGATCCCCGTCGTCTTGCCGCTCCCGTTCACCCCGACCACGAGCACGACCGCGGGCGGCTCCGGCGGACGGGCGTCCGGGCCCCAGAGCCGCCCGGGCGAGCGCGCGGCCGGGCCCTCCAGCAGCGCCACGAGCTCGGCTGCGAGCAGCTCGCGCAGCTCCTCCGGATCGCGCGGGGAGGCGGCCCGCACGCTCTCGAGCACCCGGGCCGTCGTGCCGACGCCGGCGTCGGCCGCGAGCAGCGCCTCCTCGAGCGACTCCCAGAGCTCCGGGGTGACGCCCCCCGAGAGGAGGCCCCCGAGCCGCCCCAGCCAGGAGCGGCGGGTGCGGGCGAGCGCGCGCCCGGTCGCCTCATCCGGGACCGGATCCCCGGAGAAGAGCCCCACGGCGTCCTCCCTCGCGGCCCCCTGCGGCGCTCCCGGAGGGGAGCGGCCGTGCGGGCCCTCTGGGGGGATCGTAGCGAGTCGCGCCCCGGGCGCCACGCCGCCCCCCGCCCCGCCCTGTGGCAGACTGGGCCCCGCCCCGCCGCCCGGCGGCGGGCGCGAGGCAGCGAGCGGGCGAGGGGGGCCAGGTGACGGAGACGGCGGAGCGCCGGCAGAAGATCGCGGAGGGGCTCACGGAGGGCCTGCAGCGCGTGCGCGCGCTCGCGGACGAGCTGGTCTCTCAGGGCGAGCGGCCGCTGCTCCGGGGCGAGTGGCGCATCCGCGACGCGCTGAGCCACCTCGCCGCGCGCTCCAACCCGGTCGCGCTCGCCCGCCAGCGCATCGCGGAGCAGGGGCAGGAGCGCACGCTCACCGTCGACGAGATCAACCACGGCCAGGTCGAGGAGCGGAGCGGGCTCTCGACCCGGGAACTCGTCGACGAGATCCTCGCCGGCCACGAGGCGGCGCTCCGGGAGCTCGAGGGGCTCTCCGACGACTTCCTGGAGCAGACGGTGAAGGTCAGCTTCGGGCCCGGCGAGATGTCGGCCGGCGCGATCGTCCTCTTCGGGGGGCCCCGCCACTTCCTGGAGCACCTGGGCGACATCGAGGAGGCGCTCCGGGCGTAGCCAGGGCTGCCGCGAGCGGGGCTACCCCGCGGCGGGGAGATCTTCCGCGCTCAGCGAGAGCACGCGCGAGACAGAGTCGTCGCCCATCGAGATGCCGTAGATCGCATCCGCGATCTCGATGGTGCGGCGGTTGTGCGTGACGACGATGAACTGCGAGCGCTCGGTGAGCTCGCGGAGCGTCTCCACGAAGCGCTCGACGTTCGCCTCGTCGAGCGCCGCGTCCACCTCGTCGAGGACGCAGACCGGCGCCGGGTTCACGGAGAGCAGCGCGAAGAGCAGCGCCACCGAGGTCATCGAGCGCTCCCCGCCGGAGAGCATCGCCAGGCTGGTGATGCGCTTGCCGGGGGGCTGCGCCGTGATCTCGACGCCCGGGTCGGGATCGTCCGCCCCGGCGTCTCCCTCCCCGGGCTCCCCCTCCTCCGCCTCCTCGCCCTCCGCGGCCGCGGCCGGCCGCTCGAGGCGGAGCTCGGCGTGGCCGCCTCCGAAGAAGCGCCGGAAGTAGTCCGAGAAGGCGGCGTTGACCTTCTCGAAGGTCTCGGTGAAGCGGCGCCGGATCAGCCGCTTCAGCTCCGAGATGGCGCCGCGCAGCTCGCGCTCCGTCGACTCCAGGTCGCGGAGCTGCCCGCTCAGGAACTCGACGCGCTGGCGCTCCTCCTCGAGCACCGAGAGCGCGTCGACGTTGACGGGCCCGAGCGAGCGGATGCGCGAGCGGAGCTCCGAGACCCGCTCGCGGAGCTCGGCGGTGTCGACCGACGACCCGCCGGCAAGCGGCGGCAGGCCGGGAGCGGCGCTCTCCGCCGCCCCGGAGCCGCCCGGGCCGGGGGCCTCCCGCTCCGCCGCGGCGCCCTCCTCCGCCCGCGCGCCGGCGGCGTCGTCCGGGAGGGTGTCGTCGAACTCCGATCGCGGCGGCTGAGCGACGCCGCCCGGCTCCGGGGCGCGCACCCGCCCGTGCTCGTCGACCGTCATCCCCTCGTCGGCGATCTGCGCGAGCCAGCCCCCGACGGCCTCCTCGTGGCGCCGGAGCCGCGCCTCCGCCTCGAGCAGGCCGCGCTCGGACTCGAGCTGGCGCGACTGCGTCTCCGTGCGCCCGGCCTGGGCCCGCCGCTCGGCCTCGGCGACCTCCGCGAGCGCGCTCCGCGCCGGCGCGACGCGCGTGCTCGCCTCGGAGAGCCGCTCGCGCGCGTCCTGCAGGCGGCGCTCGAGATCGCCGAGCCGGAGCGCGAGATCCTCGCGCTCCGAGGTCGCGGCCCGGAGCTGCTCGCGCCGCCCGGAGAGCAGCTCCCGCGACCGGCGCTCCGCCTCGGCGCGCTGCTCGCGGCGCGCCTCTAGGGCGCGCAGCTCCCCGTCGAGGCGGGCGAGCGAGGCCTCAGCCGCGGTGACGCGCTCGAGCGCCCGGTCGCGCTCCGAGACGAGCGCCTGCGAGCGATCGCGCAGCGTGGCGAGCTCCGCTCCCACGATCGCGACCTCAGACTCCGCCTCCCGGAGTCGCAGGCCCGAGCCCGGGTCGTGGGGCGCGGGCTCCGGGGCCTGGAGCACGGCGCGCGCGGAGCGGAGCTCCGCCGCCAGCGGCTGGAAGCGCCGGGCGAGGGACTCCCGCTCGCCGTCCACCGAGCGGCGCTCCGCCTCGGCGCCCTCGAGCGACCGGCGGCCGGCCTCCACGCGCGACTGGGCGTCGGAGACGACGTCGGCCTGCCGCTCGAGCCGGGCGCGCGCGCCCCCGACCTCCTCGCGCGCCTGCTGCAGCCGCTCGGGGAGCTCGTCGAGCTCGCGCTTCAGCGAGAACTGCTCGGAGGCGGCGCCGCCGCGGCCGCCGAAGAGCGAGCCGTTGGGCCTGAGCAGCGTCCCGTCGCGCGTCACGACGGAGCCGAGGCCGCGCGTCAGCATGCGCCGGGCGGTGGGGAGGTCCTCGACCACGATCGTGCGCCCGAGCAACGCGTCCACCAGCGGCCGGTAGGGGCGATCGGCGCGCACGAGCCGCGCCGCCACGCCGATCACGCCGCGCTCGTTGCGGAGGTTGAGCGGGGGCGGGGCGCTGAGGCTCGCCAGCGGATAGATGGTGGCGAAGCCGGCCTCGCGCTCGCGCAGCAGCTCGAGCGCCTCGAGCGCCGCCTCGTCGCCCTCGACCACGATGGCGTCGATCTGCTCGGCGAGCGCGGCCTCGATGGCGACGCCGAGATCGCCGGGGACGCGTACGAGCTGCCCGACCGCGCCGGCTATCTCGGCGAGCCCCGCCCGCTCCTGGGCCCCCTCGGGGGAGCGCGCCTGCTCCGCGGCCTCGAGCAGCGCCTGCGCCCCGGCGCCCGCCCCCGGCGTCTCCCCGGAGAAGCGCTCGACGAGGCGCTGCCGCTCCCCGAGCTGCTCGAGCGCCGCCTCGGCGCGCCCGAGCTCGGCCGTCATCTGCGCGAGCCGGAGCCGCTCCTCCTCGAGCGCGCGCTCCACCGCGCCGCGCCGCCTGCGCGCCTCGTCCAGGTCGCGCCCGAGCGTCTCGGAGCGCGCCGTGAGGTCGCGCACCCGCGCCCCGTACTCCCGGGCGCGCACCAGCAGCTCCGCGCGCCGCGCCCGCGCCTGCTCGCGCTCGCGCTCGGCGCGCCCGGAGGCCTCGGCCTCGCTCTCAGAGCGCCGGATGAGCTCGTCGCGCTCCGCCTCGTGCCGCGCGCGCCGCGCCTCCGCCTCGGCGAGCTGGCGGAGGAGCGCCCGCGCCTCCTCGTCGCTCGCGTCGAGCGCCCGGCGCTCGCGCTCGGAGAGCTCCCGGGCCGCGGCGAGGCGGCCGGAGAGATCGCTCGCCTCCTCGCCCTCCCGCCCGGCGTCGGGCGGGGGATCGTCCCCGCCGGGGGCGCCCGCGAGCTGCTCGACGTCGCGCGCGAGCTCCCGGGCGCGCGTGGCGAGCAGCTCGTCGCGCTGGCTCGCGAGCGCCTGCTCCTGCTCGAGCTCGCGCACCCGCTCCCGGAGCGTCCGCTCGCCGGACTCCGCCTCGGAGAGCTCGGCGGTGAGCGTCCCGCGCTGGCGCTCGAGGGCCGAGGCGCGCTCCTCGATGGAGGCGAGATCCGCCCGCGCCTTGGAGAAGGCCTCCCGCCTTTGATCGTGCTCGGCGCGCGTCGCCGCCAGCGCCTCCTGCGCCGCGCGCAGCTCCGTCTCCAGGTAGAGCGAGAGGACGTCGGAGAGCTCGCGCGCCAGCTCGGCGTAGCGCTGCGCGCGCCGCGACTGCCGCTCGAGCTGCCGCACGCGCGGCTCGATCTCGCGCAGCAGCAGCCGCGCGCTCCCGAGGTTGTCGCGGGTCGCGGTGAGGCGGCGCTCGGCGAGCGCGAGCTGGTGGCGGTGCCGCCCGAGATCGGCCGCCTCCTCGATGAGGCCGCGCCGCTCGCGCGGGCGCAGCGCCAGCACCTCGTCGACGAGCCCCTGCGACATCATCGCGTAGCTGTTCTGGCCCACCTGGGCGCGGCGGAAGAGATCGAGCACGTCGCCGAGCCGGACGCGCTGGGCGTTGACGCGGTACTCGTTCTCGCCGGAGCGGTCGGCGCGGCGGGTGACGGCGACCTCCTGGTACTCGACCGGCATCCAGCCCTCGGCGTTGTCGAGCATGAGCGTCACCTCGGCGGCGCCCATCGGCCGCCGCCGCTCGGAGCCGCTGAAGATCACGTCCTCGGTGCGCTTCGCGCGGATCTGGCGCGCCGACTGCTCGCCGAGCGCCCAGCGAATCGCGTCGGCGACGTTGGACTTGCCGGAGCCGTTGGGGCCGACGATGACGGTGATTCCGGGCCCGAACTCGAAGCGCTGCCGCTCGGCGAAGGCCTTGAAGCCGTGCAGCTCGAGCGAGCGCAGGTGCATCTCAGCTCCCCGCCTGGCGGGCGCGCAGGGCGAGCAGCGCCTCGCGCGCCGCCTCCTTCTCCGCCTGCTGCTTGCTGCGCCCCGAGCCCGAGCCGGCCGGCTCGCCGTCGAGGCGCACCTCGACGCGGTAGGAGCGATCGTGCTCCGGACCCTCCTCGGCGACCAGCACGTAGTCCGGGCGCAGCCCGGTCCCCTGCGCGAGCTGCTGCAGCGCCCCCTTCGCGTTGAGGAGATCGTCGTCGACGCCGAGCACGGAGAACTCCTCCCGGAGGCTCTCCCTCACGAAGGCGGCCGCCGCCTCGAGCCCCCGGTCGAGCAGGACGGCGCCGACCACCGCCTCGAAGGCGCGCTCCAGGTTGCCCTCGCGCTCGCGCCCCCCGGTCGCCTCCTCGCCGCGCCCGAGGCGGAGCGCCGCGCCGAGCTCGAGCGAGCGGGCGACCCGGGCGAGCGTGGGGCCGCAGACGAGCTGCGCGCGCCACTGCGTCAGGATCCCCTCCTGCACCTCCGGGTGGCGCGCGTAGAGCTCGCGGGCGACGGCGAAGCCGAGCGCGGCGTCGCCGAGGAACTCGAGGCGCTCGTTCGCCTCGCCCGGCTCGCCCGGGTGCTCGTTGCTCCACGAGGAGTGCGTCAGCGCGGTGGCGAGGAGCTCCCGCTCCCGGAAGGGGCCGGTCCGGCGCTCGACGTCGGCGAGGGGATCGGAGGCCCCCGGGGGCGCGCCGCCCCCCGGCGGGGCGGGATCGGGTGCGGAGGGCCTGGCCCGAGCGAGCACCGGCACCTCCCTGCCGCGCCGCCCGCGTACGATCGTCCGGGCCGCCCGGGGCGCGTCGCCGGGCGGCCGCGGGGTGCTCGCACGCCGAGGGGGAGCCGCGACGCGTGCCTGGACCGATCCTATGGAGAGCCGATCCCGGTGTCAATAATCGATTACCCGCTTATGCGCCCTACCCGGAGCGCGCTGCTGCGGGCGCTCCCCGCCGCGGCGGGGCGGGGGCTTCGCGCCGCGGTGGCCCAGGCGGAGGGGCGCGGCCTCGCGCTGTGGGCGGTCGGCGGCTGCGTAAGGGACGTCGCCCTCTCGCTCACGCCGGAGGAGCTCGACATCGCCGTCGGCGGCGATGTCGAGCCGCTCGCGTCGGGGATCGCCTCGGCGCTCGGCCTCCCCGGGGAGGCGCTCCGCCTCGAGCCCCGCTTCGGCACGGCCTCGCTCGCGCTCGCGGGAGGGGCCGGCCGGCTGGATCTCTCCCGGCTCCGCACCGAGCGCTACGCGCGCCCGGGCGCGCTCCCCGAGGTGCGCTTCCCCGCGACCATCGAACAGGATCTCCGCCGCCGCGACTTCACCGTCAACGCGATGGCGCTCCCCCTCTGCGGCCCCGGGGGCCGGCCCCGGGGCGGCGCCCTCTTAGACCCGCTCTCCGGCCTCGCCGACCTGGAGAGAGGCGTGCTGCGGGCGCTCCATCCCCTGGCCGCCCGGGACGACGCGACGCGGATCCTCCGCGGCGCGCGCTACGCCGCGCGCCTCTCGCTCCGCCCCGACCCCCGGACCCGGCGCCTGCTTGGGGAGGGGGCGCGCCACCTGGAGGCGATCTCCGGGCCGCGCCTCTGGTCGGAGCTGGAGCGGCTCGCCGGGGAGCGCCGGGTGGGCCGCGCGCTCTCGCTGCTCGGGCGCTGGGGCGCGCTCCCGGCGCTCCATCCCGCCCTGGGCGACGCCGGCGGGGCGCGGCGCGCGCTGCTCCGGCGCAGGGGACCGCTCCAGGCGGCGCTCCTCGCGGCGCTCTTGCTCGCCCCCGCCCCCGCCCGCGGGCGCCGTGCGGCGCTCCGG
>DAOULG010000045.1:0-6050 GCA_034420495.1 Dehalococcoidia bacterium
CTACCCGTTCGAGCGCGTGATGCCCCTCGTGACGGAGATCGACCTGCTCGTCGGGAACCTGGAGGGCACCTTCACCGACCGCGGCCAGCGGCTCGACAAGTACTACACGTTCCGCGCGCCGCCCGAGCTCGCCGGCGCGCTGCGCGACGCGGGATTCGACGCCGTCTCCCTCGCCAACAACCACGCGGTCGACTTCGGGCCCGTCAGCCTCGCCGACACCCGCCGCGCCCTCGACGCGGTCGGCGTGAGCCACTTCGGCGCGGGCGACGATGCGGCGGCGGCGATCCGGCCGCTCGCGGTGGAGGCGGGCGGCCTGCGGCTCGCGCTGCTCGGCTTCAGCGCCGTGCGCTCATCCGTCTTCGCCGGGGCCTCCGCGCCCGGCGTCGCGCGGGCGAGCGTCGATGCCGTCCGGGAGGCGGTGTCGGCGGCCGCGCGCGGCGCCGACTTCGTGATCGTGACCTTCCACTTCGGTCGCGAGTACGATCCGCTCCCCACCTCCGAGCAGCGTCTCCTCGCCCGCGCCGCCGCCGACGCGGGGGCCGCCCTCGTCGCCGGGCACCACGCGCACGTCCTCCAGCCCTGGGAGCGGCGGGGAGACGCCCTCATCCTCTACGGTCTCGGCAACTTCGTCTTCGACCTCGACCGCGACGATCTGAACACCCTGGGCGAGGGACCGTTCGCGACCGCGGTCGCCGTCGTCGATCTCACCCTCGGCCAGCCGCCGCGCGTGGAGTTCAGGCCCGCCTACATCGATCCCGACGAGAACCGGCCCCGGGCGGCGACCGAGCGCGAGACCGCGCGCATCCGCGCCGCGCTGCACGAGATCGGCGGGGATTAGGGCCGCCGTCCTCCGCCGCTCACTCCGCGCGCGCCGGCGCCCCGCCACGGCCCCCATCCGGCCAGGAGGCCCGCACCGGCGAGGGCGAGCCAGAGCAGGAAGGCGACCCCGGCGGCGCGGTGCACCGCGCTCGCCGCCTCGATCCAGATGAGCTGCATCGAGAGGCCGACGATCCCGCTCGCCGCGGCGAGCAGCAGCGGCGCCCCGGAGCGCCGCCCCTGCGAGGCCGCCGTCGAGAGGAGCGCCAGACCCGCGACCGCGAATCCCCCCGAGCCCGTCAGCCACCTCGCCCCCTCGACCGGCGCGGCCCAGGGGGCGAGGCCGCCGCCGCCCTCCGGATCGACCCCGGCGAAGGCCGCTCCGAGGAGAAGCGCCAGGGCTCCCGAGAGGAGGGTGAGCAGCCCCGACAGCGCGAGAAGCGCCGGCACCCACCGGCCCGGGGCCACTCCGGCGCGGGCCAGGAACCAGCCGCCGAGGAGGAGCGCGGCCCCCGACGCGAGGCGGGTCGCCCCGGCCGCCAGGTAGGGAGCGCGGTTCTCCGCGATCGCCGCGAGGGAGGCGGCGAGCGTCGGCTCGTCGGCGGAGGCGGCGGCGCGCCAGAGCACGGAGAACGCCGTCAGGAGGGCCGTCGCCACGAGGAGCGCGGCGGCGGCGGGGATATCCGGCGGCGCCGTCAGGCGCCGCATCGAGGGCCCGTCCTGGAACCGCCCCGGTGCACCGTCACCCCCGCTCCGCGGCGGACCGCCGACCCGCCACCGGCGGACGCCGGGCGTTGACGCGGTAGCCTATCATCGAGCGCCATCCCGACCGGAGGGCACCCCATGCCCGGACGATCCGCCCCGCGACCCCTCCCCCGCGAGCCCTCCCCCCTGGCGCCGCTGGAGCCGGCGGCGCCGCGCGCGATCCCGGACCGCGCCCGCGGGCGATCGCCCGGGCGGCCCGCAGGACCGAGCGACGAGGCGCTGATGCTCGCTCTCGCGGACCGCGACGCCGGCTCGCTCGAGGCGCTCTACGACCGCTACTCCGCCCTCGTCTTCTCGGTGGCGTTGCGCGTCCTCTCCGATCGCGGCCTCGCGGAGGACGTCGTGCAGGAGGTCTTCCTGCAGCTCTGGCGCCGGCCGGACTCCTACGACGCCGCTCACGGCCGCTTCACCCCCTGGCTCGCGTCGGTCGCCCGGAACCGCTCGATCGACGAGCTCCGGCGCCGCACGCGGCGGTGGCGCATCGAGGCGGCGGGCGAGGATGCGGCGGAGCGGGTGGCGAGCGACGACCGGACGGCGGATCCCGAGCGGGAGGCCGAGCTCGATGAGGAGCGGGCGGCGGTGCGCGCGGCGATGCAGGCGCTGCCGCCCGAGCAGCGCCGCGTGCTGGAGCTCGCCTACTTCGGGGGGATGACGCAGGCGGAGATCGCCCGCCACACGGAGTCCCCCGCGGGAACCGTGAAGACCCGCATGCGCCTCGGGATGCAGAAGCTCCGCCTCCTGCTCGCCGACACGTGGACGGTGCGTGCGGGGGCCTACGGCTCCGCCCGCGCGGAGGGGAGGCGACGGTGACGCCGGAGGAGCGCCAGGAGTTGCTGGCGGGCTACGCCCTCGGCTCCCTCAGCGAGCCGGACCGGCGCGCGGCCGAGCGGCTCGTCCGCTCCGACCCCGACGCCGCGAGCGATCTCTCGTCCTACCACGAGATCGTCGACCTGATAGCGCTCTCCGCCCCGCTGCGCCGCGCGGACCCCTCGCTGCGCTCCCGGGTGCTGCGCGCCGCGCGGAGCGAGGGGCGCGGCGGCGGGCTGTGGGCGCGGGCGAGGCGACGCGCGGGGACCGCCGCCGGGTGGGCGGCGGCCGCCGCGGCCATCGTGGCCGGCGCGATCTGGGTGAGCGACCTCCAGCGCGACATCGACCGGCTGCGCGAGGAGTCGGCCTCGCTCACCGCCGTCCTGCAGGCGACGGCGAAGGAGGTCGCCGCGCTCTCCGCGGCCAGCGGGGCTCCCGCGAGCTCCGCCGCCGGCGCCGTCCCGCTCCGGCAGGATCTCGTGAGGACGATCGCCGAGATCAGCACCGATGCCGATGCGACGACCACGGTGCTCACCTCGCAGGCCGCCGGCGCCGCCGCGAGCGGGCACTACCTCTACAGCGAGAGCGCCGGGGCGGGGGTGCTCGTCGTCGCCGGAATGCCGCCGCTCCCGCTCGGCGCGGTCTACCAGGTCTGGCTGGAGGACTCCCTGCGCGCGGTCTCGGGGGGAGTCTTCACCGCCGACGCGACCGGCGCGCAGTCGGTGCTCGTCGAGACGACGGCGCTGCTGCTCCCCCGCCGCATCTCCGTGCGGGTCGCGGAGGGGGGCGCCGAGGCGACGCCCGAGGGCCTCCTCGTCCTGAGCGGCGAGATCGTCCGCTAGCGATCCGTCCGGGCGACCGGTACTCCCGCTAGGGCCCGGGTCCCGGCGCCGGCGCGGGGCCGGGAGCGCCCGCGGCCGGGTCGCCCTCTCCCTCCGGCTCGCCGGCGTCGGGCGGCTCCGGCGCGCTGCGGCGCGCCAGGCGGCGCCCGATCCCGGTGCGCCCCAGCGCCTCCTCCGGCGTCGCCCCGGTGAACCGGTGATCCGCGTACCAGAAGAGCTCGCGCACGATCGCGCTGAGCGGGACGACGACGATCAGCCCGATGAAGCCGAAGACGGAGCCGGCCACGACCAGCAGCATGATGATCACCGCCGGGTGCAGGTCGAGCGCATGCCCGTGCACGCGCGGCACGAGCAGGTTGTTCTCCAGCTGCTGCACGACGACGTAGAGGAGCACCACCCAGGGGAGAAGCTCGGGAGCCGTCGCCGCGACGATGACGACCGCCGGGACGGCGCCGAGCCAGGGCCCGATGATCGGGATCAGCTCCGTCACCCCCGCGAAGAGGCCCAGGGCGAGCGAGAGCTCGACGCCCAGGACCGTCAGGCCGACGGCGACCGCGACTCCGACCACGGCGCCGAGCGCCAGCTGCGCGCGGATGTAGCGGCCGATCATCTGATCGACCATCAGCAGGACGTTCGAGACGTCCGACTGCGCGGGAGCGGGAACCGACCGCAGGAAGTTCCTCCCCGCGATGTGCCGGTCCCTGAGCGCGTAGAACATCCAGAACGGGATCGCGAGGAAGCCGATCAGGAGGCCCAGGGTCCCGGTCAGCCAGGCCAGGGATCCGCGGACGGTCGTGGCGAGGCCGCTCGCGAAGGACTGCGACAACTCCTCCACGTAGCCGCCGATCCGCTCCTGCGCGGCGGCGGGCACCCGGTCGTGGTACTCGCGCAGCAGCTCGTTGAACTCGCGCCGCGCGGCGGCGATCAGATCGGGAAGCTCGTCGACGAAGCGCGCGATCTGGTCGGCGGCCACGGGCACGAGCGCGAAACCGAGGCCGAAGAGAAGGAGACCGATCACGACGTAGAGCACGAGGACCGCGACGCCGCGCCGCAGGACGTCCCCGCGGTGGCTCTGGACCGGCACCAGCGAGGCGAGCCGATCGACCAGGGGCGTGAGCATGTAGACGGCGATCCCGCCGAGGGCGAACGGAAGCAGCGCGAACCGCGCCTGCCACGCGATGTACGCGGCGCCGAGGATCACGACCACCCTGAGCGCCACGCGCGCCCGTGGGAGCATCACGCCGACATTCTGCCGCCTGCTCCCGCGGATTGACAGCAGGGCGCACGCGCCATCAGCATCGAAGGGGCGAGAGGCCGGCGCCGGCGCCGCTCCGGGAGGTTGCCGCCATGAGCTACACGCCGGAGGAGAGATTGCTCGTGCAGAGCCTGCTGGGAGCCGGGCACCGCGTCACCGCGCCCCGCAGGCGGCTCCTCTCCGCCGTGGCCGGGCTCGGCGATCAGTTCACCGCGGAGGAGCTCGCCGCGGCGGCCCCCGGCGTCGGGCGGGCGACCGTCTTCCGCACGCTGCGGCTGATGCTCGATCTCGGCGTCGTCTGCCAGATCGTGCTCGACGACGGCGCGCTCCACTACAGGCTCACGAGCGGCGGCCACCACCACCACATCTCCTGCTCCGACTGCGGAGCCGTCATCGACTTCACCACCTGCGACATCGACGACCTGCTCGGAGAGCTCTCCCGGCGCACCGGCTACGCGATCGAGGCGCACCGCCTCGAGGTCTACGGGCGCTGCGAGGCGTGCCGGGACCACGCCGACGAGCAGATGCTCGCCTCGGCGGCGCCCGCGTAGGCACGGGGCTTTCCCGTACGGGCCGACTGCGCCACGCTCATGGCGTGCGCCGGTGCCCCGCGTCGGCCCGACGGCCGGGGCCGGAGGCCGGGCGCACGTCGTCGCCGCCCGGGGACGGAGCGAGCGCATGTCCGACGACGCGAAGACCGTGGCCCCTGCCGAGCGCGGCTCCCCGGACGCGGCCAGCGACCGGACCAACGTCGACCGCAAGGCGCGCCTCCGGATCCCGGCGCAGCTCCCCGAGAAGCAGCCCGCACGCGAGCGCGTGGGGAACTGGGACGAGGTCTACGCGCTCTTCGATCCCGACTTCGCCGCGAAGGAGGCGGAGCGGTGCATCCAGTGCCCCGCCGCACCCTGCCAGAAGGCGTGCCCGGTCGGTAACGACATCCCGGCGGCGCTCTGGCTGCTGGAGCAGGGGGACGTCGACGGCGCCGCCAACATCTTCCGCGAGACCAGCGAGCTCCCCGAGATGTGCGGGCGCCTCTGCCCGCAGGAGCGGCTCTGCGAAGGGCACTGCGTCGTCGGCAAGAAGGCGGCCCCCGTCGCCATCGGGAAGCTCGAGACCTTCGTCACCGAGCGCCAGCGGACCCACGGCACGCTGCCGGCGCCGGGGCGGGCGGCGGCGAACGGCCTGAGCGTCGCCGTCGTCGGGACGGGGCCGGCCGGCATCGCCTGCGCCGAGCCGCTCGCCCGGCGCGGCTACCGCGTCGTCATGTTCGACGCCTGGCCCGAGCCCGGCGGGATCCTGCTCTACGGCATCCCGAACTTCAAGCAGAACAAGCCGGCCGTGGAGCGCAAGTTCCGCGAGCTGCGCGACCTGGGCATCGAGGTGGTCACGGGGACGCACGTCGGCCGCGACGTTCCCCTCGAGCGGATCGCCGAGGACTTCGACGCCGTCTTCCTCGCGACCGGCGCGCCCCACGGCGCCCGGCTCCGCATCCCGAACGAGGACGCCCCGGGCGTCTACGAGGCGACCGAGTTCCTCGTGCGGGCGAACCTGCCCCCGGAGCAGCT
>DAOULG010000046.1:0-2098 GCA_034420495.1 Dehalococcoidia bacterium
ACTGGAGCCAGAACCGCGCCTTCCTGATGACGAGGCGCCGCGACGGCCGCGAGATCATGCGCCCGGTCGGGAGCTTCCTCGAGGGGTGGACGGCCAACACCATCACCCAGGACCTGCACCTGAAGACCGGGCACGTGCGCCGCGACCCCATCGTCGGCTACCTCTGGGTGGAGGTGGACGGGGAGCGCTACGGGCGGCTCCAGTTCCCGCGCAACGTCTGGATGCAGGGCGTGGCGGAGCTGGTGGAGGATCCGGACGAGGTGGCGGCCTTCTTCGAGCGCCGCAGCGCGGCGACCGGCCGCGGCGACGCCCACCCCGCCGACCAGAGCTACCGCCGCATCCTGATCCGCACGCGGCCGCAGTACGTGCGCGCCGAGGGCTTCTACCCGGGCGAGCCGATGCGGGCCGTGATCCTCCGGGAGTTCCCGGAGCCGGTACCGTCGGTGTAGGGGCCGGGGGCGCGGGCGCCGCCGGCGGAGGGAAGGTGAGGAGGCGAGCATGACGTCGCAGCTGCCGCGCCGCGTCTGGGACGGCGAGAAGGCGGTCGACGGGGAGACGGGGGAGGCGCTCCGGGAGGAGATCCGCGCCTTCATCTCCCAGTACCACGCGGGGACGCTCTCGTTCCTGATGACGCTGCGCAAGAACGGGGTGCCGGTGATGCGGCCCGTCTCCACCTTCGTCGAGGGCTGGACGATCGGCACGATCAGCCAGCACCACCAGGTCAAGGTGCAGCACGTCCGCAACAACCCGACCGTGGGCTACCTCTTCATCGACGCCGAGGGGCCCCCCTACATGTCGCTCGGCTACACGAAGAACGTCTGGGTCGCCGGCACCGCCGAGCTCATCGAGGACCCGGATGAGGTGGCCGACTTCTTCCGGCGCCGCGCGGCCGCGACCGGCCAGGGCGACGCGCATCCGCACGACCAGAGCTACACGCGTCTGCTCTTCCGCACGACGCCGAGCTACCTGCGCGCGGAGGGCTTCGCGGAGCACGCCCGACCCGTGATCCTCACGAGCTTCGACTAGCCGCGGGGCCGTGGGGCGGTGGCCGATAGCGGAGGGGCGGGCGCTCCGGAGGCGGACATCCTCGGCCTCGCCGGCGTCATGCTCTGGACCGGCGACTTCCCGCCGATGCTGCGCTTCTACCGGGACGTGCTCGGCCTCGCCCCGCGCTCGGAGCGGCCGGGCTTCGCGAACTTCGAGTGGGGGGAGCTCAGGCTCACCATCGCCGAGCACGACGCCGTCGAGGGGGCGAGCCTGGAGCCGGTGCGCACGATGCTGAACCTCCGCGTCCGGGACGCGGAGGGCGTGCACCGCCGCCTCGCCGCCGCCGGCGTCCGCTTCTCGCGCCCGCCGGAGGCGGAGGCGTGGGGCGGCGTCGTCGCGACCTTCGCCGATCCAGACGGGAACGCCCTGCAGCTGATGCAGCTCCCCGGCTGAGCGCCGGCCCGGGGCTCAGGCCTCGCCGTAGGCGCGGTGGCGCCACTCCCGGTCGTGCCGCTCCTCGCAGCCGGGGCAGACGAGGTGGGCGCAGGCGAGGCAGGCGCGCTCGGTGGGCGCACCGCAGTGGGCGCACCGCGCGCCTCTCGCCTCAGCCAGCTCCGCCCGCCTGCCGAAGGGCATGCCTCGACGATAGCAGCCGGGCGGGTGCGGCCGTCCCGCGCGGCGGGGTGGGCCGCTACGGCCGGGCGGCGGTAGGATGCGGCCGGGTCGCCGCGGGGCGGCCGCAGCGGGACGGGAAGAGATGTACGACGACGCGCTCGCCTGGATCGTCTCGCTCGCGCTGCTCGGCGCGATCATGCTGCTCGCGTCGGTCGCGCTGCGCGCGGGTGAGTCCGCGGGGCACCAGCCGATAGAGCGCCCGGCCGGAGACGGCCCGGAGGGCGCGGAGCCCGGTCTCCGCGGGCGCCTCCTCCCCCTCGGCCGGCTCGCCGCGCGCCTGCGCGGCCGCTCGCGCTGACGCCTCCGGGCGGGGCGCGCGCCGCCGGGGCGCCTCCGGGCCTGGCCTCCGCTCATCAGATGCCGCGGGCCTGGCCCCCGTCGATGGCGATGCTGGCGCCGGTCACGTAGCCGGCCCGCTCCGAGCAGAGGAAGAGCA
>DAOULG010000047.1:0-7450 GCA_034420495.1 Dehalococcoidia bacterium
TCGATCCTGGTGCCGGGCTTCGGGCCGGGGACGCCCTGGAACCTGCTGCGGGCGCTTCACCGCCGCGGCACGCGCGATCTCACCATCGTCGCCAACTCGGTCGGCTACCGGAGCCCCCGTCCCGACGTCAGGACGGTGGGGGATCTCGTCGCCGACGGCCGCGTCTCCCACCTCATCGTCTCCTTCTCCGCATCGACCCGCCCCTCGATACCCGGCCCCGCCGAGCAGGCGATCCGCGACGGGCGGCTCCGCTGCGAGCTCGTGCCCCAGGGGACGCTCGCCGAGCGCATCCGCGCCGGCGGAGCGGGCATCCCGGCGTTCTACACGCCGGCGGGCGCCGGCACGACGCTCGCCGAGGGGCGGGAGACGCGGCGCTTCGGGGGGCGGGAGCACCTGCTGGAGACGGCGATCGTCGCCGACGTGGCGCTCCTGCGCGCGCACCGCGCCGACCGTGCCGGGAACCTCGTCTACCGCCGGGCGGCGCGCAACTTCAACCCGCTGATGGCGACCGCCGCGGCGCTCGTCGTGGCCGAGGTCGAGGAGTCCCTGGAGGAGCCCGGCGCGATCGACCCGGATCACGTGCACACGCCCGGCCTCTACGTCGACCGCCTGGCCCCGATCCCCCAGGCGCCGGAGGGGCTCTTCGACGTCGACTGGCTCGCCCTCCGGCCGCCGTCGGCGGCCGAGCGCGCCCGGGCGGCACCGGAGTGAGCACCGCCGCGGGGAGCGCCGCGGTGCCGGGCCGCCTCTCGCGCGAGCAGATGGCGGCGGTGATCGCCCGCCGGCTCGAGCCGGGCTGGGTCGTCAATCTCGGCATCGGGATCCCGACGCTCGCATCGAGCTTCCTCGATCCCCGCGACGAGATCCTCCTCACCTCGGAGAACGGCGTCGTCGGCTACGGCGCCCTCGCGACCGGGGAGGGCGTCGATCCCGACATCGTGAACGCGGGCGTCCAGCCGGTCACGCTCGAGCCCGGCGCGGCGATCCTCGATCACGCATCCTCCTTCGCCCTCATCCGCGGCGGGCGCCTCGACTGCGCGGTGCTCGGCGCCTACGAGGTCGCCTCCGACGGCTCCTTCGCCAACTGGAACGTCACCGGCGAGCAGGGGCTCGGCGGGATCGGCGGCGCCATGGATCTCGCGGTCAGCGCGCGGCGGCTCTGGCTGGTGATGGAGCACACCACCAACGCCGGCGCGCCCCGGCTGGTCGGAGGCTGCTCCCTCCCCGTCACGGCGGGCGGCGGCTGCGTCTCGCTCGTGGTCACCGATCTCGCCGTGATCGAGGTCGCCGGGTCGGGCTTCGTGCTCCGCGAGCACGCGCCGGGCGTCGACCCGGAGCGGATCCGGGCGCTCACCGGCGCCCCGCTCGCCGTGCACGCCGAGCTCGCTCCGATGTCGCTGTAGCGGCGCCCGCCCGGCCGCCCGCATCCCGCATCCCGCCCGGGCGATCCGGCATATATAGTGCGGCGGCCGCACGGGGCGCGAAGGAGGGGAGACCATGGTCGAGAAGATCGGCATCGCACCGCTCGAGGTGAGCGCCACCGAGGCCATAGGGCTCGTGCGCACCGCGGAGGCGAGCGGCTTCGAGAGCGCATGGACCTCCGGGAGCCACGGCTACCTCCGGCTCGCCGCCTTCGCGCAGCACACGGAGCGGATCACCCTGGGCACCGCCGTGGTCGTCCAGCCGCTCATCAACCCGGTCGCGCACGCCGACATGATCACCGACCTCGGCGAGCTCGCCGGGGGACGCGCCATCGCCGGCATCGGCTCGGGCGTCCGGCCGCAGCTCAATCGCTTCTACGGCATCCTGGGGGATCAGGCCGAGCACCCCGCGCCGCGCATCCGCGAGTTCCTGGAGCTGCTCCGCGAGCTCACGACCAACGAGGGCCGCATCCAGTGGGAGCGGCGCTTCTTCCGCCTGCAGGGCGCGCGCGGATACCGCCCGGAGAACCCCGTCCCCGTCTACCTCGCGGCGGTCAACAAGCTCTCGCTGCGCGTCGCGGGCGACCTGGCGGACGGCCTGATAGGACACCCCATCAACAGCGTGCAGTACCTCCGGGAGACGATCATCCCGACCATCAGCGAGCGCCTCGAGGCCGGCGGTCGGGCGCGGGAGAGCTTCTCCTTCACCTCCGACGTCGTGACCTCCATCAGCGAGGATCGCGCCGTCGCCCGCCGCGACGCGGCGATCACCCTGGGCTTCTACCTCTCGCCGCGCGCCTTCGACTGCATCTTCGACGCGGGCGGCTGGGAGGAGGAGAAGCGGCAGGTGCGCGACGCCTTCCGCAGCGGCGAGATGGAGAACGTCGCCGACGCCGTGACCGACCGCATGCTCGAGTCGTGCTGCCTCGTCGGGACGCCGGCCGACGTGCGCTCGCAGGCCGAGCGCTACGACGGCCTGCTCGACCGCCTCATCTTCTACGCGCCGCGCCACGCCGTCCCGCTCGAGCGGCACATGAAGAACTACCAGAGCATCTTCGAGACGTTCGCCCGGCCGGCCCGCTAGGCCCGCCGGGCCGCGGGCCGGGGAGCGCGAGCAGGAGGAGAGAGCCGTGACCGGAGAGCCGACCCGCGCCGACATCGTCTTCCGCAACGCCTACGTCGTGACGCTCGACGACGAGCGCCGCGTCTACCGCGACGGGTACGTCGCCGTCTCGGGAGGCGACATCGTCGCCGTGGGGCCCGACCGGAGCTGCGCCGTCGAGGCGGAGCGGACGGTCGACGCCCGGGGCAAGGCCGTGCTCCCGGGGCTCGTCAACGCCCACAACCACCTCGACCAGGTCCTCATGCGCGCCCGGCTCGACGACCGGCCGCGGCCGGGAGCGGGGATGGGCGGCCTGATGGCGACGATGCACGACCTCTGGTCGCACGCCGGCGAGGAGATCTCCTACAGGCTCGTCCGGCTGCACATGCTCGACATGCTCCGGGCGGGGACGACGGCCGTGCACGAGCAGCACTTCACGAACGTCCCCCTCGACAACATGGACGGGGTGCTGCGCGCGATCGACGAGTCGGGAATGCGGGGCTTCGCCTCCCGCGTCCACCTCTCCGCCGAGATGATCCCGCCGGGCGCGCGCGAGAGCGTCGACGCCGTTCTCCGCGAGACCGAGCGCCTCGGGAAGCGCTGGAACAGCGACCGCATCACCGTGACGGCGAGCCCGATCAACGGCACCTGGGTCGCGACCGACGAGGAGCTCGTCGCGCTGCGGGAGGGCGTGCGGGAGCTCGGCGTCCCCTTCGATCTCGACCTCTCCGGCGCCGAGTGGCGCCGCACGCTCGCCGCCCGCGGCTACACCCGCGGCGGGGCAGTCAAGCACGCCGCCGAGATCGGCATCCTCGACGACCAGGTCTCCGGGGGGAAGTCGTTCAACCTCGAACCCGACGAGTACGCGATCTGGGCCGAGCACGGCGTCACCGCCTGCCTCGTCCCCCCGCGCATCCGCGACGAGATGGGGCCGGGCCTCCATCACTTCCTCGCCGTCGGGGTCGTTCCGGCGATGGGCAACGACGGGCCGATGGGAGGCCCGAAGTCCTCCATCTGGCAGGTGATGCGACGTCTCCTCACCTCGGTCGCCGTGCGCAGGGAGTACGAGGAGCGGAGCGGAGACACCACCGACCACGACCAGGAGATCACGACCGAGCTCCTGCTCGAGATGGCGACGCGCGCAGGCCAGCGCCACCTCTTCCTCGACCCGCGCGTCCGCGGCATCGAGGAGGGGGCGGCGGCCGACCTGGTGGTCGTCGACATCAGCGGCCCCGACTTCGCGCCGGCGATGGAGCAGCGCCGCACGCTGAGCTACCTGGTGCACAGCACCGACGCATCGCACGTCGAGATGGTGCTGGTGAACGGGGAGCTGCTCCTCGACGGCGGCCGCGTCACCGTCTGGGACGAGGCCGAGGTGATCCGCGAGGCCGAGGAGGCGGCGATGGAGCTCTTCCGCCGCGCCGGCTACCTCGAGACGCTCCCGGCGCGCGGCGCCCGGGAGTCGTCGCGCGGATGGCGCTACATCGACTAGGCCGCGCCCGGCCCGGGCCGCCGCGCGCCGCCTACGCGCCCGGCGGCCCGCTGACGGCGGCCCCCGCCCCCGCCTCGAGGTGGCGCACGATCTGCATGTAGTCGACGCCCGCCGGAAGGGCCTCGCGCGCGCCCGCGAGCAGCTCCCGCGTCGCGCCGGCGAGCGGGGCCGGCGTCCCCGTCTCGCGGGCGAGGTCGGCCGCGCAGGCGACGTCCTTCAGCATCAGGTCGAGCGCGAACCCGGCATCGAGATCGCCGGAGAAGACGAAGCGCGGGAACTTCTCCTCGGTCGAGGAGCTGCGGCCCGTCGAGTGGTTCACCGCCTCGATCACGAGCCGCGGCTCGAGCCCGAAGCGCTTCGCGACCAGCGCCGCCTCGGTGGCCGCGATCATCGCGCAGGCCGAGAGGAAGTTGTTGAGCGCCTTCGTGGCGTGCCCGGATCCCAGGCCGCCCGTGCGGACCACCGTCCGGCCCATCGCCCCGAAGAGCGGCTCGCAGCGGTCGACCTCCGCAGGCTCGCCGCCGGCCATGATCGCGAGCGTTCCGGCCTCGGCGCCCCGGACGCCTCCCGACACCGGCGCATCCACCACCGAGACGCCGAGCGGGGCGAGCGCCTCGCCGAGCGTCCGCGTCCCCGACGGATGGGACGAGCTCATGTCGACGAGGAGCGGACGCGCGCCGCCCTCCCCCTCCCGGGTCGCCCAGCCCGCCGCGCACGAGTCCCCCTCCCCCGCGCCCAGCGCCACCTCGCGCACGACCGCTCCGTCGGGGAGCATCGTGACGACGGCGTCGGCCCACGCGGCGAGCGCCGCGAGCGATGCGGCCGCCTCCGCCGGCGGGAAGCGGAGCGCGGCGTCGCGGACCGCCTCCGGGCGGCTGTCGTGGACCCGCACCTCGAACCCGGCCGCGACCAGCTGCCCGGCCATCGGCGCGCCCATCCGGCCCACGCCCACCACGCCGACGCGCCGGAGCGCGCCCGGGCGCCGCCCGGCGCTCACGACGGCGCTCCCGGCGTCGCGTCGCGCCCCGCCGGCTCCTCCCCCGGCTCCTCCAGCACCTCGCGCGCGATGCGGAAGGCGTCGACGCCGGCGGGGACGCCCGCGTAGATCGTCGCCTGCAGGAGCGCCTCCTGGATCTCCTCGCGGCTGACGCCGTTCGCGACGGCGCCGCGCGTGTGCAGCCGGAGCTCGTGCGGACGGTTGAGCGCGGTGAGCATCGCCAGGTTGAGCAGGCTGCGGTCGCGGCGCGAGAGCACACCCCGCGTCCAGATCTCGCCCCAGCAGTACTCCGTCACCAGCTCCTGCAGCGGCGCCGTGAAGGGATCGGCCCCGGCCAGAGCGGCGTCCACGTAGTCGGCCCCGAGCACCGAGCGCCGCACCTCGAGTCCCCGCGCGAACCGCTCGCGCCCGCCGCCCAGGGCCGCTCCCCCGCCGGCGGCGCCGTCCCGCCCCCTGTCGCTGCTCCCCACGACGCTCTCCCCTCACGCGGAGCGGTGCCGGATGCACCCCCGGCGCCCATTCTGCGGTCGCCGGGGGCGCGGCGCGAGCGCCCCCGGCGACCCTCGTGGCGTCCGCCGGGCCCGATCCCGTATCGTGTGCGGCCCGACGGGGCCACCCCGCATCGCGCCGGCCACCGCGCGCACGGGACGTGCCGGGCAGCGCCGGGGATCTCGCCCCGCCCGCGTGCCAGAGCCTCCGGGAGGAGCCTGATGCCGTACGCCACCGCCACCGACGGCGCCCGCCTCTACTACGAGGAGACGGGCGAGGGGATACCCGTCGTCTTCGTGCACGAGTTCGCCGGGGACCACCGCAGCTGGGAGCCGCAGGTACGCCACTTCGGGCGGCGCTACCGGGCGGTCGCCTACGCGGCGCGCGGATACCCCCCGTCGGACGTCCCGGAGGCGCGATCCAGCTACTCCCAGGAGCGCGCCGTCGACGATCTCCGCGACGTGCTCGACGCCATCGGCGCCGAGCGCGCGCACATCGTCGGGCTCTCGATGGGCGGGTACGCGACGCTCGTCTTCGGGCTCACCTACCCCGAGCGCGCACGCTCGCTCACCGTCGCCGGCGCCGGCTACGGGAGCACCGCCGACCGCTCCGACTTCGAGCGCGACGTCGAGCAGGTCGCCGAGCGGCTGCTCGCGGAGGGGATCGAGGCCTTCGGCGAGGTCTACACGCGGGGGCCGACGCGGGTGCAGCTCCGCGACAAGGATCCGCGCGGGTGGGAGGAGTTCCGGGCGCAGTTCCGCGGCTCCTCGACCATCGGCCACGCCAACACGATGCTCGGCGTGCAGCGGAAACGCCCCTCGATCCTCGCCCTGGAGGAGAGGCTGCGCGGGCTCGCCGTCCCCACGCTGCTGGTGACCGGGGACGAGGACGAGCCGTGCCTGGAGCCCGGGCTCTTCATGAAGCGGACCATCCGCTCCTCCGCGCTGGTGGTGATCCCGCGCTCCGGACACACCGTCAACCTCGAGGAGCCGGCCGCCTTCAACCGCGCGGTCGAGGAGTTCCTGGCGGCGGTCGATGCCGGCAGCTGGCGCGAGCGCAACCCGGAGAGCCTCTCGGAGTCCCAGCTGCTCCCCGCCGGCGAGCGCGAGCGTGGCTGACGCGGAGGTCGCCGGCGGCGCGGTCGCCGGGCTTCGCGTCGTCGAGGTCGGGGAGTGGGTCTCGGCCCCCTTCGCCGCGAAGCTCTTCGCCGACTTCGGCGCCGACGTCGTCAAGGTGGAGCACCCCGGCTCCGGCGACCCGGCGCGCGCCGACGGCCCCTTCCCGGGCGGGCGGCCCGATCCGGAGGGCTCGGGGCTCTTCCTCTACCTCAACACCAACAAGCGCGGGGTCGAGCTCGATCTCGGCGACGGGGAGGGCCGCGCCGCCCTCGACCGGCTGCTCCGCGATGCCGACCTCCTGATCACCAACCTCCCCCGGACCCGCCTCGCCGAGGCCGGTCTCGAGCCGGACTCGCTCCTGGAGCGGCACCCCGGGCTGATCGTCACCACCATCACCCCGTTCGGGCTCGACGGCCCCTACGCCGACTACCTCGGCGACGAGCTCGTGACCTACGCGATGGGCGGGCTCGCCTACGCCTCGCCGGGCGTCCCCGACGTCGTCGACGACCCCGAGCAGGAGCCCCCGCTCCACCCGCACACCTACGTCGCCGACACCGTCGGCGGGCTCGTCGCCGCGGTCGCCAGCATGGTCGCCGTCTTCGGGCGGGGCGACGACGGCGCGGGGTCGCACGTCGACGTCAGCCAGCAGGCGGCGATCACCTCGATGGAGCAGCGGGACCTCACGGCCTGGTCCTACGGCGAGATGGTGATCGGCCGGATGCCGACCAGCATCGCGCGGATGCCGAACTACTACCTCCCGTGCCGGGACGGCTACGTCGCGCTCGCCGCGCCCTGGGATCACCAGTGGGCGCGCCTCGTCACGATGATGGG
>DAOULG010000048.1:0-6896 GCA_034420495.1 Dehalococcoidia bacterium
GACGGCGGCGGGGCGAGCCGGGACGGCGGCGGGGCGAGCCGGGACGGCGGCGGGGCGAGCCGGGACGGCGGCGGGGCGAGCCGGGACGGCGGCGGGGGAAGCCGGCGGGGGCGCGGTCCGGTCCGCGGCCTCGGCAATCGCCGGCGCGGGCAGCCGCGCCGGCTCGAGGATCCGCTTCCCGAGGATGTCGCGTTCCGCCCGGCGGCCGAGGGCGGGGACGATTCGCTGCTGGCCCGGCGGCGTCCCCCGCGGGGGCTGCGCACAACCAACCGCGTGATCCTGGTCGGAGGCCGGCGCTACCTGCCGGCGGTGGGGGCGTCGCGGACGCAGGAGGAGCGGGCCGGCGAGGATTCCCCGGAGGCACCGCTTCCGGCGCCCGACGGGGCGGATGGCCCGCCCGCCGACGGCGCAGGGGTGACCGGGACGGACCGCGGAGAGGATGCGGAGGCGGCCTCGCGCCCGCGTCCGCGCCGGCGCGGGAGGCGGGGCGGCCGGCGCCACCGGCGCCCGGAGACCGAGCCGGCCGCACCCGCGGAGGATGACGGGGCCTCCTCCGCGCCATCGCCCGCAGGCGGGGCGAGCGCCGACGCGCCGCCGGATTCTCCCGGCGGGGCGAGCGTCGACGCGCCGCCGGCCCCTCCCGTCGGGGAGCTTCCGGGCGCGTTCTCGGTGCTCGGCGTGGCGGACCGTTCGCTCGCCGTCCTGGCCGGGATGGGCTTCACGAAGCCGACGCCGATCCAGGAGCGGGCGCTCCCGATCCTCTTCGCCGGCCGGGACGTGGTGGGCGTGGCGCAGACGGGGAGCGGGAAGACGCTCGCCTTTGCGCTCCCGCTCGTCGAGCTCGTGGAGGCGGGGCGCCGCGAGGTCCAGGCGGTCGTTCTCGTCCCGACGCGCGAGCTCGCGCAGCAGGTCCTTGGCGTGCTGGAGCAGGTCGCCGCCCCCTACCGGCTCTCGGTGGTGGGACTTCTTGGGGGGCGCGCGCTCGCCGGCGACTTCCGGGCGCTGGAGGGTCGCCCCCAGATCGTCGTCGGCACGCCCGGTCGCATTCTCGATCACCTCCGCCGCGGGACGCTGGAGCTGCGCCGCGTGCGCTACGCCGTCCTCGACGAGGCCGACGAGATGCTCGACATCGGCTTCCTGCCGGACATCACGCGCATCCTCCAGCGGACGCCGCGCCGCCGGCAGACGGCGCTCTTCTCCGCGACGATGCCGCACGCCGTGATGCGCCTGGTCCGGCGCTACATGGAGGATCCCGCGACGGTCTCCGTCGCCGAGCAGCACGACACGGTGGACACCATCGACCAGTACTACGTGGAGGTCGCGCACCGCGACAAGCTGCGGGGGCTGCGCGAGCTGGTGGACCGCGAGCTCAAGGGCCGGACGCTGGTCTTCTCGCGCACGCGGCGCGGCGTCGACTACGTCTCCGCCCGGCTGCAGGAGATGGGCGTGAGCGCGGGGGCGCTCCACGGCGACATGGATCAGCGGCGCCGCGACCAGGTGGTGCGGCGATTCCGCCAGGGAGAGCTCGATCTCCTCGTCGCGACGAACGTCGCAGCGCGGGGGCTCGACATCCCGGAGATCACGCACGTCGTCAACTTCGACGTCCCCCAGAACGCCGAGGAGTACGTGCACCGCGTCGGGCGCACCGGTCGCGCGGGGCGGCACGGGACGGCGATTACGCTCGTCTCCGAGCACGACATCGGCGAGTTCGACGTCCTCCTCTCGGTCTTCGGCGACCGGATGCGGCAGGAGCGCCTCGCGCTCTACGAGCCGGCGTAGCCTCCGCCCCCGGGCGGCCGGGCCGGGAGCTCCCCGGCGCGCGGCGCCTCGTGCGCCGCACGCTCACCCGGGTGCGGCGGCGACCGGCACGCGGGATCGTCCTCTCCGGGCCACCGGGGCGGTGCTAGAAGGAGAGCTGCTCCGCGGCCGGCTCCAGGCACGCCGGATCGTCGTGCCGGACGGAGTTGACGCGCGGGGAGACCGGCGTCGCCACGAGCAGGTCGTCGGGCGCCGGCTCGAGCAGCGACTCCAGGCGCCGCAGGTCTCTCTCCCCCTCGAAGAGCCAGTCGTCGACCCGATCCTCGGGCAGGATCACGGGCATCCGGTCGTGGACGGCGCCCACCGTCCGGTTCGCATCGGTGGTCAGGATGGTGAAGGTCGTCTCGGTCGCGGGCGCGGCGCCGGCGTCCGCCGGCGGCGTCCAGTGCTCGAAGAGTCCGGCGAAGAGCAGGAGGCCGCCGTCGGGCCGGTGGAACCAGTGCGGCCGCCGCTCGCGCGCCGGGCCGCTCCACTCGAAGAAGCCGTCGGCCGGCACCGCGCAGCGGCGCCGGGCGAAGGCCCGGCGGTAGGCGGGCGCGCGCGCCGCGCTCTCCGATCGCGCGTTGATCTGCGACGCCTGGCGCCGCCGCGACGGGGAGCCCTCGTTCACGAGCCCCCAGCGCGCGCCGAGCAGGTCGCGATCCTCGCGGAGCAGCCGCAGCACCCAGTGGAGATCGGTGGGAGCGATGTTGTAGCGTGGCCGGTAGCGATCCGCGCCGAGCGCCGCGACGGGGACGCCCAGCTGGCTCGCCAGCCACTCGCGGTCGTCTGCCGTGAGCGTGAAGCGCCCGCACATAGCCCGCCCCCGCATCGCGACCGGAAGTGTAGCGCGGCGCCGCGGGCGGGGGACCGGCGAGGCGGGGCGTGCCGAGCGGGAGGAGCGGAAGATGGTGAGGGCCGTTCCCGGCGAGCGCCGGGGCTTCGCGCACACCGAGCACGGCAATATCGAGTACCGCGAGCGCGGCAGCGGCCCGACCCTCGTCATGCTGCACAGCACGCCCCTCTCCTCCGCGCGCTACTCCCCCTCATGCCGCGCCTGGAGCGCGACTTCCGCTGCGTCGCCATCTCCACGCCGGGCTACGGACAGTCCGACCGGCCGCCTCAGCCGTACGCGACGGTCGAGGAGTTCGCGACGGCGTTCATTTGGGTCTTCGACGATCTGGGGATCGGGCGCGCCCACCTCTACGGCGGACAGACCGGATCGCAGATCGCGATCTCCCTCGCCGCGGACTACCCCGACCGCGTCGGCAGGCTCGTCCTCGAGGAGCCGTTCCACTGGGGGACGCCGGCCCGGCGCGCCGCACACCTGCGGCGCCACCGCTACTACCCGCCGCGTCCCGACGGCGGACATCTGGTCGAGATCTGGAAGCGCCGGGGGGGCGACCGGCCCGGGAGCGATCTGCGCGTGCTCTCCGAGATGCTGTTGGACTATCTCGTCGTCAACGACGATGAGGGCGTGGAGGAGATCTACGGGGGGATGGGCTGGGAGGGGGCCGGTCCCAACGCGATGACGGTCTGGGACACCTGGGCGCACGTACAGCGCATCCAGGCGCCGACGCTGGTGATCCACGGCTCCCACAGCGAGCTCGGACGATCGCACGAGAAGTTCCTCGAGCTCATCCCCGACGCGCGCGGCCTCCGCCCGCTCTCCGTCAGCTCCGGCGACAGCTCCGTCGCGCCCCAGCTCTGGAACCCGCTTCAGGATCTCGATCTGTGGGCGACGGAGGTGACGCGCTTCCTCTCGGAGGGGTAGCTCCGCGACGCGCCCCTGCGGAGCGCGCTACGGGGTGGGGCCGCGGAGCTCGGCGGGCTCGTCGAGGACGACGCCCGAGGAGCGCAGCTCCGCGATCGCGCCGGGCGGAAGGCCGGCGCCGCCGCTCAGCACCTCGTCGTTGTGCTCTCCGAAGAGGGGCGCGGCCCGCGCGCGGCGGGGGAGCTGCGAGCGCGAGAAGCGCCACGGCTGCCCCTCGTAGCGCTGATAGCCGACCTCCGGGTGCACCGTGTGGACCCAGTAGTCGCGCTCGTACAGGTGGGGATCGCTGACGAGCTCCCAGTTGGCGAGCACCGGACCGGCGGGGACGCCCGCCTCCTGCAGCCGCCGCGCCGCCTCGTTGTGATCGAGCGTCCGGCTCCACCCCTCGATGGCGAGGTCGATGGCGTCGTGCGCCAGCAGGCGGTCGGCGAGCCTCGGATGCGCGTCCGCGAGCTCCGGGGTGCCGGCGACCCGGCAGAGCGCCTCCCACTGGCGGTCGGTCTCGCAGCAGAGGGCGAGCCAGCAGTCGTCGCCCGCGGAGCGGTAGGCGCCCTGCGGTGCGGCGCCGGGCGAGCGGTTGCGACGCGGTCCGGGCGAGCGGCCGGCGAGCTGGTGCTCCATCAACGCCTCCACCGAGAAGAGGGTTCCCGCGGCGAAGAGCGAGACCTCGATGTGCTGGCCGAGGCCCGAGCGCTCACGCTCGAAGAGCGCGGCGGTCGTCGCCGCCACCGCGCTGGTTCCGGCGATGGGGTCGGTGTGGAAGGAGCCGGTCTGATGCAGCGCTCCCGGCCCGTAGCCCGTGCGGGAGACGAGGGAGGTCGTCGCCTCCATCGTCGACCCGGCGGCGCGGTAGGAGGCGTACGGCCCGCTCGCTCCGAAGCCGGAGATCGAGACCAGCAGGAGGCGCGGGTTGCGCGCGGCGAGCGCCTCGTAGCCGAGGCCGAGCCGCGGGAAGACGCTCGGGCTGTTGTTCTCGAGCACGATGTCGGCCCGCCCGGCGAGCTCGAGGAAGAGATCGCGCCCCGCGGGGCTGGCGAGGTCGATGCAGACGCCCCGCTTGTTGCGGTGCAGCTGGTTGAATCCGTGCCCGCGGTCGTAGGCCCGGGGCCACTCCTGGTTCCCCGCGAAGTGCCAGGAGCGCATGAACTGCGCGCGTGGGGACTCGACGAGCACGACATCGGCGCCGAGATCGGCGAAGTACTGCCCGGCGAGCGGCCCCGCCCAGGCGTTGGTCACCTCGAGCACCCGCAGGCCGTCGAAGGGGAGGGCGCCCGCCGGCGCATCCGCCCCGGCCGGTGCCGGCGCGGGCGTGGTCCGGGCGCCCGCGCGCGCGGCGAAGCCCTCCGCGGTGTGCTCGCCCGTGGTCGGCGCGCGCCGGCGGGGACCGACGTCGCTCCGCGACATGCGCCACGGCGGGCCCGGGATGCGCAGGCGCCCCGCCGTCCCCTCGACGTCGAGCCACCACTCGCGCGCCTCGTGCTGCGGCGATCCCAGGAGCTCCCCGGTCGCGGCGATCGGAGTCAGCCCCGTGACGCGGGCCTCCTGGGCGCGGCGGTAGATCTCCTCGCGCACGAGCGGCTGCGCCCACACCGCGAGGCGGGCGAGCACCTCGGGCTGCGCGGCGCGCCATCCCTCGGGCGTCGCGATCGCGGGATCGCCCGCCCGCTCCGGCTCGCCGAGCAGGGAGAAGACGGCGCGGTTGAGCGAGGTGACGAGCAGGTGGCCGTCGGAGCACGGAAGCACGGTCGTGCCGACGCGCCGGTGGACGGCTCCCTCCTGCATCCACTCCGAGATGACGAAGAGATGGGAACTCACGGAGGCCTCGAAGGTGGTCACCTCCACCTGCTGTCCCCGCCCGGAGCGCCGCGCCTCCCAGAGCGCGGCGAGGGCACCGGTCGCGAGCTGCGCCCCGGCGTGGAGCTCGGACTGGCGCCCGGGGACCAGCAGCGGCGGTCTCTGCGGCTCCCCGCAGAGGTACATCCAGCCGCCCATGGCGTAGTCGACGATCTCGGAGCTGAGCCGGCCCGCGTAGGGCCCCTCCTCGCCGAACGGGCTGTGCGAGGCGTAGACCAGGGCCGGGTGGGTGGCGCTCAGCGTCCCGTAGTCGAGGCCGGCCTCCGACATCGCGGCCCGGCCGCGGTCTTCGACCAGCAGGTCCGAGGCGGCCACCAGGGCCGCGAGGCGTCTCGCCGCGCCCGGATCCCGCTCGTCGACCGCCCATGAGCGCTTCCCGGCGTCGAGCGCGAGGCGCAACCCGCCGCCGCCGGCGGACTCGTCGGCGAGCCGGCGCGGCGCGCGCCGCGCCCACCCCTCCGGCGCCTGCTCCCCGGTCGCCTCCACGAGCACGACGTCGGCTCCCAGGTCGGCGAGCAGGCGCGAGGCGAGGGCGCCCGCGATCCCCTCCGAGCAATCGACGACGCGCAGGCCCGCGAGCGGTCTCTCGCCGGGACCGGGCTCGGGGGGAGGGCTAGCGCCCGCCGCGCCGGCGCTCATCGCGCGCGTTCCAGGCCATCGTGCCGATCGCCGCCCCGACCGCCCCGAAGGCGCCCGCGAGCACGAGCAGGGGGAGGCTGAGACCGCCGTCGTACCCGATCGACACCGCCACGCCGGGACGGACGAAGAGCTGCCAGATGAAGACGGCGACGAGGAGCCCGATCCAGGAGCCCCGGTTCGTTCGCGAGGGCATCGGTCTCCTCCCCGGGGGGTCGGCCCCTCACTCGCCGCGGCGGAGCTGGTACTGCGGGATCTCGACGCGGACGCCGCCGGAGCGGGCCGACTGGGCGGCGAGCAGTCCCGGCAGCGAGAACATCAGGGCGTCGTAGACGTCGACGCGGGGCGCGCGTCCCTCGCGGAGGGCGTCGAGCAGGTCTCGCATCATCATCCAGTTCATCGTCGCCACCCCGCTCGCCGCCGCGGCGGCGGGAGCGCCGGGCACGTCGGTTCCGAGAGGCACCTCGACCGGCGCGGCGAGGTGGGGGATGCGCTCGCTCCAGAGGCGGGGGCGGTCGAGCCAGACCCAGCCGGTGTCGAGGGAGGCCTCCGTCCCGAAGAGGGTGAAGCGGTGGCCGTGCCAGTGCGCGTTCGCGAGCGAGACGGTCACCCGCACGAGCGCGCCGTCGGTGAGCCGGAGGAGCGCCGTCTGCACGTCGTGGATGCCGGGTTCGTCGAAGGAGCCGCCGGTCCCCAGGCAGGTCACCTCGGTCGGGTACTGGCCGGTGATCGAGAGCAGCGGACCGAGGCTGTGCGTGCAGTACGTGATCGGGTCGGTGCGCTCGAGCCGCCAGGTCGGCTGACCGGAGGAGTCGCGCAGGATCGAGCGCATGTC
>DAOULG010000049.1:0-9499 GCA_034420495.1 Dehalococcoidia bacterium
TGTCGCCGAAGAGGTTCGAGGCGATCACGACGTCGAAGTCGGAGGGGCGGCGGATCAGGTGCATCGCCGCCGCGTCGACGAGCATGTCCGAGTACTCGACGTCCGGGTAGCCGACGCGCACCTCGTGCACGATCTCGCGCCAGAGGCGCGAGGACTCGAGGACGTTCGCCTTGTCGATGGAGTGGAGCCTCCCGCGGCGACCGCGCGCCAGCTCGAATCCGAGCCGCGCGACGCGGCCCACCTCCTCCTCGTTGTAGTAGATGGTGTCGACCGCCTCGCGGAGCCCGTCGGCCACCCGTCGCTCCTGCGGCCTGCCGAAGTAGGCTCCGGAGGTCAGCTCGCGCACCACCAGCAGGTCGACGCCGGCGAGCACCTCGGGTCGGAGCGGCGACGAGGCGGCGAGCGCCGGGTCGACCGCGACCGGCCGGAGGTTCGCCCACAGGCCGAGCTCGCGGCGGATCCGCAGCAGCCCCTGCTCCGGCCGCACCGGCGCCGTCGGATCGTCCCACCGGGGGCCGCCGACGGCGCCCCAGAGCACCGCGTGCGAGGCTCGCGCCTGCTCGACGGTCTCGTCCCGGATCGCCGTCCCGTGCTCGTCGATGGCGGCGCCGCCGACGAGATCCTCGGTGACGTGGAAGGAGTGCTCGAAGCGCTCCCCGACGGCGGCGAGGAGGCGCACGCCCTCCCGGGTCACCTCGGGACCGATGCCGTCGCCCGGGAGCACCAGGATCTCGTAGTCGGACACGCTACCTCCCCCTCGCCGCGATCGCTCCGCCGTGCTGAGGCTACCCCGCCGCCGCCCCGGGCGCTCCCCGGCCGGAGCGGGCCGCTCGCGCCGCGAGCCTCCGGCTCCCGGTCCGGACCTGCTCCTCGCCGGCCGCGCCGCCGAGCATCCAGCCGTACCGCACCTGGTAGAGGGGCTCGAGCGCCAGGTAGAAGCGGATGCGGCTCGCGAGCCCGGGATCGCCGGCGATGAGCGCGGCCGCGGGGCCCGTGCGCCGGTAGCTCGCCGCCACGCGCCGGAGGAACGGGGGCCGGAAGCCGCGCATCCGCCCGAAGCCGGCGAGGAGGCCCGCGAAGTCGAGGGCGGGATCGGCGACCATCGCGTCCCCCCAGTCGATCACGCCCTGCAGCGCGCCGCCGGGCGAGGCGAGCAGGTGCGCCGCCGAGATGTCGCCGTGCACCAGCGCGCGCGGCGCGCGCTCCGATCCGCCCTCGCGGAGGAAGCCGCCGAGCGTCTCCTCGACCCAGTCCCGGCTCCGGGGCCCGAGCTCGGGGAGCGACTCCGCGACCAGCGGCGCGTAGACCTCCCGCCCGAGGTCGACCGCGCGCAGGCCGAGCGCCAGCGCCTCCCCGGCGGGCACCCGGTGCAGCGCTGCGAGGAAGACGCCGATCTCGTCGGCGAGCCGGCGGCGAGCGCGGCCGCGGAGCGCCGAGCCGCCGGGACCGGCCGCGCTCGACGGTCTCCCCTCGACGTAGCGGTGGAGCGTGGCGAGCGGGCGGCCGCTCGCGTCGCGCAGCACCCGCGCGTCCCGGGGCACGGCGAGCCCGCGGGCGGCCAGGAGCGCGAGCAGTCCCGGCTCGCGCTCGTATCCGGCGACCGTCTCGTCGGGGATCCCCGTGCGCAGCACCCGGAGGACGTGGCTGCCGTCCCGGTAGGCGACGGCGCCGTACCCCGATCCGATCGGGCGGGGGCGCCCCGGCAGCCCGGCGTCGCGCAGCAGCGCCGCGGGCGCGGGGCCGGATGACGGTGTGGCTACGGCTCGGTCCTCGGGTACGCCGCGTCGTCGCGCCCGTCCTCGAAGGCGGCGATCTCCTCCTCCTGCGCGAGCGTCATGCCGATGTCGTCGAGGCCGTTCAGCAGCCGGTGCTTCTTGAAGGGATCGATGTCGAAGCGACGCCTCCACGATCCATCGGCCGTGGAGACGGTCTGCGACTCCAGGTCGACGACGAGCTCCGACTCGGGGAGCTCCTCGGCGCGCGCCATCAGGTAGTCGACGTCCTCGTCGGGGAGCTCGACGGTGAGCACGCCGCCCTGGAGGCAGTTCCCGGTGAAGATGTCGGCGAAGGAGGGGGCGATGAGCGCCTCGATGCCGAGCCCCTGGATCGCCCACACCGCGTGCTCGCGGCTCGAGCCGGAGCCGAAGTTCTGGCGGCTGATGAGGATGCGGGCGCCGTCGTATGCCGGGTTGTTGAGCACGAAGTCCGGGTCGGCGCGCCACGCCTCGAAGGCGAAGGGGCCGTAGCCGGTGCGCTCGATCCGCTTGAGATGCTTGGCGGGGATGATCTGGTCCGTGTCGACGTTGGGCCGGTCCAGGGGGAGCGCCTTGCCGCGCACCGTGCTCACCGGTTCCATCACATCACCTCCCTGACGTCGACGAAGTGGCCCGCGATCGCCGCCGCCGCCGCCATCTCGGGCGAGACCAGGTGGGTGCGTCCGCCCGGTCCCTGCCGTCCTTCGAAGTTGCGGTTCGAGGTGGAGGCGCTCCGCTCGCCCGGGAGCAGGATGTCGGGGTTCATCCCCAGGCACATCGAGCACCCGGCGTCGCGCCACTCGAAGCCGGCCTGCGTGAAGACGGCGTCGAGCCCCTCCTGCTCCGCCTGCCGCTTCACGAGGCCCGAGCCCGGCACGACCATCGCCCGCACGCCGTCGGCCACCCGCTTGCCGGCGACGACGCTCGCCGCGGAGCGCAGATCCTCGATGCGGCCGTTGGTGCAGGAGCCGAGGAAGACGCGGTCGATGCGGATCTCGCGGATCGGCCTCCCGGCCTCGAGATCCATGTACTCGAGCGCCCGCCGGGTCGCCTCGCGCTGGCTCTCGGTGGGCATGCTCCGGGGGTCGGGCACCCGGTCGTTCACCGTGACGCTCTGCGACGGGTTGGTGCCCCAGGTGACGTAGGGGATGATCTCAGAGCCGTCCAGGGTGACCTCGGTGTCGAAGGCCGCGCCGTCGTCGGTGGCGAGCTCGGACCAGCGGGCGAGGGCCTCCTCCCACTGCTCGCCGCCGGGGACGTGCGGGCGTCCCCTCATGTAGGCGAAGGTCGTCTCGTCGGGGGCGATCAGCCCCGCGCGAGCCCCCGCCTCGATCGACATGTTGCAGACAGTCATCCGCCCCTCCATCGAGAGGGCGCGGATCACGGGGCCGCGGTACTCGATGATGTGGCCGATGCCGCCGTGCACCCCGATCTGGTGGATGATCGCGAGGATGACGTCCTTCGCCGTCACGCCGGGCCCGAGCTCGCCGGTGACCTCCACCGACATCATCCTGGGCCGGACCTGCCGGAGGGTCTGCGTGGCGAGGACGTGCTCGACCTCCGAGGTGCCGAGGCCGAAGGCCAGGGAGCCGAAGGCGCCGTGCGTGGAGGTGTGGCTGTCCCCGCAGACGATCGTCATGCCGGGCTGGGTGTAGCCCTGCTCCGGGCCGATGATGTGCACGATCCCCTGGCGGATGTCGAAGATGTCGAAGAGCGGGATGCCGAACTCCCGGGCGTTGCGCTGCAGCGTTGCGATCTGCGTCGCCGAGACCGGGTCGGGGTTCGGCTGGTCCCGGCCCACCGTCGGCACGTTGTGGTCGACGGTCGCGAGCGTGAGATCCGGCCGGCGCACGCCGCGCCCCGACATCCGCAGCCCCTCGAACGCCTGCGGCGACGTCACCTCGTGCACGAGGTGCAGGTCGATGTAGAGCAGGTCCGGGCGCTCCCCCTCCACGGTCGCCGTCCCGCCGGCCGCACGCTCCTGATGCGGGCCGGGGACGGCGTGCCGGTCCCAGATCTTCGCGGCCAGCGTCCTCGGCTCGCTCACGGTCCCCTCCCCCGTCGCCGTCGCGGCGTCGGACGCCGCCCTCACTCGCCCGCGGGGCCGCCTCAGACCCTCGTGGAGGCGGCGTGGCGGTTCAGCGCGTAGACGTAGGCCCGGGCCGAGGCGACCAGGATGTCGGTGTCCGAGGCGCGGCCGACGTAGCCCGTCCCGCCGGCCTCGATCCGTATCGTCACCTCGCCCTGTGCGTCGATTCCCTCCGTCACCGCCTTCACGCTGAACTCGGTGAGCTGGTTGCTGACGCCGGTCACCCGGTTGATGGCGCGGTAGATGGCGTCGACGGGCCCGTCGCCGATGGCGGCGTCCTCCCGCGGCTCCCCGTCGGGGCCGACGAGGCGCACCGTCGCCGTCGGCCGGCCGCGGTCCCCGGTCGAGACCTGCACCAGGTCGAGGCTCCAGCTCGCCTCCGCCCGCTGCTGCGTCTGCTCGGAGAGGATCGCCTCGAGGTCGCGGTCGTCCACCTCGCTCTTGCGGTCGGCGACATCCTTGAAGGCGCCGAAGACACGCTCGAACTCCTCGTCATCGAGCGTGACGCCGAGCGCCTCGAGGCGCGCGCGCAGCCCGTGGCGGCCGGAGACCTTGGTCAGGACGATCGAGTCCCCGGAGGGGATGCCGATGGCGGCCGGGTCCATGATCTCGTAGGTCTCGCGCATCTTGAGCACGCCGTCCTGGTGGATGCCGGAGGAGTGCCGGAAGGCGTTGCGCCCGACGATCGCCTTGTGCGGCTGCACGATCATCCCGGAGAGCCTCTCCACCAGCTTGCTCGCCGCGTAGATCTCGCGGACGTTCACGTCGGTCTGCACGTGCATCAGATCGCGCCGGGTCTGGATGGCGAGGATGACCTCCTCCAGCGAGGCGTTGCCGGCGCGCTCCCCGATGCCGTTGATGGTGCCCTCGACCTGGCGGGCGCCGTGGAGCACCCCGGCGAGCGAGTTCGCCGTCGCGAGCCCGAGGTCGTTCTGGCAGTGCACGGAGAGACGCGCCCGGTGGATGTTCGGCACGCGCTCCTGCAGCTCGGTGAGGAACGCGCCGAACTCCTCCGGGATCGCGTAGCCGACGGTGTCGGGGATGTTGATGGTCGTGGCGCCCTCGTCGATCGCCGCCTCGACGAGGTCGTAGACGAACTGGGGGTCGGAGCGGGTCGCGTCCATCGGCGAGAACTCGACCTCGGGGCAGTAGCCGGCGGCGCGCGCCACCGACGCGCGGGCGAGCTCCAGCACGTCCTCCTTGTTCTTGCGCAGCTGCTGCGCCATGTGGATGGCGCTGGAGGAGATGAAGACGTGGATGCGCGGCGTCTCCGCGTGCTGGACCGCCTCCCACACCGCGTCGATGTCGGCGGCGTTCGCGCGGGCGAGACCGCAGATGATCGGGCCGCGCACGTCGCGGGCGATCGCCGTCACCGCCTCCAGGTCGCCGGGCGACGAGGCGGGGAACCCCGCCTCGATGATGTCGACGCCGAGCCGCTGCAGCTGCCGGGCGATCTGGAGCTTGTCCTCGATCGTGAATCCGATGCCCGCCGACTGCTCGCCGTCGCGGAGCGTCGTGTCGAAGATGTAGACCTTCTCGCCGGCTGCGCGGCCGGCCTCCTCGCTGGTGCTCATCGACTCGTCCGTTCTCCCCCCGGTCGGGGTCCCGCTATCTCCCTCGCCGCGTCGTGTCCTCGCCCGCATCGGCCCTCCGCGCCCGGGGGGCGGCGGAGGGCCCGGTAAGGGCGAGGCCGGTCGGGGCCGGCGCGGGACGGAGGGGCGGCCGGGGGGCGGGCGGATGCACCGGGACGATCACTCCTCGCGCTCGCGGAGCCAGGACATCATCGCGCGAATCTCGCGACCGACCTCCGCGATCGGGTGGGCGGCGCCCCCGCGGCGCAGCGCGTTGAAGCGCGGCCGGCCCGCCTGGTTCTCCAGGATCCACTCCCGGGCGAACTCGCCCGACTGGATCTCGTCGAGGATGGTCCGCATCTCGCGCTTCGTCTCGGCCGTGATCACGCGCGGTCCGCGGGTGTAGTCGCCGTACTCCGCCGTGTCGGAGACGGAGTAGCGCATGTACTCCATCCCCCCCTCGTAGAGCAGGTCGACGATGAGCTTGAGCTCGTGGAGCGTCTCGAAGTAGGCCGACTCGGGCTGGTAGCCCGCCTCCACCAGGGTCTCGTAGGCGGCGGTGATGAGCGCCGTCACGCCGCCGCAGAGGATGGTCTGCTCGCCGAAGAGGTCGGTCTCGGTCTCCTCGCGGAAGGTGGTCTCGAGGATGCCGGCCCGGGTCGAGCCGATGCCCTGCCCGTAGGCGAGCGCGGTCGCGAGCGCCGACTCGGTGGCGTCCTGCTCGATCGCCAGCAGCGCGGGGACGCCCCCGCCCTCGGTGTAGACGCGCCGGACGAGGTGGCCGGGGCCCTTGGGGGCGATCATCGAGACGTCGACGCCCTCGGGCGCGGCGATCTGGGAGAAGTGCACGTTGAAGCCGTGCGCGAACATCAGCGTCTTCCCCGCGGAGAGGTGCGGCGCCACGTGGTCCTCGTAGACCGCGCGCTGCACCTGGTCGGGGACGAGCATCATGATCACGTCGGAGGCGCGCGCCACGTCGTCCACCGGGCCGACCCGGAGGCCCTCCGCCTGCGCCTTCTCCCACGAGGGGGAGCCGGGGTAGAGCCCCACGGCCACCTCGATGCCGGAATCGCGCAGGTTCAGGGCGTGGGCGTGGCCCTGCGAGCCGTACCCGATGACGCCGACCGCCCGGCCCGCAAGGACGCCGGGATCCGCATCCGAGTCGTAGTAGATCTTCGCCACCGGCACACGCCCTCTCGCTGCCTCAGTCGCTTACGAAGGGTAGCTCGCCCTCCGGCAAGCGCCCCGACTCGTGGTGGAAGCGGTGCATCTCCTCGCTCTCGCCGTTCTGGTCCCCGTAGGCGGTGACCTGCTGCCCGCGCCGCATCGAGACCCGGCCCGTGCGCATCAGCTCCATCACGCCGTAGGAGCGCAGGTTGTCGAGCAGCCCGTTCACGCGGTCGCGCTGCGCCACCGCCTGCAGGATCACGCTCTCCGGCGAGAGGTCGACGGCCTGCGCGCGGAAGATCGAGGCGATCTCCAGCACCTCGCGGCGGTTCTCCGCGGTGCAGCGCACCTTGATCAGCGCCAGCTCGCGGTTGACCGCCTCGGCGTGCGTCAGATCCTCGACCTTGATCACGTCGACGAGCCTCATCAGCTGCTTCTCGACCTGATCGACGATCCCCTCGTGGCCGTCGACGATGATCGTCATCCGCGAGATGCCGTCCTCGTGGGTCGTGCCGACCGCGAGCGACTCGATGTTGAAGCCCCTCCGCCGGAAGAGGCTCGCGACGCGGTTCAGGACGCCGGGCCGGTCCTCCACCAGGGCAACGACTGTGTGCAGCATCGCCTCAGACCACCTCGTCCGCGCTCTCGACGGTCTCGGAGAGCGCGGCGCCGGCCGGCACCATCGGCCACACGTTGTCGTCGGCGGTCACGCGGAAGTCGAGCAGGACCGGTCCCGGGTGCGCGTCGGCCTCGCGTATCGCCGCGTCCACCTGGCCGGGTTCGTCGACGCGTATCCCCTTGATGCCGTAGGCCTCGGCGATCTTCATGAAGTCGGGCTGCGACATCGAGACGGCGACGTAGTTGTCCTTGTAGAAGAGCTCCTGCCACTGCCTCACCATGCCCAGGTAGCCGTTGTTCATGATCGCGAGCTTCACCGGGGCCTGCTCGTCGACCATGGTGGCGATCTCCTGGAAGGTCATCTGGAAGCCGCCGTCGCCGCAGATCGACCAGACGCTCGCGTCGGGCCGCGCCACCTGCGCCCCGAGCGCGGCCGGGACCTCGAAGCCCATCGTCCCGAGCCCTCCCGAGGTGATCAGCTGCCGCGGCCGCGAGATGCTCATGTGCTGCGCCACCCACATCTGGTGCTGGCCGACGCCGGTCACGATGATCGCGTCCTCGTCGTCGGCGTGCGCGCGGGCGATCTGGCGCACCACGTACTGCACCGTGAGCGCGGGCCCCTCCGGGACGGCCAGCGAATCGGCGTGGGCGCGCGCGAGATCGTCGATCCAGCGCACCCACTCCGGGCGGCTCGCGCGCTTCACCGCCGCCGTCAGCTGCGGCAGCACCGCCTTGACGTCGCCGGTGATCGGAACGGCGGTGTCGATGTTCTTGTTGTGCTCCGCCGGATCGATGTCGACGTGGATCACCGTCGCCGACGGGTTGAGATCGGCGAAGCGCCCGAGAGCGCGGTCGTCCATGCGCATGCCGAGCCCGATGATGAGGTCGGCGTTCGAGGCGGCCATGTTCGCGTGGTAGGAGCCGTGCATCCCCATCATCCCGTAGGAGAGGGCGTGCCGCTGGTCGAGCGCGCCGAGGCCGAGCAGCGTCGTCAGCACCGGGATCCCGGCGCGCTCCGCGAACGTCTGGAGCTCCTCGCTCGCCCGCGAGATCACGATGCCGTGTCCGGCGAGGATGATCGGGCGCTCCGAGGCGTCGATCCGCTCCGAGGCGGCGCGGATCTCCTCCTCGGAGGCGGCGCCGGGGATCTGGTAGCCGCGCACATGCACCCTCTCGGGCCAGTGGAACTCGGCCTCCTCCAGGAAGACATCCTTCGGGATGTCGATGTGCACGGGGCCGGGACGCCCGGTCGTCGCGAGGTAGATCGCCTCGGCGAAGGTCGGCGCCAGGTCCTGCGCCCGCATCACCAGGTAGTTGTGCTTCACGGCCGGCATCAGGATCCCGGTCGCATCGGCCTCCTGGAATCCGTCGCGCCCGATCAGGTTGCGGGCGACGTTGCCGGTGAGGAAGAGCACGGGCACGGAGTCCATCATCGCGTTCTGCACGGCGGTGACGAGATTGGTGGCACCCGGCCCCGACGTCGCGAGCGCGACGCCGAGCTCGCCGGTGGCGCGCGCGTAGGCGTCGGCCGCATGGCCGCCCCCCTGCTCGTGCCGCACGAGGATGTGCCGCACCTGCGGATGCGCCGGCAGGCGGTCGTAGAGCGGAAGCACCACGCCGCCGGGGTAGCCGAAGACGGTGGTCGCCCCGGCGTACGTCAGGCTCTCGAGCACGATGTCGGCGCCCGAGAGCACACGCCCCTGCGCCGGGGGCGGCGCCGGCGGCGTGACCTGCTGCTCGCTGGGGGCGGGCGGCCTCCGGGTCGTGGTCATGTCGCTCTCCTCGCGTCGGGCCGGCCTCGCGATCGGTTCGCTCTCGCCGGGACCGGGGCGGCGGCCCGGGCCGTCTCGTCCGGGCATCTCTCGCTCGGTGGATGGAACTCGCCCGGCACGCGGGCGGGGGGCGGTGGCCGCACGTGGGCCCAGCCGCCCTAGGGCAGTACGAGTACGCGGCGAAGCGCGCCCGGGCGGGCGGCCGAAAGCGGGGCGCCGGAGATCTCTCGTCGCGCCATGGTCCAGGCAGTATCGACGCGCCCGCGATCGAGCGTCAAGCCGCGCCCCGCCCGCGTGCGCGCGTCCTCAGTCGCCGGAGAACCCGCTCTCGGGCATCGCCGCCGCCCAGGCGAACCAGTACGCCGTGCGCGTCGGAACGCTCGCGAGCCGGGCCCCGTCGAGCGTCGAGACGAGCCCCTCCTCCGAGACGAACCAGCGCTGCTCCCCGGAGTCGACGGCGAGGAGCCCCAGCGCCTCGGTCCGCACGAGCCGCTCGATCGGCTCCGGGGGCGCATGGTAGGCCGCCGC
>DAOULG010000050.1:0-8912 GCA_034420495.1 Dehalococcoidia bacterium
GCGGAGCCGCGGCGCGCGCGGCGCCCGCCCTGCGCTGCGGCGGGCGGCGGGCGGCGGCCGTTCCCCGAGGCGCCGGACCCCGGGCCCTCACCCGCCGGCGCACCACCCGCCCCGGAGGCGCCGCTCCCGCGCCGCGGCGGCTGCCCGGCGGGCCCGTGCCGCGAGAGGGCCTCGGCCAGGAAGCGGCCGCTCGCCGACTCCGGGTGCCGCGCGATCTGCTCGGGCGTCCCCGAGGCGACGATGCGCCCGCCGCTCTCGCCGCCGCCGGGACCGAGATCGATGATCCAGTCGGCGTTCTTCACCACGTCCATGTGGTGCTCGATCACGATCACGGTGTTGCCGCCGTCGACGAGCCTCTGGAGGACCCGGAGCAGCGACTCGGTGTCCGAGAAGGAGAGCCCGGTCGTCGGCTCGTCCAGGATGTAGAGCGTGCGGCCCGTCGAGCGCTTCGAGAGCTCGGTGGCGAGCTTGATGCGCTGGGCCTCGCCGCCGGAGAGCGTCGTCGCCGGCTGGCCGAGGCGGATGTAGCCGAGGCCGACGGAGGCGAGCGTCTCGAGCTTGCGCCGCGGGCGCGGGAAGGCCTCGAAGTGCTCGAGGGCCTCGGTGACGGTCATCTCCAGCACGTCGGCGATGCTCCGGCCGCGGAAGTGGATCTCGAGCGCCTCGCGGTTGTAGCGGCGCCCGCGGCAGACCTCGCACGGGACGGTCACGTCGGGGAGGAACTGCATCTCGATCTGGTTGTAGCCGTCGCCGGAGCAGGCCTCGCAGCGGCCTCCCTTCACGTTGAAGGAGAAGCGCCCCGGCTTGTAGCCGCGCGCGCGCGCCTCCGGGACCTGGGCGAAGAGCTCGCGCACCATCGTGAAGAGCCCGGTGTAGGTGGCCGGGTTGGAGCGCGGCGTCCGTCCGATGGGGGACTGGTCGATGACCACGACCTTGTCGACGTGCTCGAGTCCCTCGACGCCGTCGTGGGCGCCCGGCCGGGCGCGCGCGCCGTGCAGCTCGTGCGCGAGCGCCTTGGCGAGGATCTCGTTGACGAGCGTCGACTTCCCGGAGCCGGAGACGCCGGTGACGCCCACGAAGCATCCGAGCGGGATCTCCACGTCGATGCGGCGGAGGTTGTGCTCGCGGGCGCCGCGCACCGTGAGCGACTCGCCGCTCCCGGCGCGGCGCGCCTGGGGCATCGGGATGCTCCTGCGCCCCGAGAGGTAGGCGCCGGTCAGAGACTCCGGGTGCTCGGCCACCTCCTGCGGGGTCCCGGTCGCGACGACGCGCCCGCCGTGCTCGCCGGCGCCGGGGCCGAGATCGATGACGTGATCGGCGGCGCGCATCATCGCCTCGTCGTGCTCGACGACGAGCACGGTGTTGCCGAGATCGCGCAGCCGCGTGAGGGTGCGGATCAGGCGCTCGTTGTCGACGGGGTGCAGGCCGATGGAGGGCTCGTCGCAGACGTAGAGCACCCCCATCAGCGCCGAGCCGATCTGCGTCGCGAGCCGGATGCGCTGCCCCTCGCCGCCGGAGAGCGTCGAGGCCGCGCGGTCGAGCGTGAGGTACTCGAGCCCGACGTCGCGCAGGAAGGAGAGGCGCCCCCCGATCTCCTGCAGGATCTGCCGCGCGATCTGTCGCTCGCGTGCCCCCAGGGGCGACTCCTCCCCCCGCAGCCCCTCGATCCAGCGCGCGGCCTCCGCGACCGAGAGGGCCGCGATGTCGGTGATGGAGCGGCCGGCGACGGTGACCGCCCGCATCTCGCCGCGCAGGCGGGCGCCGCCGCAGTCCGGGCAGGGGACGGCGACCATGTAGCGCTCGATGTCGGATCGGACCCAGTCCGACTCGGTCTCCTTGTAGCGCCGCTTCAGGTTGGTGAGGACCCCCTCCCACCGGATCTCGTAGCGGTTCTCGTGCCCGCGGCGCGTCCGGTAGTGGACGGGGATGCGCTCCTCGCCGGTGCCGTGCATCAGCAGCCGCCACTGCTCCCCGGTGAGGTCTGAGAGCGGCGTGTCGAGGTCGAAGCCGTGCACCGCCCCGAGCGCCTCGATGCGGCGCCGGTACCAGCTGAGCGAGGTCGCCAGGCGCTGGAGCGGCACGAGGCCGCCCTGCGCGATCGAGAGGGCGCGGTTCGGCGCGACCAGCTCCTCGTCGAGCTGCATCTGGGCGCCGAGGCCGGTGCAGGCGGGGCAGGCGCCGTGCGGGCTGTTGAAGGAGAAGTTGCGGGGCTCGATCTCGCCGACGGAGTAGGGGGGATGGTCGGTGCTGGGGCAGGCGAAGTGCTCGGAGAAGGTCTGCTCGGGGCGGCCCTCGGGCGCGAAGACGAGCATCCCCTCGCCCAGGGCGAGCGCCTGCTCCGCGGAGTCGGAGACCCGCTGGCGGAGCTCGTCGCGCCCCTCGCCGGCCGGCTCGGGGATGACGATGCGGTCGACCACGACGTCGATGTCGTGCCACCGGTAGCGGTCGAGCGCCGGCGCCTCGTCGACCTCGTGCACCTCGCCGTCGACGCGGACGCGGATGAACCCGGCGCGGCGCACGTCGTCCAGCACCTGGCGGTGCTCCCCGCGCTTGTGGCGGATCATCGGGCCGAGCACGAGCGCGCGCGTCCCGGCCGGCTCCGAGAGGATCGCGTCGACTATCTGCTGCACCGTCTGGCGGCGGATCACCTCCCCGCAGTGCGGGCAGTGGGGGATGCCGGCGCGCGCGAAGAGCAGCCTCAGGTAGTCGAAGATCTCGGTGACGGTGGCGACGGTCGATCGCGGGTTCCGCGAGACGCCCCGCTGGTCGATCGAGATGGCGGGAGAGAGCCCCTCGATGTGGTCGACGTCGGGCTTCTCCATCAGGCCGAGGAACTGCCGCGCGTATGCCGAGAGCGACTCGACGTAGCGGCGCTGGCCCTCCGCGTAGATCGTGTCGAAGGCGAGCGAGGACTTCCCGGATCCGGAGACGCCGGTGAGCACGACCAGCCGGTCGCGGGGGATCGCCACCGAGATGTCGCGGAGGTTGTGCTCGCGCGCGCCGGTGACGGCGATCTCGTCGAGGCGCGCGGCGGAGGCGGCCCCGCCTCCTGAGGCCGGTGCGGCGTCCTCGCGGGGTGCCGGTCGACCCCCGGGCGGCGACGGCGCGCTCTTCACCTCACCACGCTCCTCCGGTGGGCGGCCGCCTCAAGGCCGGTCGCGGCGCATCGCCCCGGAGCCGGGACGGGCCGCGCCCGTCGGGCGGCGCGCATTCTGCTCGCTCTGGGTGAGGCCCCGGCCGGGTGGGGGATGCCCGGGCCGCCATGATACGGGCGGCGTCTCTCCCGCCTCAACCGCCGGCCGCCGCGCGGCCGCGCGGGCGGGCCCGGACCGGGGCCGGCTCCCGGCCCCCTAGCGCGGGAGCCCGCTCCCCCCCGGGGCGCCGGGTTCGCGGTCGTCGCCCTCCCCTGCGTCCTCCTCGCCGTCGCCCGGGCCCTCGTCGCCGTCGCCGAAGATGCCCCGCAGCGTCTCCTCGGGCATCTCCTCGCCGAGCTCGGCGAGTCGCGCGCGGATCTCGCGCTCGGCATCGGCGAGCTGCTCGCGGGTGATCCCCATCTGCATCAGCGAGGCGCGCATCAGCTCGCGGACGCGCCCGTGATCGCCGGAGATCAGGGCCTCGGCGATCTCGAGCTGCGTCTCGACGGCGCGGAAGCGGTCGCGCCGGTCCCGCTCGTCCGCCGTGCCGAGGATCGTCGCCAGCAGGCGCGTGAAGAGCGTCGAGGTCCGCGCGATGCGGACGCGGTCGGCCGGATCCTCGGGGAAGTCGCCGGTGACGGCGACCTGCAGCCCCGAGCGGCTGTCCGTGGCGACGTACTGCTGGGGCATCCACACCTCCCCCCGGATGCGCGCGGCGGGCGCCGCGGGGGACGACACCGCGCTGATGCTATCGCAGCCGGCGGCCGCGGTGAGCCGCGCCGCTCCGCCGCCGCGCCCCCTCACGCCGCGCGGAGCCCGGGGGAGCGGAGCGGCAGCAGGACGACGAGCAGGCCGCCGGTCCCCGCCGTGAGCAGCACGGCGGCGGGGGCGCCGAGCATCTCGGCGATGACCCCGAGCGCCGCCGCACCCAGCGGGACGGTCCCGATGGCGAGCGAGACCGCCCCCATCGCCCGGCCCCTCAGGTGCCCGGGCACGGCGGTGGTCGTGACCGTCCACTGCATCGAGGCGAAGGAGCCGCGTCCCAGTCCGGCGACGAGCAGGATTGGCACGGCGAGAAGCCAGGAGGGCGCCAGCGCCACGGCGAGCACGCAGACCGTGACCAGGAGCGAGCCCGCGAGGAAGAGGGGGCCGCGCCCGCGCGCTATCGCCGCGGTCGCGATCGCGCCCGTCGCGAGCAGCGCCCCCAACCCGTCCATCCCCCCGAGCAGGCCGAGCACGAAGGGCCCCTGCCCCCACTCGTCGCGCACGAAGACCGGGAGCAGCTGCTGGTACGGGAAGACCAGCAGGTTCATGATCGTCGAGCCGAGGAGTATGCCCCGGACCGCCGGCGTGGACCACGCCGCGCGCAGCCCCTCCCGGACGTCGTCGGCGAGGCGGCCGCGCTGCTCGCCCGGAGCCCCCCGGGGCCGGCCGGCCTCGGGCTGGGCCCACGCGGCCCCGGCCTCCGCGCGGGCGCGCCCGCCGACCGCGCGCAGCATCAGCCAGCCCGCCACGTAGAAGGCGACCAGGACGAGGTAGGCGGCCCGGGCGCCGCCGACGAGCAGCAGCAGCCCGGCGAGCCAGCGCCCGATCATGGAGCCGCCGACGAGGGAGCCCGCGTCGAGCGACATCGCGTTCACGGCGAGGGAGTCCGGGACGAGCTCGCGTATGTAGGCGCGCCGCACCGGGAAGTCGATCGCCCACGCGATGCCGGCGGCGAGCGAGACGAGGTAGAGCTGCCAGATCTGCTCGCGCTCCGCCACCAGGAGCAGCGCGAAGCTCGCCGCGGCGGCGACGTTGAGCGTCTGCGCGGCGAGCAGGATGCGCTGCTTCGGGAGCCGGTCCGCCTGCGCGCCGGCGATCAGCCCGAAGAGGCCCATCGGCGCCATCCGCGCGGCGCCGACGAGGGAGACGGCGAGCGGGGAGTCGGTCAGCTCCAGCGCCAGCCACCCGAGCGCGATCAGGTCGAGCCAGAGCGCGGAGTTCCAGAGGTGCCCCGCCCACCACAGAAGGCGCCAGGAGGGGACGCCCAGCGAGAGGAAGGTTCGACCCCCGAATCGGGGGCGCGGCGGAGGCTCGGCGGGTGCGGGCATCCCCCCGATGGTGCACCGGGAGGAGCCCGCGTGCACGGGGGCCGCCCGCGCCCGCCCCCCGGGGGCGGGTCAGCCCGTCCGCGCGAAGGTCTCGATGAGGCGGCGGTAGTTGGCGAGGTGGCGCTCGTGCGGGATCGCCTGGCGCGGCGAGAAGAGCACGACCTGATCGAGCAGCCCCTCGTAGCGCTCGAGCTGATCGCGCACCTCCTGCGCCGTCCCGTAGAGGCAGGAGACCTCGAGCATGCGATCGGTCACGGCGTCGGCGACGTCGTCGAGCGTGCCCCCGCGGAAGGCCTCGCGGACCTGGCGCTTCTCCGGCTCCCAGCCGGCCGCGTCGAAGATGCAGTCGAAGACGCGGGGCGAGAGGTAGAAGCCGAGGTTGGCGGCGGCGTCGCGCCGGGCCAGCGCGCGGTCGTCGCCGATCACCGCGATGACGTCGCTCGTGAAGTCGAAGTCGTCCGGCGTGCGCCCCCCCGCCCGGAGCCGCTCCTCGATCACCGGGCGGACGGTGCCCTGCAGGTAGGGGACGCTGTTGATGGGGTGCCCGATGAGCCCGTCGGCGGCGTCGCCCGCCACGCGCAGCGCGTGGAGGTTCACGGCGGCGAGGTAGAGCGGGATCTCGAACTCGCACGGCGCCGGGCGCCCGGCCTGCATCTGGAAGAAGCGCCCGTCCCAGCGCACCGGCTCCTCCGAGGTGAGCAGCGCGCGCACGAGCTGGAGGAACTCGCGCATGCGCGGCGCGGCGTGCTCGGCCTGGTCGCCGTGGATGCCGAAGAAGCGGTTGAGCTGCGGCTTCACCCCCGAGCCGTAGCCGATGATCGCGCGCCCGCCGGAGAGCTCGGCGAGGTCGCGCGCCGAGGAGGCGTGGACGACGGGGTGGGCGAGCGGCTGGACGATCGCCGCCGTGCCGAGCCGGACCCGCTCGGTCTCGACCGCGTAGGCGGCGATGCGGACGTAGCCCGAGGGCTGCGAGCTCCACACGGAGTCGAGGCCCGCCGCCTCCGCCGCGCGCGCCAGCTCGACGCCCTCGCGGATCCCGAACTCGAGCGGTCCAATGCCGAGCCTCATCGTTCCTCCCCGCCAGCGGGCGCCGGGCCCGGGGCCAGGCGCCCCCGAGCGATACCACGGCCTCCCCCGCCGCGCAAACCGGGGCCTCCGCCTGCTCTATGATGGCCGGCATGGAGCGAGCGGATCTGCCCCCGGAGGTCGCGGAGCCCGGGTCGAGCGCCGTGCTCGTCGTCGACGTCCAGAACGACTTCGTCCACCCCGACGGCGTGCGGGCGCCGAGCTGGCCGGACGGCGCGCCCACGGAGATGGTCGAGCGGCGCCTCGCGCCCTTCCTCGGGGGCGCCCGGCGGGCCTGCCTGCGGATCGTCTGGGTGGTCATGGAGCAGACGCCCGCGAGCATCTCGGCGGCGAACGCGCGGATGAAGCGCAAGATGTACCCCGCAGGCCCGGGCTCCGACCCCGACGACGCCGATCTCTGGGCGGCCGCGGCGTGCCGGAAGGGGAGCTGGGGAGCGGAGCTCTACCTGGCGCCCGAGCCCGGCGATCTCCTCTCCCCGAAGAGCCGCTACTCGGCGTTCGTGCGCACCGATCTCGAGGAGCGGCTGCGCGGGGAGGGCGTGACGAGCGTGCTCGTGACCGGCGTGGTGATGAGCCAGTGCGTCGAGTCGACGGCCCGCGACGCCTACCAGCGCGACTTCGACGTGGTGCTGGTGGAGGACTGCTCGGCCGCGCGCTCCCCGGAGGAGCACCGGGCGACCGTGCGCGCCATCGGCGAGAGCTTCGGGTGGGTGCGCCGCTCGGAGGCGCTGCTCGAGGCCTGGGGCGTTCGGGCGGGGGCCCCGGCGCCCTCCTGAGGCGGCCGTCTCACCACGCGGCGAACGACTCGGCGAGCTTCTCCGCGACGGCGTAGACGGTGAGGTTGAGCATCCCGCGCGGGATCGCCGGCATCACCGAGGCATCGGCGACGTAGAGGTTCTCGAAGCCGCGCACCCGGCCGGAGGCGTCGACGACCGCCTCCGCCTCCTCCGCGGGGCCCATCGCGCACGTGCCGACGGCGTGGAAGTAGAAGTGGAGGTGCCCGCGGACCCAGGCGCGGAGCGCCGCTCCCGTCACGTCGGCGCCGGGATCGATCTCGCCCGCGACCCAGGGGGAGACCTCCGGATCGTCCAGGCGCTCGCGGGCCCACTCGACGGCGCGGGCCAGCGCATCGATGTCTGCGTCTGAGCCGAAGCCGTGGTCGATGAGGGGCGGCGCGGCCGGGTCGGCGCCGGTGATCTCGACCCGGCCGACGCTCTCCGGCTGCACGTGCCAGGCGATGAAGGGGAGGACCAGCCCCTCCGCGCCCCGGGTCGCCTCGCGCTCGATCGGCAGGAGACCGTCGAGGTCCTGCGTCGCGGTGACGGTGACGTCGTAGCAGTCGAGGCCGGGGTCGCTCCGGAGCCGCGCCGTGATCGAGCCCCGGCGCGGGCCGCCCGCCTCCTCGAGCCGGGCCCGGGATGCGGCGGCGCCCGCGACCGCGAAGCGCACGCCGTAGTGATCGAGGAGCCGGCGCCCCACGCCGGGCAGGTGGTGCAGCTCCCTCCCCCCGCCGAGCACGCGCGCGAGGAGCTCCCGGGGCCCGATCCCGGATCGCTGCAGGAGCAGCGGGCTCCCGATCGCCCCCGCCGCGAGCACGATCCTGTCGGCCTCGACCCTCTCCTCGCCCGCCGGCCCGCGGAGCGTGAGCGCGCGCGCGCGCCCGCCTCGCCACTCGATCCTCTCGACCTCCCTCCCGGCGCGGATCTCCAGGTTGGGGCGGTCGCGGGCCGGATCGAGATAGGCCGCCGCCGCGTGCACGCGGCGGCCCCCGACGGCGTTCCGGGTCATCGCGCCGTAGCCCACCGGCGCGTTCGGGCCGGCCGGATCGACGGGCGGCAGCCCCGCCCGCTCGAATGCCCGGGCGAAGGCGTCCAGGTAGGGCGTGCGGCGGTCGACCCGCGTCACGGCCAGGGCGCCCCGGCGGCCGCGCTCCGGATCGGTGAGGCCGACCGGGGGCGCTCCCTCCGCCTCGGTCAGCCGCTCGACGCGCTGGAAGGCCGGCAGCATCCCGGCGAAGTCCCAGCCGGGGAGGCCGCGCGCCGCCCAGCCGTCGTAGTCGCGGCGGAGGCCCCAGTTGATCCCGAGCGCGTTGATCGAGGAGGAGCCCCCGACCACGCGGCCGCGGAGGTAGGGCTGCGGCCGTCCGGAGAGCGGCGCGAGGTAGCCCCAGTCGTAGGCCGTCTCGTGCCCGACCCAGCGATCGGAGGCGATCTCCTCCGGCCAGCTCCCGCCGTCGGCCGGTCCGAAGTCGGGCCCGGCCTCGATCAGCAGCACGCGGCGCCCCGGCCTCTCGCTGAGGCGGCCGGCGAGCACGCAGCCGGCGGTCCCGGCTCCGACCACCGCCACGTCGACGCTCGCCCGGGGGCGCTCGCTCGTCATCGCCCCTCAGATAGCACGCGGCGGGCCGCGAGGGCGAGCGCCGCGCCGGGCCGGACGGTGCGCGCCCGGCTGCGGGCGGCCACGAGGAAGGGGCCCCGGGCGGCGCGCGCCCCGGCCGGGCCGCGCGTACCATCGAGGGAGCGCCTGCGAACCCTCGAGGCGCGCGGGAGCGGCGGACGGCGCGGGCCGGCCGCCCGCTCCGGGGGAGACCGGAGATGAG
>DAOULG010000051.1:0-6915 GCA_034420495.1 Dehalococcoidia bacterium
GTCGCCCGGCCGCGCCTCGCTCACGCTCAGGGTCAACTGCGCTCGCGGTTCCTCGTCGTCGCCCTCCGCCTGGGCTGAGCCGGCCGGGACCGTCAGCGCGGCGGTCAGCATCGCGGCCACGGCCAGCAGCCAGGTCAGGACACGGGCTGCCCGCGCCGGTAGTCGCATCCGTGCGCTCCTTTGTCGTAGCCGTGTGACTGAACCGGCATTTCCTGCATTGGCCGCCAACCGTGGGTGTCCGTCCAGGCCCTCCGCTGTCCAGATCCGACCGCGAGGGGGGCGTGGGACACGCCCCGAAGCGCCACCAGGTTCGGCATGGCCAGAGATGATGCAGGACTAGGAACCTATGGTGGGTGTACGTCCGTGCAAGTTGTCATGCAATCCAGGTGAGTTTTCGGATCCCGCGTGACCGGGCGGGCGTTCCGTGCAGGGGCGTGTCAAAGTCCGTGCAGTTCGCGTACAATCCAGCCGCTTGGCCCCTTCCCGGACCCGGTGGCCGGCGGGGAGCAGGCGGATCGGAAGCCGTTCATGGCCGGCAGCGACGCACTCGAGCGCGAGAACGCCGCCCTGCGCGAACGCCTCTCGCGGCTCTCCGCCGCGAGCCTGCGCATCAACGAGAGCCTCGACTTCGACGACGTGCTCCAGGGCGCGCTCGATTCCGCCCGCTCCCTGACCGGCGCGCGCTACGGCGTGATGACGACGCTCGACGACGAGGGCGGCGTCGAGGACTTCCTCTCCTCGGGGCTGACGGCGGAGGAGTCCGAGCGGGTGTGGAACATGCCCGAGGGGCTGCGCATCTTCGAGCTCCTGACCACCATCTCCGAGCCGATGCGCATCCCGGACCTGGCCGAGCACATCCGCGCCCTCGGCTTCGGCGGCTTCAGCGTCCCCCTGCCGGTGAGGAGTCTCCGCTTCATGGCGGCGCCGGTGCTCCACCGCGGCGCGTGCGTGGGCCACGTCTTCGTGGGCGACCGGGAGGACGGCGAGCAGTTCAGCCGCGCCGACGAGGAGACGCTGGTGATGTTCGCCTCGCAGGCGGCGCTCGTGATCGCCAACGCGCGCACGCACCGCGAGGAGCGCCAGGCGAGGGCCGACCTCGAGACGCTGGTCGAGACCTCGCCGGTGGGCGTCGTCCTCTTCGACGCCCCGAGCGGCACGCTGCGCTCCCTCAACCGCGAGGCGCGGCGCATCGTGGAGGCGGTGCGCGACCCCGAGCAGTCCCCGGACGAGCTGCTCGGCGCGCTCAGCTACCGTCGCGCCGACGGGCGCGAGATCAGCCTCGCCGAGTCGCCCCTGGCGCGCGCCCTGGGCACGGGCGAGACCGTGCGCGCCGAAGAGATGGTGCTGCAGGCCCCGGACGGCCGCCGCGTCAACACGATCGTCAACGCCACCCCCATCCGCTCGGCGGAGGGGCGGGTGGAGTCGGTCGTCGTCACGTTCCAGGACCTCGCCCCGCTGGACGAACTGGAGCACATGCGGGCCGAGTTCCTGGCGATGGTCAGCCACGAGCTGCGCGCCCCGCTGAGCTCGATCAAGGGCTCGGCCGCGACCCTGCTCAGGCAGGGGCTCGCCCTCGACCCGGCCGCGAGCGTCCAGTTCCACCGCATCATCGATGAGCAGGCCGACCACATGGAGGAGCTGATCACCGACCTCCTCGACGTGGCCCGCATCCAGTCGGGCGAGCTCGTGGTCGTGCCCGGACCGGTCGCCCTCGAGGCGCTCGTCGACGACGCCCGCGCCACCTTCCAGAGCGCCGACGCGGCGCACGAACTCGAGATCGACCTCCCCGCCGGGCTGGCCCGCGTGATGGCCGACCGCCGGCGCATCGTCCAGGTCCTCCTCAACCTCCTCGCCAACGCCGCCCGGCACTCGCCCGGCGCCCCCGCCATCCGCCTCTCGGCCGTGCAGGAGGACGTGCAGGTGCGGGTGACGGTCGCCGACGAGGGCGTCGGCATCGCGCCCGAGCGCCTGCCGGAGCTCTTCCGCACCTTCTCGCGGGAGCGTGACCGGGGGCGGCGAGGGTCCGGCCGGGGCCTCGCCATCTGCAAGGGCATCGTCGAGGCCCACGGCGGGCGCATCTGGGCGGAGAGCGAGGGGCCGGGACAGGGGGCGCGCTTCCACTTCACGCTGCCGGCCGTCGAGCCGGCGGCGCTGCCCCCCGAGCCGGGGACGGCGCGGCCGGGCCGCGGGCGCTTCCGCATCCTCGCCGTCGACGACGACCCGCAGACCCTGCGCTACCTGCGCGACGCGCTCGAGGAGGCGGACTGCGACCCGGTCGTGACCGGCGACCCCGAGGCCGTGCGCCCGCTGATCGCCGAGCACCGGCCCCACCTCGTCCTGCTCGATCTGATGCTGCCGGGCACCGACGGCATGGCGCTCATGGAGGAGCTGCCCGAGCTGCGCGAGCGGCCGGTGATCTTCCTCTCCGCCTACGGCGGCGACCAGCGCGTCGCGAAGGCCCTCGAGCTCGGGGCCGACGACTACATCGTCAAGCCCTTCTCGCCGACCGAGCTGATCGCGCGCATCAAGACCGTCCTGCGCCGCTCGGCGGACGGCCACCCGGGGCAGCCCGAGCCGTCGGGGACCTACCGTCGGGGCGAGCTCGCTATCGACTACGCCGAGCAGCTGGTGACGCTGGCCGGGCGTCCCCTGGAGCTGACCTACCTGGAGCAGCGCATGCTCTTCGAGCTGGCGCTGCGCGCGGGCGAGGTGCTGAGCCACGCCGAGCTCCTGCCCCGCGTCTGGGGGCCGGCCCACTCGGGGCGCTCGGGCGCCGTGCGCACGCTCGTCAAGCAGCTGCGCCGGAAGCTGGGCGACGACGCCGAGCACCCCACCTACATCTTCAACGTGCCCCGCGTCGGCTACCGGATGCCCAAGCCGGACGGAGAGGACGGCGAGGCGATGTCGTCGTCGAGCCGGAATTAGTCGTGGAGGGTCTCATCCAGGTCGGCATCGTGCAGCTCGCCGTCTGTGCCCGCCACCCGGTACTCGACACCGTCGCCGCTGTGCCGGATGTGCACGAGGTGCGGTCTCGGCCGCCTCGAGGAAGACGCGCGCCGACCGAGCGGACCGTCGCCGAGCCTGCGGCGGTCGCGCTTCCAGAAGCGCTCAGGCGCGGCGGTGAAGCCCAGCTCCAACAGGAATGAGCGGAGTTCCTCTACGCGCCGCTCCCACCTGTCGGCAGTTCTTGCACCGCCGCGCCGACCAACCGGTCGGCGGCGGCGAGGTCGAACTGCGATTGGAGGTTCAGCCAGAACTGGGGATCGATGCCGAACCAGTGGCCGAACCGAACGTCTTGTCTGCGTCCATCGTGAGCGTGCACGTGCGCGATGCGGGCGTGCTCACGCAGTCGCCGCCCCACGCCGCGAGCTCGTAGCCCGCCCTGGGCGTCGCCGTCACCGTGACGGTCGCGCCCGGCTCGTAGGACCCTGCCTCCGGGGACGCGCTGAGGCCCCCGGATAGGCATCGCCTTCGACGACGACCGCCTCGTGGACAATGCGGGCCTGCTCCTGCCCGCCACGCTCGCCGGCCGGCTCGGCCTCCGCGAACTGGCGGACGCCCACCTCGACCTCGGTGACACCCCGGGGCGGGCGAACGTGGACGGAAGCGGGATGCCCGTCCCAGGCCCTCTTCCGGCAGGAACAGCGGATGCAGGACTCGCTGGCAACGGTGGAGCGGTTCGAGGTCTCCGGGGAGCGACTCACGCTCCACAGCGAGGGTGGGCAGGTGCTGGTCTTCGAGCGCGTGGGAGAGTAGCCGCATTGCGCTCTTCCCGCCTACCGGCCGCCGGCGCGCGCGTCGTCACGGTCGACGGCCGCATGCTGCGCCTCGCCAAGGAGGTGAGGGTGGACGTCCGGGAGGTCGAGGCGCTCGCGACCTCGGTCGCGTGAGGGCTGGCGGTCGCTGCGGGCGGAGCAACCCACCGAGGCCATCGATATAGTGCTGCCATGCAGAGGTCGGTCGGCTGGCGGGCTCTCGTCGCGCCGGCCCTCGCCGTGACGGCGCTCGCCGCCTGCACGGCACCCGCGGCACCGTCCGCCACCCCCGGTGCCTCGCCAGCCGTGACGCCCCCGGCCGCGACGCGTACGGCGGCCGCCCCCTCCGTGACCCGGCAGGCCGCCACGCCCTCGCCGGAGCCCGTGCCCTCGGCAACGGCCGCCCCTGCGGCGGGGGTCGCGCCGACTCCCACGCCGCCGCCCGCCGGGCCGACGCCGCACCCCGCGCCTCCCTCCACGCCCGTCCCGACTCCCGCGCCGACTCCTCCCACCGACCCCTGCACGAGCGTCGACTGCGTCCCCATCAACCCGTGTCGTGGCGGCCAGTGCCTCGAGGACGATCCCCCCGACCCCGACGACTGTCCCGGATACGACTGCATCGAGTGGGTGCCCAACGCCTTCGAGCACGGGGTCTGGATGCCCGGTGAGCGCATCGACTGGGACAGCGGCCTCTTCGTCCTCGAGGTGGAGACGGGGCGCATGGAGGCGTACCGCCTGCGCGGCTCCCGGATCGACCCCACGCCTCGGGGTGACTGGGTGGTTGTCAGGCGGAGAGGCGCATCGGGGTGGAACCTGGCACTTCACCGCGAGACGGGCAGCGCCGTGCGATGGTGGCCGCACTCATCAATCGGGCAATTCCTCTTCGAGGAACCGCACCCCTGGACCGACGGAGACGACGACTGGTGCGGCGCCTGGCCGGATCCCCTGCCGCCCTGGGGTCAGCCGGGCCCGCCCGCCGGCATTCCCTGCGCGGAGGCCGATGTCCGGGAGGCTCCGGCGTCGCAGGCTGCGTGCCAGGGGTCGCCGTCGCCGGACGGCCGCTACGTGGCGCAGCAGTGGGGGGAGCCGGAAAGTATCGGCAAGACGCACGGGTACCCGTACGTCCCGCTGCACACCGAGTCTTCGGTGGTGTTTGCCGACGCGGAGACGTGCGAGCCGCTCTTCGGCGTCCGTTCCGCCACTGCGGTCGGACTCCCCTGGAGAGGCCGGTGGCTGTCGAACAGCGAGGGCTTCGTCGTGAGGATCTCCACCGGACACGCCGTCGTTCGCGTCCGGCCCGAGCCGGAGATCGTCGCGCTGCCCCCGGCCCCCCTGGGTGCACCGTGGTCCGAGGGTCCGCTGCCCGCGCCCACCGGCGACGGGCGGTACTTCGCCTACGGTCTCGCCGGCGTGTACGACGCAGAGGCCGACCGCTGGATCCTGACGGGCTTCGGCCCACAGGACAGAGGAGTCGCCGCGTGGGGAGAGTCGCACGAGGAGGTGAATTACTGGTTGGGCCTGGACGACGGTGGGGTCGTGTACATCTGGAGCCTGGGAGAGCCTGAGATCACGATGCCGCCTTTCGAGGAGCTCATCTACCGGGTCACCGGAACGGGGTCGTGCCTCAACCTCCGCGCGGCGCCGGACGTCGAGGGGTCGGTGCTGCGGTGCCTCCCCGATGGGACGCGCGTCGCGCCGGTCGTGCCGCCGCCGGAGGCGGGTACCTGTGCCCAGGTGTCCTGGCGGGCTCGGAGCTGCTACCCAGCTACCAGACGGCAGGTTCACGGGGACTCATCCATCCACTGGGTCTACGTCCGTACGGAGGAGGGTCGCGAAGGATGGGTAGCGCACCACGCGGGCGCCCATCCCGGGCACCCGCGCTATCTTGAGCGCATCCCGCCGGAGCGCTAGCGTGCCGGCGGTTGGGGTGATAGCTGTGGGGCTCGCTCGGTGTCCACGTCGCGCATCGGCGCGATGCTGGGGAGCCGCCCGCTGCGATCACGCGAGATCGCAGCACACCTCACACTCTCCGCGCCTTGACAGGCGGGGCTGAACGCCCGAACATCGCTTCGTGGCAGCAGCCACGTTTATCCGCCCGTCGTCGTGCCCCGGCACCACGGCGGGCTTCGTCTTCTCAGCGCTGGAAGGCGCGAAGATCGTCAGCGTGGAGCACCGTGGTTCTGTGTGCTTCGGCCCGCAGGAGCCCGCTAAGCGTCCGAGCGCAGCACACAACCTCGAATCTCTTTCCCATCTCGACGACAAGATGTCCCGCCCTAGCCAGGTCGCCATCCCCGCTCACGACGATGCCCACGTCCCAGAGGTCCTCGTAAGCGCCCATCACGAGGTCGAGTGCGATCCCTACGTCCACGCCCTTCTCCACCTGTCGGCCGCCGCGGTCCCTGATGCTGGCACGCCCGATTCTCGCATTGGGGAGTTGTTGCTCGATGGCTGCGAAGAACCGGCGCTGTCTCGCGTACGCATCAGCTCCGTAGGCCTGGTTCAGGACTCCGGTCCAGAAGCAGACGTCCGAGATCTCGCGGCCACCGGCGATCGACCGCACGAGAGCGGGAATGTCGAGGGCACCGTCTCCGGTCAGCCGACGTGTACCCCCGTAGAGGTTCGGCCCATCGACGTAGATGCCAACGCGATCGCCCACGGCGCCCGAATCACGCACCGGCTGTAGCAGGGACATCGCACTCCCCACCCGGAACTGCGGACCCAACGGTCGAACCCGGTCCGGAGAGGATAGCCGCGCTCGAACGTCATCGCCGATGCCCTCGCCCCGAACGGGCCATGCCGGCGATCGTCCCCCCGGCGGGCATCCGCGGCCGCCGCCGTCTCGTGAGTGCGGGCAGCTCGTCGCGTGGACCCGCGTGATCGAGACCGAACCTCGCGCTGATCGCCGTGGAGACTACCGGGGCACAAGGCGACCAGTGCGCCTCCCCGGCCGGTGCTTGTGCGAAGAGCACGAACGGCAGGATCCACCCTGACGCGGCGGGGACTCCGACCGGCAGAGCCGGGAGACGGGCGCGCACCTCGTCAGCCCGACTCGCTCACCGGAGTAGGATCGCCGCGCAGCGGCCAATCGTCCGGCGAGCAGATCTCGCGGGAGGACGCTGCGTCACGCCGGGTGCACATGAAGGAGCGGCGGACTGATGAC
>DAOULG010000052.1:0-3061 GCA_034420495.1 Dehalococcoidia bacterium
GGGGGTGGGGTCGGTGGTCGCCGGGGGGGTCGGCTCGGGGGTCGGCTCCTCGACCGGCGGCGGGATCGTCTCCTCGGCGATGGCCGGCGCCGCGGAGATCGCGGCCGCCACGGCCATCAGCACGAGGGCGATCGCCGCCGCGCCCAGCGCGTGCACGCGCAGTCGACCCAATGTCGGCCTCGCCATCCCGTGACCTGTCTCCGCTTCGATCAGCGCCGTTCACCGCGGGCGGCGGCGCAGCGGTGGAGCACGCGTGGGGATTCGCGGCTTTGCCGGCCGTCCGGAGAGGGGTGCGGCTAGACGAAGGGGCTCGGGACGAGCGGTCGGGGGACCCGGGACGGCGTGCAAAAACCGGCGCGGGGAACGTATGATGCGCTCCGCGAGGGTTCCTGATGCGGATTCGAGTTCAGAGTCGGCCGCATCGGAGCCGTGCTGGTGGGGGCCCGGCCTCTCGGGGTCGGGCCCCTACGACGCCCCGTTCGCCCCTCTCGCACACCCCCGCGGCGTACGGCGGCACCTCCGCGATCTCCATCCGGGACTGTGGGCAGCGCGCATTCCTGCCCTCCCTCCGATGTTGCCCCTGACAGTGGATGCGGGCACATTAGTTGTCATCAGTGGGTATTGTCAAGGGCAGCCAGTTCTGTCAGAATCTATGTCGGCGACCGTGCGCCTGAGCCGCGCGGTTCGCCCCTCCGCGGGAGTACACCACGTGCGCATCACCGTGGAACGACGGCCGGGCGATCCGCCCGGCCGCGGGGTGGCTGCGCGGCTGGCGGCGCATCGCGACGGGGCCCGGTTCGCGCTGTCCCGGCGCGGAGCGGGCCCCGCGGTGCGCCGCGGGGGATGCCGGGCCAGGCGTGCCCGGCGCGTACTGTTGCCCGGGACGGTGATCCGGTCTAGGGTCGGGTGAGGCATGGCGGACCGACACTCGCACGACGATCCCGACGCTCGGGCCGACGATCCCCGCTCCGATCTGGAGGAGTGTCTCGCCGGGCTGGTGAACGCGGTCGACAAGGGGATGATCCGGGAGCTGGCCCCCTACGGCCTGATCCCCGTGGAGTTCAGCCTCCTCAGGTACTGCCATGAGCAGGACCAGTGCACGGCGACACAGCTCGCGCAGGTTCTCCCCGTCGACGGCTCGCGCGTGAGCCGCATCGTGACGGGCCTGGTGGACAGGGGCCTGCTGCGACGGAGGCGACTGCGCAGCGACCGGCGCGTCGTGATGCTGAGCCTCTCCGACGACGGCCGCGAGCTGCTCTCGCAGGTCGTCGAGACCATGAAACGCTACGACGAGATGCTCACGGCGGGCGTGAGCGACGAGGAGATCCGCGTCTTCATCGACGTCTCCGACAGGATCATCGACAACCACGCCACGATGCAGGGGGCCGGGTAGCCGCGACGGCGTCCGCAGGCCGCGCTCCTTCGCCAGCGCGATCCAGGGTCGCGACACGCACGGGGCGATGCCTCAGCTCGCCTCGGCGGCCCGGTCCCGGTCGTCGCCTGTCGTCGTCCTGGGTGCGAACCCGCGGGGGCGGGTCCGCCTCACGTGTCTCCCGGATGCTCCTCCTCCCGAACGTCAGGGGCGTGGCCCGGACGCCGTATTGGACACGTGTCAGATCCGCCGCCAAACCCGTGCAGTTGCATCATTGTTCCCTGAGCACCCCGGTGCGGTTCGCGAATCCTCGTGAAGTCGGGCGAGGAAGCGGTCCTGACGGGCGCGCGCCGGGGGTTGTGGTCGGCGTGCTGGCCGGAGTCGCCGCAGGGCTCGTCCCAGGTCGCTTTCATATACGTGTGTGTTAGTCTCCCACGCAAGGCGGGCGTGTCGTCACACGCGGGTACTGTCCGTCCGGAGGTGAGGGGGGCTGGCTATGGCAGAAAACGGCAACGCGTCCGAGAGCGCGGGCATGGACGACGGAGACGGAGGCGAGGGTCTTCTCGCCCCGCTCGCCAGCAACAGCTATCTCGTGCTCGGGCTGGTCGCGGTGATCCTCGCGGGAGCCGTCCTCTTCTGGCTCGCATCGTGGACCCTCGCCGACGTCAGGCCGTCGTTCGAGGACACGTTGGGCAGGGCGCTGCTTGAGACCGCAGGCGGCTTGTTCATCGGCGCCGGATTGCTGGGCGTCCTGGTCGCGATCCGCGTGCTGCGGGCAATCGAGCGGCGGTTCGTGGAGCCGCGCTACCGCCGCTAGTCCGTTTCCTGCTCACAGTGGCGGCGGACCCACGTCGCCACTGTGGCGTGGGGGACGCGGGGGCGTGGGAGACGCGGGAGGGCCCAGCGATCGCCGCCTGGGGCCAGTCGGCCTACACCTCGCGGACCGGCGCGAGTCGTTCAGCGGCGTCAGACGCACCGACGATGCGGTCGTCGCCGGACTGGCTCGCCACCGATCGCGAAGGTGACGACTCCCTCGATCCCGACATACACCTTGCCGCTCTACGTCGATCTCGCGGTCGCGTGCGTCGCTCCCGGAGGGACCTCCACCTCGCCAACGGAGAACGCCGGATAGTCTTCCGGGGCCAACTCTCGTATTGCCAGACCATTGGGATGAGAAAGAGGAAGAGCCGACGCTGCTGACGTAGGTCTTCATCGCCTCTGCCGATCCTGACCCCTGGTCACGGGCATGGCGTCCCCACCCGGCTGAGCGCACGGCGCCGGCCGGCCGGCAGCGCGGTCCGGGCCCGCTCGGGGGCCGATCCCGGCAGGGGCCCGACAACGGCGCTGGCGGGGTCGTGAGGTCCGGCCCCGCTACGTCAGCGAGAACGGCGGGTAGCGGTCGACCAGGAACGTCACGTAGGCGCTCACTCGCGCGTTCCAGCGTCCGACGCCGACCAGGAAGTCGAAGAGCGGCCTGGGGTACCGCCCCAGCACCAGCACCCCGAGCGCGAGCGGGAGGAGGGCGACCTTGGCGATGAGGATCAGCAGGCCCAGGACGATCGCGTGCGGGATCACAAGCAGCCACTTCACCAGCACGAGCCAGCGGTTGAAGTCCGGCCGCTCGACGGAGAAGGTGACGCCCTCGTAGGCGCCCTCCTCCATGCTGAACGGCGGGTAGCGGTCGAGGAA
>DAOULG010000053.1:0-4766 GCA_034420495.1 Dehalococcoidia bacterium
GGAGTTGGCTTCCGCGACTGGGTAGAGTCCGAGGAGGCAGAGCGCTTCTTCGAAGAAGTGCGTATCGCATCGCACGCGACTACACCCCAGCAATCTCCCTGCCCCTGAGGCCCGATACTTCGACCGCCTGACAGATCCAACGCGGAAGATGCCGTGCTCGTCGCCACCCCGGCGGCGACATCACCACCCCTGCTGCCCACAACCCCCACACCCGCTACCCTCACCCCGCACCACCAACTCACCACCGACGGAGGACCGAGCCGACCGATGACGACGACTGCAGCCATGACCCGCACAGAGACCGACAGCATGGGCGCCATCGAGGTGGCGTCGGACGTGTACTGGGGGGCGCAGACCCAGCGCTCGCTCCAGAACTTCAAGATCGGGACGGAGCGCATGCCGCGCTCCATCATCCGCGCGCTCGGCATCGTCAAGCACGCCTCGGCCACGGCGAACGAGGAGCTCGGCAAGCTCGACGCGCGCCGCGCGGAGACTATTCGCCAGGCGGCCGCGCAGGTCATCGACGGCGAGCTGGACGAGCACTTCCCGCTCGTCGTCTGGCAGACCGGCTCGGGCACCCAGAGCAACATGAACGCGAATGAGGTGATCTCGAACCGCTCCATCGAGCTCCTCGGCGGGGAGCGCGGCTCGAAGGACCCGGTCCACCCCAACGACCACGTCAACATGTCGCAGTCCTCCAACGACGTCTTCCCCGGCGCGATGGCCGTCGCCACCTCGGAGCAGCTCGCGCAGCACCTGATCCCCGCCCTGGAGCACCTGCGGGGGGCGCTCGAGCGCAAGGCGGAGGAGTTCGGGGCGATCGTCAAGATCGGCCGCACCCACCTGATGGACGCCACGCCGCTCACGCTCGGCCAGGAGTTCTCCGGCTACGCCGAGCAGCTCCGGAAGGCGGTGGAGCGGGCGCGCTCGACCGAGCCGCGGCTGCGCGAACTCGCGCTCGGCGGCACCGCGGTGGGGACGGGGCTGAACGCGCACCCGGAGTACGGCGAGCGCGTCGCCGGGGCGATCTCCCGGCTCACCGGCCTCGACTTCGTGACGGCGCCCAACAAGTTCGAGTCGCTCGCCGCGCACGACGCGCAGGTGGAGCTCTCCGGGCAGCTCAAGACGATCGCGGCCTCCCTCATGAAGGTCGCCAACGACGTCCGCCTCCTGGGGTCGGGGCCGCGAGCCGGCATCGGGGAGCTGCTCCTCCCGGAGAACGAGCCCGGCTCCTCGATCATGCCGGGCAAGGTGAACCCGACGCAGCCGGAGGCCCTGACGATGGTCTGCGCGCAGGTGATGGGGAACGACGTCTCGGTCGGGATCGCCGGCTCCAGCGGGCACTTCGAGCTCAACGTCTTCAAGCCGGTGATCGCCTACAACAACCTGCAGAGCCTGCGCCTCCTCGGAGACGCCGCGCGCTCCTTCACCGACAACTGCGTCGTCGGCATCCGACCGAACGAGCGCCGCATCGAGGAGCTGATGCGCTCCTCGCTGATGCTCGTCACCGCGCTCAACCCGCACATCGGATACGACAACGCCGCGACGGTCGCGAAGAAGGCGCACGCCGAGGGCCTCACCCTCAGGGAGGCGGCGGAGCAGCTCGGCCTGGTGGAGGGCGGCCAGTTCGACGACTGGGTGCGGCCGGAGGAGATGACGCACCCCTGAGCAGCCTGCGCGCCGGCATCGGCCGGGGCCGGCACGGCGAGCGCTAGGCGCGCCGGGTCGAGGTCACCACCACGGCGACGACCGCCGAGGCGACGCCGGCGAGGGCGCCCGTCGCGGCCGGCGGCGGATCCCCCGCCAGCCCGGCGACGAGGCCGACCAGCGCGCCGACGACGACGCCCGCGCCGATGATGGTGAAGACCGTCCGGATGCGCTCCGTCACAGCGCCCTGCCGAGCCCCAGGACGGCGGCCGCCGCCCACGCGGTCCCGGCGAGCGCCGCCAGGTAGCAGACGACCGCGAGCGGCGTGGCGATGCGTCGCAGGCCCAGATCCTTGAGCGTGTGGCGGATGCGGTGCGCGGCGTGGAAGAGGGAGAGGAAGACGACGCCGAAGGCGGCGAGCCGGACGAGCGGGTGGTCGAGGAGATCGGAGAGCCACCCGGGATCCACGGCGCCCGCCGGGAGGAGGAAGCCGGTCACGACGACGAGCGCCGGCAGCAGGAAGGCGAGGATCATCCCGCCGGCGGAGAACATCGCCCAGAAGAACGGCTCGTTCGAGCGTCGCACGGCGCCTCTTCCCCTACGACCCGACCAGGACCACGGCCAGCACGACCGCCGAGACGGCCGCCCACGCCGCGTAGCTGGCGAGGATCAGCATCCCGGCCGGCACGCGCCGACCGCCGATCTTGAGCGGGAGCCCCTTCGGCAGCGCCCGGAACCATGTCGCCGTGTGCAGCACCGCGAAGGCGAGCACCACGACGTGCAGCGCCACCATCGCGGGGTGACCGAGCACGTCGAGGTAGCGATCCTCGTCGCCCGAGGCCATCGCGCCGTAGAGCAGCAGCAGCACGACGACGTAGGCGGCGACGGCGACGGCGGAGAGCTCGCGCAGGAGGAAGATGCGGTACGGCCAGTCCCGGTTCCACCAGGCGTCCGACTTCTGGCGCGGCAGCGGTCCCGGCATCGTCAGCGCCCCATCCCCGGGGGCGTGAACGGGAGGAAGGAGAGGAAGAAGCTGTTCGTCGCCTCCACCTTCGCCTGCTGGATCGCGCCGGCCGGGTCGACGTTCTTCGGGCAGACGCTGCTGCACTCGCCGACGAAGGTGCAGTCCCAGATCCCCTCGTCCGACCAGATCAGCTGCTGGCGCTGCGCGTTGCCCTGATCGCGCGAGTCGAGGTTGTAGCGCTGCGCCAGGGCGAGCGCCGCCGGGCCGATGAAGTCGTCCTCGTGCTCGTAGACCGGGCAGGCGGCGTAGCAGAGCATGCAGTTGATGCACATGCTGAACTGCTTGAAGTCGGCGAGCTCGGACGGCGTCTGGCGGTACTCGCCCTCCTCGATGGGCTGCTCCTGCTCGCGGATGATCCAGGGCTTCACCTCGGTGAGCTTCCCCATGAAGTCGTCGAGGACCGTCACCATGTCGCGCTCGACGGGGAAGCCGCGGAGCGGCTCGACCCGGATCGGCCCCGGGAGGAACTCGCGCAGGAAGGCGTTGCAGGTGAGCCGCGGGCGGCCGTTGACCATCATGCCGCAGCTGCCGCAGACCCCCATCCGGCAGGACCAGCGGTAGCTGAGCGTCCCGTCGACCTCGTCCTTGAGCCAGTTGAGGGCGTCGAGGACGACCCACTCCTCGCGGTACGGCACCTCGTAGCTCTGGAACGACGGCTGCTCGTCGCTCTCCGGGTGGTAGCGGAAGACCTCCAGGGTCACGGTGCCAGCGGCGGTCGCTCCTGTGGTCACGGCGCCTCCCGTCCCTAGCTCCCGTAGGTCCGCTCGGCCGGCGGCCAGCGGGTGATCGTCACGTCGGAGTACTCGATCCGCGGCGCGCCGTCGCCTTGGTAGGCGAGCGAGTGCTTCAGGAACTGCTCGTCGTCGCGCTCCGGGTGGTCGGTGCGCTGGTGCGAGCCGCGCGACTCCGTGCGCGCGAGCGCCGAGTGGGCGACCGCCTCCCCGACGTCGAGCAGCGACTCGAGCTCGAGCGCCGCCGTGAGCTCGGTGTTGAAGCTGTGGCTGTGGTCGTCGAGCGCGAGGTGGGCCGCGCGCTCCCGGAGCTCGGCGATCGTCTCCGTCGCCGCCTTGAGGCGGGAGCCGTCGCGGTAGACGCCGGCGCCCTCCTCCATCGCCGCGTTGAGCTCGCGCCGGACGGCGGCGATGCGCTCGCCGCCCTCGCGCGGCCGGAGATAGCTCGAGGCGATGCGCTCCTGCTCCTCCGCGCCCTGCGCCTCAAGGGAGGCGCCGTCGAAGTCGGGGTGCTCCCTCGCCCACACGGCGGCGGCGTGCCCGGCGCGGCGGCCGAAGACGAGCAGCTCGGTCAGGGAGTTGGAGCCGAGGCGGTTCGCCCCGTTGATGCTGACGCAGGCGCACTCGCCGGCGGCGTAGAGGCCGGGGAGGCTCGTGGCGCCCTCGATGTCGGTGTCGATGCCGCCCATCATGTAGTGCACGACCGGGCGGACCGGGATCGGCGCGTGCACCGGGTCGATCCCCGCGTAGTCCTTCGCCAGCTCGCGCACGAAGGGGATGCGCTCGTTGATGAGCCGCTCGCCCAGGTGGCGCACGTCGAGGTGGGTGTAGGTCCCGTACTCGCCCTCGAAGACGCGGCCGGCCTCCTGCTCCTTCATGAAGGCCTGCGAGAGCTTGTCGCGCGGGCCCAGCTCCATCGTGCGGAGCTGCGGATGGCGCGGGTCGCTCACCTCGAGCGGCTCGCCGAGGTTGTAGTCCTCGAGGTAGCGCCGGCCCTCGGTGTTGAGCAGGATGCCGCCCTCGCCCCGCGCCGCCTCGGTGATGAGGATGCCGGTGCCGGGGAGGCCGGTGGGGTGGTACTGGACGAACTCCATGTCCTTGAGCGCTACGCCGGCGCGGTACGCCATCGCCATCCCGTCGCCGGTCTTGATGGCGGCGTTGGTGGTGAAGGGGAAGACGCGGCCGCCCCCGCCGGTGCAGAGGATCACCGCCTTCGCCTTGACGACGCGCATCACGCCGGTGCGCAGCTCGATGGCGGCGACGCCCTGGCAGCGCCCGTCCTCGACCAGGAGCCGGGTGGCGAACCACTCGTCGTAGCGCGTCACCTGCGTGTGCTTGAGCGAGGTCTGGAAGAGCGCGTGCAG
>DAOULG010000054.1:0-20114 GCA_034420495.1 Dehalococcoidia bacterium
CCGCCCCGTCGGCTGCCGGCTCGCCGAACTCGCCCGGGGGCGGCACCGGCCCGGGCGGCTCGTCCCAGCCGCCCCCTCCGGCGGGGCCCGTCACCGCGCGCCGCCCGACGCGACCCGGGAGGCGAGCCCCTCCGGGAGCTCCGCGCCCGCCTCCCGCTCCATCAGCGACTGCACGACCTCGGCGGGCGAGGAGGTGCCGGCGAGGATCCCGGCGAGACCCTCGGCTATGGGCATCTCCACCCCGTGCCGGCGGGCCAGCACGAGCGCCGCCGGCGTCGTCACCACCCCCTCGGCCGTCTCGGCGAGCCGGGCGAGCGCCTCCTCGAGCGCGACCCCGCGGCCGAGCAGCTCGCCGAGGCGCCGGTTGCGCGAGCGGGGGGCGTAGGAGGTCGCCACCAGGTCGCCGGCGCCGGCGAGGCCGTAGAAGGTCGACGGCTCGGCGCCGGCGGCGACGCCGAGCCGCGTCATCTCCGCGAGACCCCGCGTCAGGATCGAGGCCTTCGCGTTGTCGCCGTAGCCCAGCGCGTCCACGATGCCGGCCGCGATCGCGATCACGTTCTTGAGCGCGCCGCCGAGCTCGACGCCGGCGACGTCGCGCGAGCGGTAGACGCGGAAGCGCGTCGAGTGGAAGGCGCGCGCGAGCGAGGTCGCCACCCCGCCGCTCTCGCTCGCGATCACCGTCGTGCCCGGGAGGCCCGCCGCCACCTCGTAGGAGAGGTTGGGACCGGAGAGCGCGGCGACCGGACGCCCGGGGAGCGCCTCCCCGATGAGCTCGCACATGCGCCGCCCGCTCCCCGGCTCGATGCCCTTCGTCGCCGAGAGCACGACCGCGCCGGGGGCGACGGCGGGCGCGAGGCGACGCAGGTTCTCCGGCATCGTGCGCGACGGGACGGCGAGGCAGAGGAGGTCGGCGTCTGGGAGGCTCGCCTCGCCGAAGGCGACGGCGAGGCCCTCCGGGAAGGGCGAGCCCGGGAGCCGGTCGGGGTTCTCGCCGGCCCGCGTCAGGCGGGAGGCCTCCCCGGCGGTGCGGGCGAGGAGCGTGGTCGGGACGCCGTTGCGGGCGAGCAGGAGCGCGAGCGTCGTCCCCCAGGCGGTCGTCCCCGCGACGACCGCCCGGCCGACGCCCCCGGGCGCGCCCGCGCTCACGGCCGCACGCCGTCCCGGGGCTCGTCGCCGTGGCCGAGCTTCGGCTCGGTGCCGGCGAGGAGCCGCCTCAGGTTCCCGAGATGGGAGAGCTCGACCGTCGCCGCCGCGCCGACGGCGAAGAGCAGGTAGGGCTCCTGAAGCCGCCCGGTGAGCACGAGCACGACGATCGCGGCGAAGCCCGCCGCCGTCGCCGCCATCGACGTCACCGAGACGTAGCGGGTCGCCGCCAGCACGACCACCCCGAGCGCGAACACCGCCAGCGCCGGCCCCGGCGCGATCGCCGCGAAGGCGCCGAGGCTCGTCGCCACGCCGCGCCCCCCGCGGAAGCCGGCGAAGAGCGGCCAGTTATGTCCGGCCACGGCGAGCAGGCCCCCCACCGCGGCGGCCCACGGATCGTCGAAGACGACGCGCCCCAGCACGACCGGGAGCGCGCCCTTGGCGGTGTCGGCCGCGAGCACCACCAGCGCCGCCACGACGCCCGCGGAGCGGAGCGTGTTCGTGAAGCCGCTCTTCCCGGAGCCGGACTCGCGCACGTCGCGGCCCGTCACGACCCGCCCGACGAGCACGCCGCTCGGGATGGAGCCGCAGAGGTAGCCGGCGAGGGCGGCGGCGGCGACCGTCGCGAGGACGCTCACTGCTCCGCCCCCACGCGCTCGCGCCGCGCGCCCCGCCCGCCCGCGGTGCGCTCCTCCCGGGAGAGGTTGGGACGCGCCCGGAAGAGCATCCGGATGCCGGTGCCGGCGAAGTCGAAGGCGTCGCGGATGCGGTTCTCCAGGTAGCGGCGGTAGGAGAAGTGCACCAGCGAGACGTCGTTCACGAAGAGCACGAAGGTCGGCGGGGCGATCTCGGCCTGCGTCGCGTAGAGGAGCCGCAGCCGCTTCGCACCCCCGCCGGGAGGGGCGTGCCGCGCGACGGCGCGGTGCAGCGCCATGTTGAGCTCCGAGGTCTGCACGCGGCGGCGGCGGACCTCGGCGATGTGCACGACGAGCTCCAGCAGGTCGCGGATCCCCTCGCCCGTCTCCGCGGAGGTGACGAGGACCGGCGCCCACGGCACGAAGTGGTAGCGCCGGTCGACGGCGGCACCGACGTCGCGCGGGTCTATGGCCTCCGGCACGAGATCCCACTTCGAGACGGCGAGCACGAGCCCGGTCGCGCGCTCCTGCGCGTAGCCGGCGATGTGCGCGTCCTGCTGCGTCAGGGGCTCCGCCTGATCGAGCAGGAGCACGACGACGTCGGCGGAGTCGATGGCGCGCCGCGCCCGCTGCACGGAGTGGCGCTCCACGCCCCGCCCGACGCGGCCGCGCCGGCGGATCCCCGCCGTGTCGACGAGCACCAGCGGCCGCGACTCGAAGGTCAGCGGCGTGTCGACGCTGTCGCGCGTGGTCCCGGAGAGGTCGGAGACGATGACGCGCCTCTCGCCGAGGATCGCGTTCACGAGCGACGACTTGCCGACGTTCGGGCGCCCGACGACGGCGACGCGGATGGGGCGCTCCGGCTCCGCGGGCGCCTCCGCATCCGCCGCCGCCGGCAGCAGTTCGATGAGGGCGTCGAGGAGCTCGCCGACGCCGGTCCCGTGGTAGGCGGAGAGGGCGATGGGCTCCCCCAGCCCGAGCGCGTGCGCCTCGGGGGCGTTCCGGGCGGAGGAGGAGCGGTCGGCCTTGTTCGCGACCACCAGCACCGGCAGCCCCGACCGGCGGATGAGATCGGCGGCCTCGCTGTCGGCCGAGGTGAGCGGCGCCGCCCCGTCCACGACGAGCACGGCGGCGCTCGCCTCCCCGAGCGCGGTCTCGATCCCCTCGCGCAGCAGCGGCGCGAACGGATCCTCGTCGGCGTCGCCGAGCCCGCCGGTGTCGACGACGCCGAAGCGCCGGCCGCGCCACTCCAGGCGCCCGTAGAGGCGATCGCGCGTGGTGCCCGGGAGATCCTCGACCAGCGCCCCGCGGCTGCGCGTCAGCCGGTTGAAGAGCGCCGACTTGCCGACGTTCGGACGCCCGACGATCGCGACCAGGGGGAGCGCCTCATTCATCGGGAATCAGCCTACCGGAGAGCACATCGGGTCGCACCGAGATGACGGTGATCCCGGCGGGGGCCTCGGCGCGCGGCGTGACCTCGAAGGCGACCTCCGGCCGCTCCTGCTCCGGGGCCGCCTCGCCGGCCGGCGGGGCCGGCGCCGGCGTCGTCGTCGGGGCCGGCGTCGGCTCCGGCCCCGGCGATCCGGCGCCCGGCTCCGCGCCCGGCCCGGCGGCCGGATCCGGCGCCGTCTCCACGCCCGAGAGGTCGGCGACGACGCGGACGTCCTCGACCGAGAGGCCGTTCAGCGCGGGCTGGGGAGCGCGCAGCAGCACGTCGACGCCCACCTGGTCGAGCTCCGCCGTGTAGCCCTCGGCGACCCCCTCGAGCTCGGGGGCGAGGCGGAGCCGGAGGGTCCCGTCGACGGTCGCGACGGCGACGAGCACGGAGACCGGCTGCTCCCCCGGCGCCGTGAGGCCGGGGGGGAGATCGGGGATCACGGAGCGGCGGACCGACGAGCGGGCGGCGGCGATGTCGATGGGCGGCAGCTCCAGCGCGTCGATCGCCTGCAGCTGCTCGATGGTGCCGCGCACCTCCAGCGTGGAGGGGATCGCGGCGACGCCGACCACGCGGTAGCCGCCGGCCGGCTGCCCGAGCACGGTCGGGATCAGCGGCACGTGCCGCGTCAGGGTCGTCTGGAGCACCTCCACCTGGATGCGCGTCGCGGGGGGGTTGACGCGCACGCCGCGCACCTCCCCGCCCCCCGCGCCCTGCGGCGTGAGGTCGACCGACTGCGGGAGGCTGACGGTGAGGCCGGTGACGTTGACGTCGCCGATGACCTCGACGACGAGCTCGACCAGGGACTGCGGGCCCGAGACCTCGACCGTGGCCGCCTCCGGCGTGGTGCTGGCCAGCTCGTAGCCGAGCGGGAGCGAGCCGACGGCGCGGGCGACGACCGCCACCTCCTTGCTCACGAAGTCCTCGAGGTTGACGAGCACCGTCGGCGGGATCACCTCGACGACCCGCACGCTGCGCACGCCGGTGACCTCGACCTGCACCGGGACCTGCTGCTCGCGCGCGCCGAGCCCGTTGAGATCGGCGACCGCCCGGAAGTTCTCCGAGGTGAGCTGGTCCCAGCGATCCTCGGGCGCCGCGATGCGCACCTCGACCGACTCGATGGCGTTGGCGACGGCGATGCCCGGGCCGACGTTGACGGCCTCGACCCCGATCGGGACGGGGAAGGTCTCTATCAGCGTCGGGTTCCGCTCCTCCGTGACGCTGACCCAGAGCGCGACGGAGAGCAGGGCGGAGAGCGCCGCCAGGCCGGGCGAGCTCCAGACGGCGGCGCGGCCGCGCCTCCAGAGGTCGCGCCCCGTCGCCAGCCACCCGCTCCCCGAGCCTGAGCCCGTCCCCCGGCGGTACACGCTAGGAGCCCCCGCCCCCGGAGCCGCCGGCGGCGCCCCGCGCGGCCGGCTCCAGATCCTCGTCGCCGGGGACCCCGAAGAGGCCGCGCAGCCGCCGGGAGAGGCGGCCCTCGTCGAGCGGCGTGGTGATGCGGCCTCCGACCGAGAGCGTCATCACGCCGCGCTCCTCCGAGACGACCACGACGGCGGCGTCGGTGCGCTCGGTGAGCCCGACGGCGGCGCGGTGGCGGAGCCCGTACTCCGGGGGGAGCGCCACCTCCGAGAGCGGGAGCGTGCAGCCGGCGGCGACGATGCGATCGCCCTGCAGCACCGCCGCGCCGTCGTGCAGCGGGGAGCTGGAGAGGAAGACGGAGAGGAGCATCTCCACGGAGAGGGTCGCGTCGACGGAGATGCCGGTCTCGATCACGTCCTGCAGCCCCGTCTCCCGCTCGAGCACCAGCAGCGCGCCGCGGCGCTGCCGGGCGAGCTGGCCGGTACCCCTGACCACCACGTCGAGGACGTCGCGCCGCTGGTGCGCGCGCAGCGGCGAGCGGAGCCCCGTCCGGCCGAGCTGCTCCAGCGCGCGCCGGATCTCGGGCTGGAAGACCACGACCATCGCGATCAGGAGCCCCGTCACCGCGTTCGAGAGGATCCAGTTGATCACCACCAGGTCGAAGAGGCGCGAGAGCGCGATCGCCCCGATGAGGAGCACGCCGACGCCGCGGAGGACCGTCATCGCCGTCGTCCCGCGGATCAGGAGCAGCGCCCAGTAGATGGCGCCGAAGAGGATCGCCATGTCGACGAGCGCCGCGGCGTCGATGCGGCCGAACACGTCGCGGATCTCGTCGCCCACCCTCATCGCCTCCGTCGGCGCCGGTGCTCGGGGCGCAGGGCGGTCGCGCGCGGGGGGCGGCGCCGCACGCACCCGCGGCCGCGCCGGCCGGGGGCGCGCGCCCGCCGGTTAAGGCTAGCCCCCCTGAAGCAGCGACGCGAGCACGGCCTGCTGGGCATGCATCCGGTTCTCCGCCTGATCGAAGACGACGGAGCGCTCCGACTCGATCGCGGCGTCGGTGATCTCCTCGCCGCGGTGGGCGGGGAGATCGTGCATCACGAGCGCCTCCGGGGGGGCGTGACCGAGCAGCTCTGCGCCGAGCTGGTAGGGCCGGAAGGACTCGGCCCGGCGCGGCATCTCGTGCTCGAACCCCATCGAGGCCCAGACGTCGGTGTAGACGGCCGCGGCGCCGGAGACGGCGCGCAGGGGGTCGGCGGTCTGCTCGGCGCTGCCGCCCCCGGGGAGGGCGCGGCAGAGCTCCAGCACCTCCCCCGGGAGGCCGTAGCCCTCCGGGGAGGCGCAGACGAAGTCGATGCCGGAGAGCACCGAGGCATAGGCGAGGGAGCGGGCGACGTTGTTCCCCTCGCCGACGTAGGCGAGCCGGAGGCCGCCGAGCGCCCCGAGCCGCTCCCTGAGCGTCAGCAGGTCGGCGATCGCCTGGCAGGGGTGCTCCCGCTCGGTGAGCGCGTTGATGACCGGGACGTCGGCGTAGCGGGCGATCTCCTCCACCGTCTCGTGCGCGAAGGTGCGGGCGGCGATCGCCTGCGTCATGCGGGCGATCACGCGCGCGACGTCGCGCGCCGGCTCGCGCTCGCCCATCTGCACCTCCGGGGCGGAGAGGTAGAGCGCCGAGCCGCCGAGCCGCCGCATCGCCTGCTCGAAGGAGACGCGGGTGCGCAGGGAGGGCTTCTCGAAGAGCAGCGCCAGCGTCTGCCCCTCGAGCAGGCGCCCGGGGCCGTCGCGCTTCATCCCGAGGGCGACCTCGAGCAGCCGCTCGAGATCGTCGGGCGTGAGATCGAGTATCGAGATCAGATCGCGGCCGCGCATGGCGCCTCCCCGCCGAGCGGAGCAGTGTACCGCGAGAGCCGCCCCCGCTCCCGCGGGAGCGTGCGCCCGGGCGCCGGGAGGCCCCCGGGCGCGCGTGCTACGGTGGCCGCCCGGGGAGGCCGGGGAAGGGGGCTCAGGTGGCTCCGAGCGCGAGGGAGGAGCGCGCCGGCGGGCGGGGCGAGCGCGAGCTCCGCCCCGTGGTCATCGAGCCCGGCTACCTGCGCCACGCCGAGGGCTCCGCCCTGATCTCGGTCGGCGACACGCGCGTCCTCTGCTCCGCCTCCGTCGAGCCGGGCGTGCCGGCCTTCCTGCGCGGGACGGGGGCGGGGTGGCTCACCGCCGAGTACGGGATGCTGCCCCGCGCCACCCACACGCGCGGAGGCCGCGAGGCGGCGATGGGGCGCCAGAGCGGCCGCACGCAGGAGATCCAGCGGCTCATCGGCCGCTCGCTGCGCGCCGCCGTCGACCTCGACCGCCTGGGCGAGCGGACGATCCGCATCGACTGCGACGTGCTCCAGGCCGACGGCGGGACCCGCACCGCCTCCATCACCGGGGGGTGGATCGCCCTGCGGCTCGCCGTGGAGCACCTGCGCGCCCAGCGCGCCCTCGCCGCCTCGCCGCTCCTGACGCAGGTGGGGGCGGTCTCGGTGGGGCTGCGCCGCGGGCGCATCCTGCTCGACCTCGACTACGAGGAGGACTCGACGGCCGGCGCCGACGTGAACGTCGTCATGCTCGGGACGGGGCGCTTCGTCGAGGTGCAGGGGACGGCCGAGGGAGAGGCCTTCACGGAGGAGGCCTTCGCGCGCGTCCTCGAGGTCGCGGCGGCGGGCATCCGGGAGCTCCTCGAGGCGCAGCGCGCATCCCTGGGGGGGCTCGGCGCCGTCTCCTGAGCCGGCCGGCGGCGCCTCAGGCGTACTCGCCCAGGAAGACCCCCCCGATGACGTGGACGTGGGCGTGCTCCTGCGACTGCATCGCGTCGAACCCGAAGTTGGAGAGGAGGCGGAACCCCCGGGGGCAGTGCTCGGCGCCCATGCGCACCGCCGCCTCGCCGACCTCGCCCATATCCCCCCAGAGCTCCTGCTGCGTGCGGTGCTCCTTCGGCATCGAGAGCAGCATCACCGGCACCCAGCGCAGGCGGTTGCGGATCACGATCACCGACTCGCTCTCGTAGAGGATCTCGGCGGGCTCGCGGCGCGCGACGATCTCGCAGAAGACGCAGTAGCGCTGCATGGGGCGAGCGGGTACCTTCCTGCGGGCGTGCCCACTCGCGGCGCGAGCCGGGTCCGGGACGCGAGCCGCGAGTCTAGGTCGCGCCCCCCGGCGCGCGCAACGCGCCGGGGGGGCGGCGGCAGCCGGGGCAGGGAGGGCCGACGTCGTCGAGATCCGACCCTTCCGCGCCCTCCGCTACGACCCGGGCCGCGTCGACGCGGACGCCGTGATCGCGCCCCCCTACGACGTCGTCGACGAGGCCGAGCTCACGACGCTGCTCGAGCGCTCGCCCCACAACGTGGCGCGCGTGGAGAGCGCGCCCGGGACGCCGGGGGACCGCTACCGCGAGGCGGCGCTGACGCTCCGCCGGTGGCGCGAGGAGGGCGTGCTCAGGCGGGACGCGAGCCCCTCCTACTACGTCTACGAGCAGCGCTTCCGCGCCGGCGGCGCCACCGCCACCCGCCGCGGCCTCTTCGCCCGGCTCCGTCTCCGGGAGCCGGGTCAGGGTGCGGGGGCCGACCGGGTGCTCCCGCACGAGGCGACGATGGCGGGACCGCGCGCGGAGCGGCTGGCGCTGCTCGAGGCGACCGGGACGCACGTCTCGCCGATCTTCGGGATCTTCGAGGACGACGAGGGGGGGAGCGCCGCCCGGGCGCTCGCCGAGGCGGCCGCCTCCGCGCCCGACTTCGAGGGCGCCGACGCCGTCGGGGACCGGCACCGGCTCTGGGTGCTGAGGGACGAGGGGCTGCGCGCCGACCTGGAGCGCGTCCTCGCCGCCTCGCCGGTCACCATCGCCGACGGTCACCACCGCTACGCCACGGCGCTGGCCCACCGCGACCGCAGGCGGGCGGCGCTCGGCGCCGCGTGGCGCGACGACGACGCCTCCTCCTTCGTGCTCGCGGCGCTCGTCCCGGCCGGCGATCCCGGCCTCGTCATCCTCCCCATCCACCGCCTGATCCGCGCTCCCCGCCTCCCGGAGGATCTGCTCGCACGCCTCGCCGAGCTCTACGTGGTGGAGGACATGACGCCGAAGGGCTGGGACGGGACGGCGGCCCACCGCCTCTGGGGGCGCGTGCGCGCCGCCGAGGGGGGGCCGCTCACCTTCGGGGCGATCGGGCTCGAGGACCAGCGCCTGCACGTGCTCACGGCCCGGTCGCGGCGCGCCGTCGAGGAGCGGATGCCGCGCGGGCTCTCCACCGCCTCGCGGCGCGTCGACGTGCTCGCCCTCACCGAGACCATCCTCCGGCCGCTGCTCGGGATCGACCGCCGCGCGCTCACCGCGGGCGAGCGCGTCGCCTTCACCGAGGAGGTCGACGAGGCGTGGGAGCGCGTGGCGAGCGGCCGCTTCCGGCTCGCCTTCCTGGTCAACCCGGTTGGGGTCGGACAGGTGCTCGAGGTCGCCGCCTCCGGGGAGCTGCTCCCCCAGAAGTCGACCTTCTTCTACCCGAAGCTCGGCACCGGCCTCGTGCTCGACGCGCTCGACGCGGGGTAGCGCGCGCCTAGAGCTCGACCTGGCGCACGGCGTGGACGTTGTCGAGCGAGGCGACGCGCGCGAGCTCCGGTGCGGTGAGGGCGCGCGTCACGCCGAGCATCATCAGCGCGTGCTCGCGGGGGCCGGAGGCGACCGACATCGAGGTGATGTTCACGGCGAGCGCGCCGAGCTCGGTGCCGACCTGGCCGACCACCCCGGGCCGGTCGACGTTCTCGATGGCGAGCAGGTAGGGCGCCTGCCGCGGGGAGAGCTCCACCTCGTAGTCGCCGATCCCGACGATCCGGACGCCGGCGCCGGTGTGGGTCGCGGCGACCGAGGTCTCGCCGCCCTCGGCGTAGACGTGCACGCGGATGAGGTTCGCGTAGGGCTCGACGGCCGAGGCGCGCTCCTCGTCGAGCTCCAGGCCGCGCGCGTGGGCGAGCTGCGGGGCGTTGACCGCCGTCACCCGCTCCTCGGTGATGTGCGAGAGGAGCCCGACGATGACCGATGCGCGCAGCGGCGTGACGTCGAGGCTCCCCACCTCGCCGTGGTACTCGACGCGGGCGCGCCGGAGCCCCCCCGGCGCGAGCTGCACCGCCACCGAGGCCGCGAGCCGCGCCGCGTCCAGGTAGGGGCCGAGCACCGCCATCGTCTCGGGGTCGGCGAGCGGGGCGTTGACGGAGAAGCGCGCGGCGCCGCCGGCGAGGACGTCGAGCACCTGCTCCACCACCGTGAGGGCCGCCCGCTCCTGGGCCTCGAGGGTGGAGGCGCCGAGGTGCGGCGTGACGACGATGCGCGGATCGGTGGTGAGGATGTTGCCGACGGCCGGCTCGGAGGAGAAGACGTCGATGCCGGCGCCGGCGATGCGGCCGGAGGAGACGGCGTCGAGCAGCGCCCCCTCGTCGACGAGCTGGCCGCGGGCGGCGTTGATGAGGCGCAGGCCGGGCTTCGCCCGCCCGAGCAGCTCCTGGTTCACGAGCCCCCGCGTCTCCTCGAGCAGCACCGAGTGCAGGGTGATGAAGTCCGAGCGCGCGAAGAGCTCCGGGAGCTCGACCAGCTCGACCCCGAGCGAGCGGGCGCGCTCCGCCGGGACGAAGGGGTCGTGGCCGAGCAGCTCCATCTCGAAGGCGCGCGCGCGCCGCGCGACCTCCGATCCGATGCGTCCCAGGCCGATGATGCCGAGCGTCCGGCCCGCGAGCTCGACGCCCTGCAGCCGGCCGCGCTCCCAGGCTCCGCCGCGCAGGCTCGCGTCGCCCTGCGGGATGTTGCGCGCGACGGCGAGCATCAGCCCGAAGGCGTGCTCGGCCGCGGAGACGGTGTTGGCGAGCGGCGCGTTGACGACGGTGATGCCGCGCTCGGTCGCCGCCTCCACGTCGATGTTGTCGACGCCGACGCCGGCGCGCGCGATCACCCGCAGGTCGCCGGCTCCGGCGAGGGCGGCGCGGGTGACGCGCGTCTGGCTGCGGACGATGAGGGCGGCGACGCCGGGGAGCGCCTCGGCCAGCTCCGGCTCGGAGAGGCCGCCGCGGACCTCCACCTCGTGCCCGCGCCGCAGGAGCTCGACGCCGGAGTCGGCGATGCCGTCCAGGACCAGGATGCGCGCCACGGGCCCGCGCCCTAGACCGTCGCGCCGGCGCCCGCGAATCCGAGCGCGCGCAGCGCCCCCGCCAGCGCGTCGAGGCCGGAGCTCACGTCCTCCTCCGTCACGTAGCCCAGGTGGCCGAAGCGGACGATCTTCCCGCCGAGCGGGCCCTGGCCCCCGGCGAAGACCGTCCCGTACTCCTCGCGCGCGACGCGCAGCAGCTCCGATGCCGCCACGCCGCCGGGGACGCGGATCGCCGTCACCGTGTCCGACTCCAGCCCCTCCGCCGCCAGCAGCTCCAGGCCGAGCGCGCGGGCCCCGTCGCGGGTCATCCGCGCGAGCCGGCGGTGCCGCTCGTAGATGGCGTCGATCCCCTCGGCGAACATCATCTCGAGGGCGCGGTCGAGCTGGAAGAGCAGCGGGATCGCCGGCGTCCACGGCGTCTGCCCCGCCGCGAGGCTCCGCCGCGCGCGCCGGAGATCGAGGTAGAAGCGCGGCGCCGTGGAGCGCTCCTGCCGCTCCCAGGCCCGCTCCGAGACGGAGACGAAGGCGAGGCCCGGCCCCATCATCCACCCCTTCTGCGACCCGGAGACGACGACGTCGAGCCCCCAGCCGTCGACGTCGACCGGGATCGACGAGAGCGAGGAGATGGCGTCGACGATGAGCAGGCGGTCGTGGTGCGAGACGCACTCGGCCACCTGGGGCAGCACGACGTTGGTCGTGCCGGTCGACGTCTCGTTGTGCGTGATCAGCACGGTGCGGATCGACGGCTCCGCCGCGAGGATCTGGTCGACCTGGTTGGGGTCGGCGGCGCTGCCGTGCTCGTACTCGAGGAGCTGCGGGACGCCGCCGTAGGCCTCCACGATCTCGGCGAAGCGGTTCCCGAAGACGCCGATGGTCACCACCAGCACGCGCTCGCCGGGGGAGACGTGGTTGGCGACGGCCGCCTCCATCCCGCCGGTCCCGGAGGCCGAGAGCGTCAGCACCTCGTTCTCGGTCCCGTAGACGCGGCGGACGCCCTCGGTGGTGCGCGCGATGAGCTCGGCGAACTCGGGCCCGCGGTGGTTGATCATCTCGCGGGCCCCCGCCTCCGCCACCTCGCGCGGCAGCGGCGTGGGACCAGGGATGCGCAGGTTCACGGGGGGACTCCTCAGCGGGGAGCGGGAGGGGACCGGCGGCACCGGGCGGACGGCCCCCGCGCCGTCGGGCTGCGGGATCGTACGGTCGCCCCCCCGGACGATCAATCTCCCGGCGCCGCGGCCGGTGCGGGGACGGCCCTCCCCCCGGGGGCCGGCGGGCGCGCGGGCCCCCCGGCGCCGCCTACAATGCGCGGCGATGGCTCGCAACCACTACCGCGACCTCCCCTCCGTGGAGCAGCTGCTCTCAGACGAGCGGGTGCGGCCGATCGCCGAGCGGCACGGCCGCGAGGCGGCGCTCGGGCTCGCCCGCTCCGTGCTCGACGAGCACCGCGCGCTCATCGCAAGGACCGGGCGGGCGCCGGAGGTCGACTGCGCCGACGCGGTCGTGGCGCACGCCGCCTCGCTGGAGCCGACGCTCCGGGCGGTGATCAACGCCACCGGCGTGGTCCTGCACACCAACCTGGGGCGGGCGCCCCTCTCCGGGGCGAGCCTCGAGGCGACGGCCGCGGTCGCGCGCGGCTACTCGACGCTCGAGTTCGACCTCGAGGCGGGCGGCCGCGGGGCGCGCGACGCGCACCTCGGGGGGCTGCTGGGGCGGCTGACCGGCGCCGAGGACGGCCTCGCCGTGAACAACAACGCCGCCGCCGTCCTGCTCGCCCTCGCCGCGCTCGCCGCCGGGCGCGAGGTCGTCATCTCCCGCGGCGAGCTGGTGGAGATCGGGGGCGGCTTCCGCATCCCCGAGGTGCTGGCGCAGTCGGGCGCCGTCCTGGTCGAGGTCGGGACCACGAACCGCACCTACGTCTCCGACTACGCCTCAGCGATCGGCCCGGAGACGGCGGCGATCCTGCGGGTGCACGCCTCCAACTTCCGCCTGACCGGCTTCACGGAGCGGCCGGCGCTCCCCGAGCTCGCCGCGCTCGCCCGCGAGCGCGGGCTCCTGCTCCTCGACGATCTCGGCTCGGGATCGCTCGTCGACACCGGCCGGTTCGGGCTCCCCCCCGAGCCGACGGTGCAGCGCTCCGTCGCCTCGGGCGCCGACGTCGTGCTCTTCTCCGGCGACAAGCTCCTGGGGGGGCCGCAGGCCGGGATCGCGGTCGGCCGCGCCGAGCAGATCGCCGCGCTCCGCCGCCACCCGCTCGCGCGCGCGCTGCGCATCGACAAGCTCTCGCTCGCCGCGCTCGCCGCCACGCTCGGCCACTACGCGCGCGGCGAGGAGGAGCGGGCCGTCCCCGTCTGGCGCCTGCTCTCCCGCCCGCTCGAGGAGATCGAGGCGCGCGCCCGCGGCTGGGCCGGCGCCGCGGGGCGCGGGGCGACGGTGGTGGCGGGGCGCTCGATGATCGGCGGGGGCTCGCTCCCGGAGGAGTCGGTCGCGACCGCGCTCCTGGCGCTCGACCCCCCTCCGGAGGCGGGCGGGGGCGGGGCCGACGGGCTCGCGCGCCGGCTGCGCGCGCACGATCCGCCGGTGATCGCCCGCATCGAGGACGGGCGCGTGCTGCTCGACCCGCGCACGGTCGATCCGGCCGACGACGAGGCGGTGGCGGCGGCCGTCGCGCGGGCCGTCGCGCCGGGGGAGAGCCGCGCTGGACGATAAGAGCTGCCGCACGCTCGAGCTGCCGGCGGTGCTCGACCGGCTCGCCCGGCTCACCGCCACGCCCGCCGGCCGCGAGCGCGCGCTCGCGCTCGCCCCCGTCTCCGACCGCCCCGCCGTGGTGCTCCGGCAGCGCCTCGCGGCAGAGGCGGCCTGGCTCAACGAGGTCTCGGTCTCGCCCGCGCTCGACGGCGCCCGCGACGTGCGGGCCTCCTCGGACGCCGCCGCCCGCGGCCTCCGGCTCTCCCCCCTGGTCCTGCGCGAGGTCGCCGACACCATCCGCTGCGCCGCCGGCGTCCGGCGCTCGCTGGCGCGGGCGCGGGACGGGGCGCCGCTGCTCGCCGCCGAGGGCGCGGCGCTGCCCGATCTCGACGCCCTGGGCCGGCTCCTGGACGGGGCCATCGACGCGCGCGGCGAGCTGCTCGACCGGGCGAGCGCCGAGCTCGCGCAGATCCGCGCCGAGCTCCAGGAGACGCACGACGCGCTGCTCGCGCGCATGCAGTCCATCGTCTCCTCGTCGACGCTGCGCCCGGCCCTCTCCGACGCCATCGTCACCCAGCGCGAGGGCCGCTACGTCGTCCCCGTGCGCTCCGAGGCGCGCTCGGCGCTCCCCGGCGTCGTGCACGACACCTCGTCGTCGGGCCGCACCGTCTACGTCGAGCCCTTCGCCGTCGTCGAGCTCGGCAACCGCTGGCGCGAGCTCCAGGTGCAGGAGCGGCGCGAGGTCGAGCGCATCCTGCGCGAGCTCTCCTCCGTCGTCGGCGAGTCCTCGGCCGATCTCGCCGAGAGCGTCGAGCGGCTCGCCGCCGTCGACTGCGCCGTCGCCTCGGCGGCGCTCGGCCGGGAGCTCGACTGCGGCCTGCCGGCCGACCGGGGGCCCGAGCAGCCCTGGATCACGGAGGCTCCGGGGGAGCTGCGCCTGCTCGGCGCGCGGCACCCCCTGCTCGTGTGGGAGGGGGGCGAGGTGGTCCCGGTCTCGCTCCGGGTCGGCGGCGAGGAGCGCGGGCTCCTGATCACGGGGCCCAACACGGGCGGCAAGACGGTGGCGCTCAAGAGCGCGGGGCTGATCACGCTGATGGCGCTCTGCGGCCTCCCGGTCCCGGCCGAGGCCGGCTCCACCATCCCCGTCTACGACGCCGTCTTCGCCGACATCGGCGACGAGCAGTCCATCGAGCAGTCGCTCTCGACCTTCTCCTCGCACGTGACGGCGATCATCGACGTCATGGAGCGCGCCGGCCCCCGGTCGCTCGCGCTGCTCGACGAGCTCGGCGCCGGCACCGACCCCCAGGAGGGGGCCGTGCTGGCGGTGGCGATCGTGGAGCGCCTGGTCGCGGCCGGCGTCACGCTCATCGCGACGACGCACCACGGCGAGCTGAAGGCGCACGCGCACGGCCATCCGCACCTGCTCAACGCATCGGTCGAGTTCGACGTCGAGACCCTCTCCCCGGCATACCGGCTCCGGATGGGCATCCCCGGCGAATCCAACGCGCTGGCGATCAGCGAGCGGCTGGGGATGCCCGCCGACGTCGTGGAGGCGGCGCGCGGCGCGCTCTCCGGCGACGAGCGGGAGCTCGCGCGCATGCTGGCCGACCTCCGCGAGCAGCTCGAGCGCGCCGAGGCGCGCGCGGGGGAGGCGGAGGACGACCGCGCCGAGGCGGGGCGGCTGCGCGCCGAGCTGGGGGCGCGCCACGAGCAGCTCGAGGCCGAGAGCGAGCGCCGCCGCGCCGAGGCGACGCGCCGCCTCGACGAGGAGCTGCGCGACACCGAGCGCCTGCTCCAGCGCACCAGGCGCCAGGTGGAGGCGGCGCGCCTCGAGCAGGCCGCGGCCGACATGGAGCGCGCCCGGGAGGCGGCGCGCGCGGTCCGGCGACCGCCCCCCGCGCCGCCTCCGGGCCTGCCGGCTGCGGCCCTCTCCGTGGAGCCGGGCGCGCGCATCTGGCTCGAGGGGATGGCGGTGCCCGGCGAGGCGGTGACCGCGCCCGACGGGCGCGGCGAGTTCGAGCTGACGCTGGGAGCCCTCCGGACGCGCGCACGGCTCGCCCAGGTCGTGCGCACGGAGCCGCCCGGCCGGGACGAGGGAGCGCGCGTGCGGCTCCCGGGCGGTCCCGTCGCCGATCCCGGGGAGTCGATCGAGGTGCGCGGCCGCACGCTCGACGAGGCCGTTCCCGCCATCGAGGAGTACCTGGATCGCGCCGCCCGCTCCGGCCGCAGCCGCGTGCTCATCATCCACGGCAAGGGGACCGGCACGCTCCGCCGCGCCGTCCGGGAGCTGCTCGCCGGCCACCCGCTCGTCCGCTCGCACGAGCCGGCGGAGCGCGCCGAGGGCGGCGAGGGCGTCACCGTGGCGCACCTGACGCCGATCTAGACCCCGCCGGCCCCCCCGCGCGCGCCGGCCGCCCCGACGAGCGAGGCGAGCGGCCGCCCGTCGCCCAGGGAGAGCAGCGCGTCCCCCTCCGGCCCCCGGGCGAGGGCGACGACGGCGCAGTTCGGGAGATGGAGCCTGGGCCACGAGCCGTCCTGAACGTCGAGCAGGCCCGCGAGGACGGCGCCGATCACCCCCCCGTGCGTGACGGCGACGGCGACGGCGTCGTCGCCCTGGTGCCGCCCGGCGAGCCGCTCGACGCAGCCGAGCACGCGGCGGCGGAAGGCCTCCGGGCCCTCCTCGCCGGGGAGGGCCCCCCTCCCCCACTGCCCGAGCGTGACGCCGAAGCGCCGCTCGACCTCGGCCCAGCGGAGCCCCTCGGCCGAGCCGTAGCCGTACTCCCGGAGATCCGGCTCGAGGGTGAGCTCCGCCCCGAGCGCCCGGGCGAGGGGCGCGGCGGTCTCGCGGGCGCGCGCGAGCGTGCTGCTGTAGAGCGCGGTGACCGGGGGGTGCCGCGCCGGAAGCCGCCGGGCCAGCGCGGAGGCCTGCCGGCGCCCGAGCGCGGTGAGCGGCTCGTCGCGCCAGCCCTGGATGGTGCCGGCGGCGTTGCCCCGCGACTGCGCGTGGCGCACGAGCAGGAGCGTCACGGCGCGCGGCCGGCCCCCGGGGGGAGCACCTCCAGGAAGTTGTGGAGGATGCGTCCCGTCGCCCCCCAGATCAGCGTCCCCTCGAAGAGGAAGGCCTCCTCCGAGCGCGGCCTGCCGCGCACGACGACCGAGGCGCGCACGCGCGAGCGGGGATGGAGGAGGTGGGCGAGCGGGACCTCCAGCAACCGCTCGACCTCGGCGGGATGCGGACGGAAGGGGCCGGGCCAGCCCGGGTCGAGCGCCCCGACGAAGGCGGAGACGGCGTAGCCGGTGCCGGTCGTGATGTCGTCGAGCCGGCCGAGCACCTCGACGGCGCCCGGCGGCACCCCGATCTCCTCGTGCGTCTCGCGGAGCGCCGTCTCGCGCAGCGATGCGTCGCCCTCGTCGCGCCGGCCGCCGGGGAGGCTGACCTGCCCCTTGTGATCCTCCACGCGGGTGCTGCGCTGCTGGAAGATGAGGCGCTCCTCGCCCGCCCGCGCGTCGAGCAGGAGCAGCACCGCCGCCGGCAGGAAGCGGCCGTCCCCGGGGACCGCCGCGCCGCGCCCGGCGCCGGGCGCCTCCCACCCGCTGAGGCGCGGCCGGTAGGCGGCGAGGGAGGCGCGCAGGGGCCCGCGCTCGAGCACTCCGTGCCTCCCCCGCTCTCCGCCTCTCGCCCCGGCGCCGCCCCGCGCCCGCGCTCAGCCGGCCGCGACCTCCCGGAGCCGCCCGCTGGCGCAGTCGTAGACGAAGCCGCGAACCTCCTCCCGGCTCACCAGGAAGGGGCTCGACCGGATGCGCGCTATGGACTGGCGCACGTCGCCCTCGAGATCGGTGAACGCCTCCATCGCGAAGGGGGGGCGTACCCCCGTCTCGCGCTCGATCGCATCCTTCAGCTCGTCGTCGCGGAAGCTCGTCATGCCGCAGCCGGTGTGGTGGATGAGCAGGATCGCGCGCGTCCCCAGCAGCCGCTGCGAGATCGTGAGCGAGCGGATCGCGTCGTCGGTGATGACGCCGCCGGCGTTCCGGATCACGTGCGCGTCGCCCTCCCGGATCCCGAGCAGCCGGTGCGTGTCGAGGCGCGCATCCATGCAGGCGACGACGGCCAGGCCGAGCTGGGGGGCCCCCGGGGCGCCCGCGGCCCGGAAGCCCTCCGCGTAGCGCTCGTTGCGGCGGAGCAGCTCGTCGATGACGGACATCCGGATCCCCTCCGGGCCCGGGCGCGGCGCCCGGGCCCCAGCCTAGCCCGCCCCGGGCGGGGCGACCCGCACGGTGATGATGTCCGTGTCGTGGAACTGCTGGTGCCGGACCGAGGAGGCGTAGCTCCGCAGCAGCACGAGCGAGAGCTCGTGCTCGGCCGGCTCCTCCGTGTCGTGCTGCTGGAGCTGGCGGATCTGATCCTCGAGGTTCGCCTCGTCGCCCCCGCCGATGAACTCGAGGTCGGCGACCGGCCCCTCGCTCGACGCGAGCACCACCAGCTGCCGCTCGTCCGGCGCCCCCTGCTCCTCCTCGCCGCTGAGATCGAGGGGGGCGAGCACGAGCAGCGTCTCCTCCGCGACCGCGCGCAGCCTCTCCTCCATCGCCCCGTCCCAGCCCCGGCGGCGGGCGAAGGTGTCGATGAACTCGTTGAGCTCGGGGAGGGCGTCGATGTGCAGGCGGGAGGAGAACCGCATCCGCCGCGGGTTGGTCAGCTCCAGGTAGAGCACCATCACGATCGCCGCGAGCCCGCCGGTCGTGATGCCGCTCGTGAGCAGCGCCCCCCAGACGAGGCCGAGATCGGGGAGGGTGAAGAGCTTGAACTGGAAGGCGGCGGCGATCCAGAAGCAGACGCCGGCGACGGCGATCTTCTCGCGGTTCTGCTCGTTGCCGAGGATCGTCTGCGCGCCGTCGACGAAGAGGGAGCCGGTCACCATGATGAGGTAGCCCGCCATCACCGGCCCCGGGATGCTGCTCAGCAGCGCCGACACCTTCGGCAGGAACGCCACCGCGAGCAGGATGGCGCCGATGGTGTAGCCGAGCCGCCGGCTCGCGACGCCCGTCATCTGCGTGAAGGAGACGATCCCGGGGTTGACGGCGTTGGGGACGGTCCCGGCGAGGCCCGCGAGCAGGTTGCTGGCGCCGGCGCCGGCCACCGCGCCCTGGACCTGGCGGAAGTCGATGGCGCGGTTGTCCCGCCAGGCGACGCGCTGCATCGCGATCGACGCCCCGTTCGCCTGGATGGCGATGATCACCCCCAGGAAGAAGAAGGCGGGGAGCAGCGTCCAGAAGGAGAGGCCCAGGTCGACCTCGAGCGGCGGGTGCTCGCCCGGGAGCCCCACCCACGACGAGCTCACGATGCGCTCCGTGTCGAAGATGCCGAGCGCCCCGGCGGCGACGCATCCCACGACGATCCCGACGAGCGGCCCCCAGAAGCGCAGCACCGGCGAGCCGCGGAGCATGAGGGCGGAGGCGACGACCATCGTCACGAGCGCCGTGAGCGAGGCCTCCTCCGGCGCGACCACGGTGGCGTCGTCGAGGATGGCGAAGACGACCGAGGCGAGCGTGATCGAGAGGATCATCACCACGGTGCCGCCGACGACGGGCGTGACGACGCGCCTCAGCAGGAAGAGGCGGCGGGAGACGACGAGCTGGACCGCCGCCGAGACCACGACCAGGGGCGCCAGCGTCGCCGGGCCCCCCTCCTCCAGGGCGGTGATGCAGAAGGGGATCGCGAACGCCGCGGTGAACATCGGGAGCACCGAACCCGAGCCGACGAAGCCGAGCCGGCGCACCTGCACGATGGTGGAGATCCCCACCACGACCAGCGAGGCGAAGACCGACCAGACCAGGTAGGCCTCGCCGCTCCCGGAGGCGGTGGCGACGACGACCGGGGTCACGAGCAGCGTGGCCGAGGCGATGAGGCTGAACTGCGCCCCGTAGCCGAGCGAGGCGGGCAGGGAGGGGTTCTCGTGCGCCTCGAAGCGCGGGGACTGCGCCGGAGCGGTGGACATCGGCGCCTAGCCCCCCGGCGAGGGCGAGCGGTCGCGGCGCCCGCCGGCCGGCCTCACCACTGATCCGAGCGCTCGGCGTAGACGTGCGTGGGCAGGCGGTAGGCGATCCCCTCCTCGTCGTAGTTCGAGATGTCGAAGAGGGTGGTGAAGGCGCTCGCGCCGCCTTGCCGCGGGAAGAGCCTCTGCAGCAGCGAGTCGTAGCGCTGCTTCCACCGGAACCAGGCGAGCACGCCGAGCGAGGTGACGAACCTCGGCTTCGGCGGGTAGTGGAGCTGGTTCGCCATCTCGTTCCCGATCAGCGCGCGCGAGACGTGGTAGACGTACGTCGCGAGCGCGCCGCGCTCCTCGGGGGCGGTGACGCCAGCCACCAGGGGCGCGGAGTTCACGAGGGAGTTCGCGAGCGCCGTCGACTCCATGCCCGGCACGGGCTCGCAGAGGAGGCCGATGCGGAAGAGCCGGCGGGCCTCCGCCTCGCTCTGGTAGAGGATCGACTCCGGGATCCCCATCAGGTGCCCGCTGTAGCGCCACACCTGCATGAAGCTCGCGCGCTCCTCCCTGGTGGAGGAGGCGCCGAGCCGCCGCATGTGCGTGATCAGGCGCGCGGAGAAGGCCGTGAGCGCGAAGCCCACGTGCGCCGCGCTCAGGGGGACGCCCCACGCCTCCTCGTCCCAGTCCTCGGACTCCGCCAGCAGGCGCCGGACCTGGGCATGGA
>DAOULG010000055.1:0-8061 GCA_034420495.1 Dehalococcoidia bacterium
ATCGGCTTCGCGCTCACCAGCATCATCGAGGGGGCCTTCTTCGTGGAGGTGCTGCTCGGCATCCCCGGCATCGGCCGCTTCACCTTCGAGGCCGTCGTCTCGCGCGACTACGACGTCATCCTGGCGATGACCGTGATCACCTCCTCCGTCTTCGTCCTGATGAACCTGATCGTCGAGATCTCCTACACCTTCATCGACCCGCGCATCCGTCTGGGAGCCTCCGCGGCCACATGACGAGCGCCGTCGCCGAGACGCCCGCCGCCCCGCGAGGCGACGCCTCGGGCCTCGTCGGGGTCAGCCCCGGCACGATGCTCTGGCGACGGCTGCGCGCCAAGCGGCTCGCCGTGATCTCGATGGTCGTGATCGCGATCGTCTACGGCTGCGGCGTCCTCGCGCCGGTGCTCGCGCCCTACTCCTACGCCGAGCAGAACCTGGAGCGGACGCTCGAGGGGCCGAGCTCCGACTACTGGCTCGGGACCGACCGGCTCGGCCGCGACATGCTCAGCCGCACGCTCTACTCCGCGCGCACCACGCTCATCCTCACGGTCGCCGTCGTGCTCTCCGGCTCGGTCGTGCTCGGCGTCGGCCTGGGCCTGCTCTCCGGCTACCGGGGCGGCTGGGTCGACGGCGCGATCATGCGCGTCGGCGACATCTTCGGATCGGTGCCCGGCCTCCCGATGCTGATCCTGATCAACGCCACGACCCGGCCGCGCGTCGACGAGCTCGCCCGCTGGGTCGAGGACCACACCTTCCTCTCCAACGAGCTCACCACGACCGGCGGCGCCTCCTACTTCACCGTCGCCGTCGCGCTCTCCCTCTTCGCCTGGGTGGGGATGGCGCGCGTCATCCGCGCGCAGGTGCTGCAGCTCCGCGAGCGCGACTTCGTACTCGCGGCGCAGGCGACCGGCGCCACCAGCGGCCGCGTGATCGGCCGGCACCTGCTCCCCAACATCGCCTTCCTGATCATCCTCTCGGTCTCGGCCGGCCTCGGCGCGATAGCCGGCTCGGAGATCGTGCTGACCTGGTTCGGCGTCGGCGTGCAGCCGCCGGCCGCCTCCTTCGGGCAGATGATCTTCGAGGGCTCCGGCGCCCGCACGTTCCAGGCGCACCCGCACCTGCTGCTGGTGCCCGCGGCCGTCGTGACGGCGCTGATGTTCGCCTTCAACCTGCTGGGAGACGCCCTGAACGACGCGATGCGGGGCCACTAGGCGACCGCCGGCCGGGGCTCCGGGCGGCCGGGGCGGCGGCGGGCGGATGATATACTCGGGTCGGATCGGATAGTGCGCGGACCGCGGCCGTCTCCGGGCGGCCGCGTTTGGCGCGTGGACCTATCCGGGCGCCCAGGGACGGGGGAACGCAGCGCGTGGCGGTGACGACCGAGCGGCTCCCACGCTGCCAAGTCTCGCTCTCGATCGAGGTCGAGCCCGAGCGCGTCGAGGCCTCGATGGAGACGGCCGCGCGGCGCATCTCCGAGAAGGTGAAGATCCGCGGCTTCCGGCCCGGCAAGGCGCCGCGCGGGATCGTGGAGCAGACCGTCGGCCGAGGCGCCGTCTTCCAGGAGGCGCTCGACGAGCTCCTCCCCGACGTCTACCGGGAGGCGCTCGAGTCGGAGTCGATAGACCCCATCGACCAGCCGCAGATCGAACTCACCTCCGCCGAGCCCCTGGTCGTCAAGGCGACCGTCCCGGTGAGCCCCTCGGTGGATCTGCGCGACTACGCCTCGCTGCGCGTGCCCCGGCCGGAGCCCCGTCCCGCCGAGCCGGCGGTCGAGGAGACCCTCGAGGCGCTGCGACGGCGCTTCGCCACCCTCGAGCCGGTCGATCGCGCCGCCGACTGGAACGACACGGTGCGCGCCGACGTCTCCATCCTGCTCCCCGGCCGCGAGGAGGCCGATGTCGAGCAGGACGCCGAGTTCCCCCTCCGCGAGGGGCACGCCGGGCCGCTCCCGGGCTTCCTGGATCGGCTGATCGGCCTGGAGCGCGGCGGACCGCACGAGTTCACCGTGGAGATCCCGGAGGACCACCCGGTCGAGGAGCTCGCCGGCGGGACGGCGAGCTGCAGCGTGCACATCCACGAGGTGAAGGAGGAGATCCTCCCCGACCTCGACGACGACTTCGCCCGCGCGCTCGACGAGCCGTACGACGACGTCGAGGCGCTGCGCGCGAGCCTGCTGGAGCGGATCACCGAGCGCCTCGCGCAGGAGGCGCTCCAGGAGTACCGGCTGGAGCTCATCGACCTCCTGGTCTCGCTCGCGGAGCTCGACTACCCGGAGGTCCTGGTGGAGCGCCAGATCGACCGCAGCGTGGACGAGCGCTCCAACCACGCCTCGCACACGCGCGAGGGGCTCGAGCAGTGGCTCGCCGCCGTGGGCCAGACGGAGCAGGAGGTGCGCGACGCGCTCCGGGACGGCGCCGACCAGGGCGTGCGGCGCTCGCTCGTCCTCGCCGAGTTCGTCCGCGCCGAGGACCTCAGCGTGGAGCCCTCGGCGATCGACGCCGAGGTGGAGCGCACCGCCGGCCTGGTCGCGCAGGACATCCCCGACCTCACGCCGGAGAACGCTGAGCGCTGGCGCCAGCTCGTCGAGTCGGAGGAGAGCCGCGCCCGGATCGAGGAGCAGCTGCTCTCGACGCGGGCGATGGACCGGCTCGTCGAGATCGCGGAGGGGCCTCCCCCGGAGGGCGCGGAGAGCGCCGGACCCCGCAGGCGCGCCCGCCGGCGCCGCGCGCGCGCGGCGGGCGGGGCTGAGGAGACGGAGGCGGGCGGCGGGGAGGCCGCGGCCGAAGACGGCGCGGGCGACGCGGCGGAGCCGGGAGGCGACGGCCCGGGCTAGCGATCGGGAATCAGGCATGCGCATCGCCCTCGCGGCGATGCGGCGCAGGGCGGCGGTCGCCGCCGCGGAACGGGGTGGCCAGGTGAGGGAGATCCGCTCTCGAGGGGAGATCGTCGAGCGCTCGGGCGCCGCCCGTCCGCAGGCGATCGTGCCGATGGTCGTGGAGACCAGTGCGCGCGGCGAGCGCGCGTACGACATCTACTCGCTGCTGCTCAAGGAGCGCATCGTCTTCCTGGGGACCCCGATCGACGATCACGTCGCCAACACGATCATCGCCCAACTCCTCTACCTCGATCGCGAGGACCCGGAGCGCGACATCCACCTCTACGTCAACTCGCCCGGCGGCCAGATCTACGCCGGCCTCGCCATCTACGACACGATGCGGCTGATCCGCGCCGACGTCTCGACGATCGCCGTGGGCGTCACCGCCTCGATGGCGACGGTGCTGCTCTCCTCGGGGAGCTCCGGGAAGCGCTACGCCCTTCCGCACGCGACCGTGCACATGCACCAGGCGCTCGGAGGGGCGCAGGGACAGGCGCGCGACGTGGAGATCGCCGCGAAGGAGATACTGCGCAACAACGAGATCATCCGGAACATCCTGGTGGAGCAGACCGGGCAGACCGCCGACAAGATCCAGACCGACTTCGACCGGGATTTCTACATGGACGCCAACCAGGCGCGCGAATATGGGATGATCGACGAGATCCTGACGCCGGGCGCCGGGAGCTGAGGGCGGCGGTCGGACCGCCGGCCGGGATGCGGGGGTCGTGAGCCGATGATCGCGGGGACCCGGGGCCGGGCGGCGGAGGTCGGGGGCGGGGTCGCCTGATGGCCGGCTCGACGTCGCGCACGGGCGGAAAGCGCGGGGGCGGCAAGCGCGTCCAGTACCACTGCTCGTTCTGCGGGAAGAGCCAGGACCAGGTCAAGCGGCTGATCGCGGGGCCCGGCTCGGTCTACATCTGCGACGAGTGCGTCGACCTCTGCCAGGAGATCATCAGCGAGGAGGCCCCGGCCGGCCGCAAGACGCGATCCGCCGGCGGCCGCAAGCTCCGCACGCCGCAGGAGATGGTGGGGGCGCTGGGCGACTACATCGTCGGCCAAGAGCGCACCAAGCGCGTGCTCTCCGTCGCCGTCTACAACCACTACAAGCGCATCGACGCGCCGCCGCAGGCCGACGTCGAGCTCGAGAAGTCGAACATCCTGCTCATAGGGCCGACCGGCACCGGCAAGACCGAGTTCGCGCGCACGCTCGCGCGCGTGCTCGACGTCCCGTTCTCGATCGCGGATGCGACCGCGCTCACCGAGGCCGGCTACGTCGGCGAGGACGTGGAGAACATCCTCCTGCACCTCATACAGGCGGCGGACTTCGACATCCCGCGCGCCGAGCGCGGCATCGTCTACATCGACGAGATCGACAAGATCGCCCGCAAGGCCGACAACCCCTCGATCACCCGCGACGTCTCCGGGGAGGGGGTGCAGCAGGCGCTGCTCAAGATCATCGAGGGGACGGTCGCCTCCGTCCCGCCGCAGGGCGGCCGCAAGCACCCGCACCAGGACTTCATCCAGATAGACACCAGCAACGTGCTCTTCATCGTGGGGGGCGCCTTCGAGGGGCTGGAGGGGGTCATCAGCAAGCGCACCGGCCTGGGGCGCCGCTCGCTGGGCTTCACCGCCGGCGATCCGCAGACCGAGCAGGAGCGCGCCCGCATCCTCCGGGAGACGACGCCGGACGACCTGCTCCAGTACGGGCTGATCCCGGAGTTCGTGGGGCGCCTTCCGATCATCTCCACGCTCGACGCCCTGACCGTCGAGATGATGGTCGACATCCTGATGCGCCCCAAGAACGCGATCATCCGCCAGTTCGAGCGGCTCTTCGAGATGGACTCGATGGAGCTGCGCTTCACCGACGACGCGCTGCGCGCGATCGCGGAGGAGGCGCTCAACCAGAAGACCGGGGCCCGCGGGCTGCGCACGGTCGTCGAGGACACGCTGCTCGAGGTGATGTTCGAGGCGCCGTCGCGCAGCGACATCGCGAAGTGCATCGTCACCGGCGACACCGTCGCGGAGCGGCGGCAGCCGCTGCTCGTGACCGCCTCGGGCCAGGTGCTGAACGGCGATCCCTCCGAGCTCCCGGAGCCCCGGCAGGAGTCGGCGTAGGCGCCGCCCGCCTTCTCCGGGCCGCCCCGCCGCGACGGTGCGTGCGCTCAGCGCGCGATATGCTCCCCCGATGAGAGATCCACCCCCGGCCCGCGCACGAGGCGCCCTCTCCCCGGAGTCCGCGGCGACCGCCGCCGGGGCGCTCCTCCCGTGAGCGCGCGCCGCGTCGTCGTCTGCTACCACCCCGGGATCGCCGGTGCGCGCCGGATGGCCGAGTCGCTCTCCGAGCAGCTGCGCGGCGCCGCGTGCGAGGCCCTCGTGGTGCCGCTCGGGGATGCGGCCCAGGCGGGCGCCGATCTGGCGGAGCGCGCCCGGGGCGCCTCGCTCCTGGTCTGCGTCGGGGGGGACGGCACCGTGCTGCGCGCCTCCGAGGCGTCCGCCACCACCGGGGTCGCGATCTTCGGCGTGCGGATGGGGCGCCTCGGCTTCCTGACCGAGGCGACGCCCCCGGACGCCGCGCCGGCGCTCGCGCGCGTCCTGGCCGGCGAGCACCGCGTCGAGGAGCGCGCGCTCGCGGCCGCCACCGTCGACGGCGCCGGACCGCTCTACGCGCTCAACGACGTGGTGCTGGGGCGCCGCACGCTCGGGCACACGATCTCCGTCGGCGCCCGGCTCGACGGCGTGCTCATCGCCGAGTACCGCGCCGACGCCGTGATCGTGGCGACCGCGACCGGCTCGACCGGGTACACGCTCTCCATCGGGGGCCCGGTCCTCACCCCGACCTCCGGCGAGCTGATCCTGATGCCGCTCGCGCCCCACCTCACCTCGCACAACCCGCTCGTCCTCCCCGGCGAGACGCGGATATCGCTCGAGGTCGCGCGCGGGGAGGGGATGATCGTCGTCGACGGCATCCACGAGCGCGCCGTCGAGGCGGGGCAGCTCGTCGAGGTCACCGGCTCGCCGCGCCGCGCCCGCTTCGTTCGGCTCGGGGGCGAGGGGCAGTTCTACGCGAACGTCGCCGAGCGCCTGGGCTGGCTCCGCTCCGATCACACGCTCGGCGCGGCCGGCGGCAACGGGCCCGCCTAGGCCGCGCCCCGCGCCGGGGATGTCGCGGCGGCTTTGCCGTATTCTTGATGGATGGCGCGCGACGACGAGGGCGGCGCGGTCGCGACGACGCGGCGGGCGGTGCGCGTGGAGCGCGCCACCGTTCACGACGCGCGCGAGATCTGCGATCTCATCAACCTGTGGGCGGCCCGGGGGGAGATGCTCCCGCGCACGCTCGGCGAGACCTACGAGAACATCCGGGACTTCTTCGTCGTCCGCGAGGAGGGCCGCCTCGTCGGCTGCGCCGCGCTCCACATCACCTGGTCCGACCTCGCCGAGCTCAAGTCGCTCGCCGTCGACGAGGAGAGCCAGGCCTCCGGGTACGGCCGTGCGCTCGCGGAGGCCTGCGTCGCCGAGGGGCGCTCGCTCGGGCTGCAGCGGATCTTCGCGCTCACCTACCGGCCCGGCTTCTTCGAGCGCCTCGGCTGGGAGCAGGCCGACGTGATGTCGCTCCCGCGCAAGGTCTGGAACGAGTGCTACCGCTGCCCGAAGTTCCCGGGCTGCGAGGAGATCGCGCTGGTGCTCGACCTGGACGAGGCCCCGGACGCCTCCGGCCCGCTCGCGTGAGCTCCGGCCCGGCGCCCCGGGACGGCGCCGACCCGGACCGCCCGGCGGTGCTCGCCACGGAGCGGCTGCTCGAGGCCCCGCCCATCGCCATCGAGCGATCGCGGATCCGGCTCTCGGGGGGTCGCGAGGCGGAGCGCGTCGTCGTCCGGCACCCCGGGGCGGTCGCGATCGTCGCGCTCGACGACGAGGAGCGGTGGATCCTGGTCAGGCAGCACCGCTTCCCCGCCGGGCGCGATCTGCTCGAGGTGCCGGCCGGCACGCGCGAGCCGGGCGAGGAGCCCCGGGCGACCGCCGCGCGCGAGCTGCGCGAGGAGACGGGCTTCGCCGCCGGCGAGATCACCTCCATAGGCGGCTTCTTCACGGCGCCGGGCTTCTGCGACGAGTTCATCCACCTCTTCCTCGCGCGCGACCTCACCCGGGATCCCCTCCCGCCCGATGACGACGAGGAGATCCGCGGGCACCGCGCCGTCGCCCCGGCCGCTCTCCTCGAGGCCGCCTCCTCCGGGCAGATCGAGGATGCGAAGACGCTCTCGGCGATCGCGGTGATGGCGGCGCGCGGGGGCCCGGGGGCGCCCGGGCGGTAGCGGCCGGTCGGCGCTTGACCATGACCGCCGCCGCGGGAATAGTGGGGCCGCCGCGCCGGGATCCCGTGCGGCGCGCGGTTGCTCGGGATGAGGGGCGCCGGTGGCCGACGACCTACAGCACGACCTGCTCATCGTCGGCGGCGGGGGCGCGGGTCTGCGGGCCGTCATCGCCGCCGCCGAGGCCTACCCCGATCTCGACATCGCGATGCTCTCCAAGGTCTACCCGATGCGCAGCCACACGGTCTCCGCCGAGGGCGGGGCAGCGGCCGTCATCAAGGCGAACGACTCGCTCGAGGATCACATCCACGACACCATCAGCGGCGCCGACTGGCTCGCCGATCAGGACGCCGTCGAGGCCTTCGTGCGCGAGGCGCCGGACGAGATGGTCCAGCTCGAGCACTGGGGCTGCCCCTGGAGCCGCGAGGAGGACGGGAGCGTCGCCGTCCGACCCTTCGGCGGGATGCGCATCCGCCGCACCTGGTACGCCGCCGACAAGACCGGCTTCCACATGCTGCATGCGCTCTTCCAGACCTCGCTCAAGCACACGCAGGTGACGCGCTACGACGAGTGGTTCGCGACCAGGCTCCTGGTCGAGGACGGGCGCTGCCAGGGCGTCGCCGCCATCGAGCTGCGCACCGGCGTGATGCGCGTCGTCAAGGCGAAGGCGGTGATCCTCTGCAGCGGCGGGGGCGGCCGCGTCTTCCCCTTCACCACCAACGCCGCCATCAAGACCGGCGACGGGATGGCGATGGCGTACCGCGCCGGCGTCGCGCTCAAGGACATGGAGTTCGTCCAGTACCACCCGACCGGCCTGCCCGGCACCGGCATCCTGATCACCGAGGCGGCCCGCGGCGAGGGCGGCATCCTGGTCAATACCGA
>DAOULG010000056.1:0-15215 GCA_034420495.1 Dehalococcoidia bacterium
CGTAGAGGAAGAGCGGGTTGTAGAGATGGCCGGGATCCTGGGCGACGCTCTCGGCGGCGGCGACCGCGAGGCGGTTCCCCGGCCCCGAGATGAACTTCTCGAAGGTGTATCGCCCCCGCAGCCGCGACGGCGGCGGGAGCGGATCCGCTCCCGCGGCGTTCCCGGGGCTCTCCGCCGAGGCGGCGGGTGCCGACCGGAGCGCCTCCGGCGGCGGATGCTCCTCGCTGGGGAGCGGCTCGAAGGCGATGTCGAGCGGCTGCTCGGCGAGGTCGGCGATCGTCCGCAGCAGCAGGGGGCGAAGGCGCTTCTTCAGCCACTCCGTGACGAACTCGGAGCGGGTCCCGACGACGAGGCGCGAGTCCTCGAAGCGCAGCCCCTCGGTGCCCTCGAGCCAGGTCTCGTAGTTCGGGCGCGAGAGGTGCTGGGAGAGCACCGAGAGGGTCTCGCGCCAGAGGGTGCCGGCGTCGGTGTACACGATTCTCCCGTCGCCGGCGGTCGGAAACGGGCACACCACACCCAGACCCCGCGTCTGCGAGGATGGATTTCCACAACCTGTCGACAGGTGTGGGCAACTTTCGGGGTGGTTGCCGTCGAGGGATCGCGGCCCCGCCGAGTCCGCATCCCCGGCCCAGATGTCGGCCCAGCAGCGCGGCCGCGAGGCCGTCACTCCCGGGGCGTCCCGCCGAGCGGGACGACTCATCACCGGGCGACGGGCCCTCCGTCAGCCAGCGACGTAGCGGGACTGTAGCAACCGGGTTTTGGCGGATCAATACTGTTATGTGGAGAAGGGGCACTTTTTCTTGGCGGCCGGCGACGCGGGCCCCCGGGCCCCCTCCGTCCGTATACTGGGAGTCGCGCCCGGCAACCCCGCCGGGCCGCGACCGGAGTGCACCCGGAGCGGGCGCTCACGGAGAGTCGACGTGGCCCCAGACGCAACATCCGACGGTCCGTCCCCGCCCTCCGCGCGTCTGCTCGCGATCGATATCGGCAACACCTCCATCGCGATCGGGGTCTACGCCGGGGAGCGGCTGGAGGCGACGTTTCGCGTCGCCTCCGACCGGGAGAACCTCCCCGACGAGTACGCGATGCTGCTCTCCGGGCTGCTCCGGGGCCGCGGCATCGAGCCGACGAGCCTGGATGCGGCGATCCTCTCCTCGACGGTGCCCCCGCTCACGAGCGTCTTCGCCGAGGTGGCCCGCCGGAGCTTCGGCGTGGAGGCGCTCGTCGTCGGCCCCGGCGTGCGCACGGGCGTGCGCGTCCGCTACGACAACCCGCGCGAGGTGGGGCCCGACCGCATCCTGCACGCGGTCGCGGCCCTCGCCAGCTACGAGCCGCCCCTGGTCGTCGTCGACTTCGGCACCGCCCTCGTCTTCGATGCGATCTCCCGGGAGGGGGACTACCTCGGCGGGGCGATCGCCCCCGGCATCGGACCGGCGTCGGAGGGGCTCTTCGCGCGCGCCGCGATGCTCTCGCGCGTCTCCCTGGAGCGGCCCCCCTCGGTGATCGGCCGCAACACCGTCCACTCGGTGCAGGCCGGTCTCTACTTCGGGTATGCCGAGATGGTGCGCGGCATGGTGCGGCGCCTCTGCGACGACCTGGGTGAGGGGACGACGGTGATAGCCACGGGCGGCTACGCCCCGATCGTGCAGCAGGAGGCCGGCTGCTTCGACGCGATCGAGGAGCACCTGAACCTCCAGGGACTCCGGCTCCTCTACGAGGCGAACCGCCCGGAGGTCGGCGCCGCCGAGAGGGGACGGGCGCCGTGAGCGCCGGCAGCGGCGGTCCGCTCGCGGGGCGACGCATCGCGCTCGGCGTGACCGGCTCGATAGCGAGCTACAAGGCCGCCGAGGTCGCGAGCCGACTGGTTCAGGACGGCGCCTCCGTCGACGTGGCGATGACGCCGTCGGCGACCGAGTTCATCGCGCCGCTCACCTTCCGCTCGCTGACGGGACGCGAGCCCTACGTGGACATGTTCGCCCCGGACGGCGAGCCCGGGGAGGCGCACGTCGAGCTCGCACGACGCGCCGATCTCATGCTGGTCGCCCCGGCGACGGCGACCACGCTCGCCCGGCTCGCCCACGGACTCGCCGACGACTTCGTCTCGCTCACCGCTCTCGCCACGCGGGCACCGCTGCTCGTGGCGCCGGCGATGGACGCGCAGATGTGGGAGCACCCGGCCACCGTCGCCAACGCCGAGACGCTCCTCGCGCGCGGCGTGGAGATCGTCGGGCCCCTGAGCGGGCGTCTCGCCTCCGGCCGCTCAGGGGCGGGGCGGCTCGCGGAGCCGGGTGCGCTCGTCGGCGCCGTGCGCGCACGCCTCGGGCGAGAGGGGGGCGACCTCGCCGGGCGGCGGATCGTGGTGACCGCGGGGGGGACGCGCGAGCCGCTCGACGCCGTCCGCTTTCTCAGCAACCGCTCGAGCGGGCGCATGGGGCACGCCCTCGCGGAGGCGGCCCGGGACCGCGGCGCCGACGTCGTCCTGGTCTCGACCGTCGGTGCGCAGCTCGAGCCTCCCTACGGCGTCCGCACCGTCCCCGTCGAGAGCGCGGGGGAGATGCTGGAAGCGGTGCGCCGGCACGCCGACGGCGCCGACGCGCTGCTGATGGCCGCCGCGGTCTCCGACTACCGCCCGCGCGAGGCCGTCACGGGGAAGATCAAGCGCGGCGACTCGGGCGAGAGCCCGCCGGCGGTCGAGCTCGCGGAGAACACCGACATCGTGGCGGCCGCCGAGGGCGTCGGGGTCAAGGTCTCCTTCGCCGCGGAGACGCTGGCGCTGGAGAGCGAGGAGCTGCGCGCCGAGGCGCTGCGCAAGCTCCGCGCCAAGGGGGCGCGGCTCGTGGTCGCGAACGACGTCACCGCACCCGGCTCGGGCTTCGGCTCCCCGACGAACCGGGCCCTCATCCTCGACGAGGGGGGAGAGGTGGAGGAGCTCCCCCTGCTCGCGAAGTATGACTGCGCCCTCCGCATCCTCGACCGGGTGTCTGCGCTTCTCTGATCCGCGCGGCGGGCCGCGCGGGGCGGCGCTACGGCCGGCTCCGCCCGAGCGCCAGCCGCACCAGCGTGCGGACCGGGATCCCGCTCGCCCCCTTCACCCACTCGCCGCGGTCGCGGTCGACGGACATGACGCCGGCGATGTCCATATGCGCCCACGGCGTGTCGCCGGCGAAGCGCTCGAGGAACTTCGCCGCGGTGATGGCGCCGGCCGGACGTCCGCCGACGTTCTTGAGGTCGGCGACGTCGGAGCGGAGCGCGCGGGCATACTCGTCGTCGAGGGGGAGCCGCCAGATCCGCTCCCCCGCGGCCTCGCTCGCGCGCTCGAGCTCCGCGTAGAGGCGGTCGCTCGAGGCGAAGACCCCCGCCCGCACGGAGCCGAGCGCTATCGACATCGCGCCGGTGAGCGTCGCCACGTCGACGATGGCGGAGGCGCCCTCGCGCCGGGCGTAGGCGAGGCCGTCGGCGAGCACGAGGCGCCCCTCCGCGTCGGTGTTGATCACCTCGACGGACTGCCCGTCCATGGCGTAGACGACGTCGCCGGGCTTCGTGGCCGAGCCCCCCGGCATGTTCTCCGTGCAGGGAGCGATCGCGAGCACGTTCGCCCGCGGCCGGAGGCGCCCGATCGCCCGCATCGAGGCGATCACCGTGGCGGCGCCCGACATGTCGGCCTTCATCGCCTCCATCCCCTGGCCCGGCTTCAGCGAGATGCCGCCGGTGTCGAAGGTGATCCCCTTCCCCACGAGCGCGAGCGGACGGGCCCGCCCGGCACCGCGGTAGCGCAGCACGATGAACTTCGGCGGCTGCGCCGATCCCGCCGCCACCGAGAGGTAGCTCTCCATCCCGAGTCGCTCGGTCTCGGCGCGCTCCAGGACGGTGCACTCCAGCCCGACCGCGGCGGCGAGTTCCATCGCGTGCTGGGCGACGTCGGTGGGCGTCATCTGGTTGGCGGGCTCGTTCTCGAGGTCGCGCGCCTCGTTCGTCGCCTCCGCGAGGATGCGGCCTCGCTCGAGCCCGCGGGCCGCCACCGCCGCCTGCCGCGCCGTGCCCACCACGACGCTCACAGAGCGCACGGCGCCCGACGGGCGGTCCTCCTCGCGGGTGCGGTGCCGGTCGAAGCGGTAGCCCCCGAGGACGAGTCCCTCGGAGAGCGCCGCGGCCGCCTCCTCGAGATCGTCGCCGGAAGCGGCGAGCGCCGGGGAAGCGGCCAGCGCGACGCTCCCCGCGTCGAGATCCCGCAGGGCGCGGACGAGCGTCCCGCCGAGCGAGCGCAGGGCGCCGGCGCTCTCCGACCCCGCCGCCCCGGTTCCCAGCACGACGACGCGTTTCCCCGGCATCTCCCCGAGCGCCGGGAGCACCGTGATCTCGCCGCGCTTTCCCCGCAGCAGGCCGTCGCGGCGCATCCGGGCGATGACGCCGCCCGTGCGCGCATTGACCTGGGCCGCGGCGCCGGAGAGCCGGCGGGCTCCCTCCGGGAGGGTCACGACATAGCTCTCCGCCCGCTGGTCGAGGAGCGAGCCGCTTGCAGCCGTCAGTTCCACGATCTCCTCCGTTCCGGCGCCGCCCGGACGACCGGGCCGGCGCGGGCGTCCGAGCATAGGGCGTCCGGGCGCTCCGGGTCGACGCGCGGCGCTGGTATCATGCGCGCTCCATGCGCGACCATCTCGCCCGCTATCTCGCCCGCGTGACCTCCACACGGAGCACCGGCGTCGCCTGGGCCGACCTCTCGGAGATCGGCCTCGCCGCGGCCGCCTTCCTCCTCTACTTCCTGGTTCGGGGCGCGGTGGTCGACCGGGCCGCCGACGCCTTCGCGCACGCGCGCATGATCGTCGACTGGCAGACCGCGCTCGGTCTCTTCATCGAGCCGGGCCTCCAGGAGTGGACGCTCGGGAGCGAGGCCGCCGTCCTCTTCTTCAACTTCGTCTACTTCTGGCTCGACTTCCCGCTCATCATCGCCGTGGGGCTCGTGCTCTTCGCGACCAGCCGCGCGCACTACACGCTCCTGCGCGACGCCTGCCTCATCTCGGGCGGCTTCGCGCTCATCGTCTACTGGAGCTTCCCCGTCGCGCCGCCGCGGTTCTTCCCCGAGTGGGGCTTCGTCGACACACTGCAGGTCTACTCGAGCCTCTCCTACCAGGCGCAGTCGACGCAGCCGTTCGTCAACCCCTACGCGGCGGTGCCCTCGCTGCACGTGGGATGGGCGGCGCTGCTCGCCGTGACCGTGTGGCTGGCGACGCGCAATCGCTGGGCCAGGGCCGGCGCCGTGCTCGTCTTCGTCCTGCAGTCGGTCTCGGTCGTCGTGACGGGGAACCACTTCCTCTTCGACGGGCTCGCGGGCCTGCTCGTCTGCGCGCCGGCGTTCGCCGCCGCGGTCTGGCTGCAGCGCAGGGGCTACCCCTCGTTCAGCTCCCTGCTCGGGCGCGCCCGCGATCTCCCCGAGCGGGGGCAGGATCTGGCGGCCGCGGGCCAGTCGGAGCGAGCGGGCCGGTAGCCGGCCCGGGGACGGGTCGCGGGCTCGGCGCCGCGTTGCTGCCCCCGGGTCGCCGTGCTACGGTTTCTGCGTCCGCCCGCTCGGGCGTCATTCCCGTAAGAGACGATGCGGGTTCGGGACAGCCGCCGGACGGGCGGCGGAGGGTCGATGCCGACAGCCGAGAGCAGGCGGGAGATCGTCGACGGCTTCGCGCGCCAGAAGGGCGACACGGGGTCGCCCGAGGTCCAGATCGCGCTCCTGACCGACCGTATCAGGCACCTGACGGAGCACCTCCGCGAGCACAAGCACGACTTCGCGACCCGGCGCGGGCTGCTCAGGCTCGTCGGCCGCCGCCGCCGCCAGCTTCGCTATCTGAGCAACGTCGACGTGGACCGCTACCACGCGGTCCTCAATCGGCTGGGACTGCGCCGCTAGGCGCCGCCCGACGCAGCGCGGGGCGGCCGCCCCGCCCGCACGGCCGGGGAGGGGCCCCGGCGTCACCGCTCCGCCCGAGGCCCGGAGGGCGGGCCGGCCGAGCACGAGGGTCGAGGGAAGAGCCAGCACATCACACCAGCACGCAGAGGGGCGCGGGAGACCGCTGCGCCCGCTCCAGCCGGCCGAGCGCGCCGGCTCGAACCGACGCCGACTCGCCCGCGCCCGGACGACGCGACCGCCCCTGCGCGCCCATCCACCCGGCCCGGCGCCGCAGGCCGGATGTCCCTGGCCACACCGCACGAGGAGAGATCGCGAAGAACGGGGAAGGCAGCACAGGACTCACCACCGAGCCACGACGCCGCACGCGGAGAGACGAGGAGAACGGGGAAGGCAGCACAGGACTCACCACCGAACCACCACACCCTGCGATGAGAGAACAGGGAGAACGAGGAAGGCAGCACAGAGTGACCACTGAACCACGAAGCTTCGCCCGCGAGGTCGCGGGGAGGCGCATCGAGATAGAGACCGGGCTCCTGGCGCAGCAGGCGACGGCCTCCTGCACCGTTCGCCTCGGCGACACCATCCTGCTCGTCACGCTCGCCGACGGCGAGCCCCGGCCGGGCATCGACTTCTTCCCGCTCACCGTCGACTTCGAGGAGCGGATGTACGCCATCGGGAAGATCCCGGGCTCCTTCTTCCGCCGCGAGGGGCGTCCGGGCACGGACGCGACGCTCGCCGCGCGCATGACCGACCGGCCGATCCGGCCGCTCTTCCCCAAGGGCTACCGCCGGGAGATCCACGTCGTCTGCACCGTGCTCTCCGCGGACCGCGAGAACCCCGCCGACGCGCTCGCCACGATCGGCGCCTCGACCGTGCTCACGTCCTCGAGCGTTCCCTTCGAGGGCCCCGTCTCCTCCGTTCGCGTCGGCCGGGTCGAGGGGGAGTTCGTGCTCTTCCCGACCTACCAGCAGCTGGAGGAATCGGATCTCGATCTCACCGTCGCGGGCACCGACCAGTCCGTGGTGATGCTGGAGGCGGGTGCGAGCGAGGTCCCCGAGGAGGATCTGATCGAGGCGATCGACTTCGGGATGGCGGCGGTGAGCGAGCTCAACGCGCTGCAGGCGGAGGTCGTCGCGGCCGTCGGCGAGGAGAAGATGCCGTTCGAGCCCGCGCCGGACGACGAGGAGCTCGCCGCCGCGGTGCGCGGGGCGCTCCAGGGCCGGGATCAGGAGCTGCTCGACGCGGTGAAGGCGGAGGGCTGGCGCGGTATCGACGCGCTCGGCCAGGAGGTCTTCGAGGCGCTCGGCGCCGAGGAGTCCGGCCACGAGGCGAGCGTCGTGCGTGCGGCGACCGAGTCGGCGCTCAAGGAGTACGTGCGCGCCCGCGTGCTGGAGGAGGACCGGCGCGCGGACGGGCGTCCGGAGGACGAGATCCGCGAGCTCACGGCGCGGGTCGGCGTGCTGCCGCGGGCGCACGGGAGCGGGCTCTTCAGCCGGGGCGAGACGCAGGTGCTCTCGGTCGCGACGCTCGGTTCGCCCGGCGACAAGCAGCGGCTCGACACCATCGCCCCGACCGAGCACAAGAGCTATCTGCATCACTACAACTTCCCTCCGTTCTCGGTCGGCGAGGCGCGGCCGCTTCGCTCGCCCGGCCGGCGCGAGATCGGGCACGGCGCGCTGGCCGAGCGCGCGATCGAGCCGGTGCTCCCCTCGCAGGAGGACTTCCCGTACACGATCCGCGTCGTCTCCGACGTGCTCGCCTCCAACGGCTCCACCTCGCAGGCCTCGGTCTGCGGGTCGACGCTGGCCCTGATGGACGCCGGCGTTCCGATCGCGGCGCCGGTCGCCGGCATCGCGATGGGGCTGGTGTCGACGCCGGACGGGAGCGACTACCGCATCCTCACCGACATCGCCGGCATCGAGGACGCCTTCGGCGACATGGACTTCAAGGTCGCCGGCACGACGCGCGGCATCACGGCCGTGCAGCTCGACATCAAGCTCCAGCGGCTCCCCGACGACTTCCTGCCCCGCGTCTTCGATCGCGCGCGCACGGCGCGCCTCGAGATCCTCGATGTGATGGGCTCGGCCATCTCGGAGCCGCGCGACGAGATGTCGCCCTACGCGCCGGCGATCCGGAGCGTGCAGATCGATCCCGAGAAGATCGGCGCGGTGATCGGCCCCGGCGGCAAGGTCATCCGCGGCATGGAGGAGGAGACCGGCGCCTCGATCTCGGTCGAGGCCGACGGCACCGTCTTCGTCGCGGGCTCGCAGGATGGGGTCGCGGACGCGCTCAAGCGCATCCAGGGCCTCACCAAGGAGGTCGAGGTCGGCGAGGTCTACGAGGGCCCGGTGGTCCGCATCCTCAACTTCGGCGCCTTCGTCGAGATCCTGCCCGGCAAGGACGGGCTGGTGCACATCTCCGAGCTCGCTCCGGGCCGCGTGAACCGCGTCGAGGACGTGGTGAGCCTGGGCGACGTGATCTCGGTCAAGGTCGTCGAGATCGACAACCTCGGACGCATCAACCTCGCCCGCGTCCAGCCCGGCGAGGACCCCGACCGGGTCGGCCTCGCCGATGAGGAGGCCGACGCGGGCGTGGAGCCGGTGCTCGCCGGGCGCGGAGCGCCCGAGGGGGAGGATGCCCTCGACGAGGACGAGATCCCCTCGCGCTCCTCCTCCTTCGGCGGCTACAGCGGCTTTGCCGGGGGCGGCTCGGGCCGGGGTGGTCGCGGCGGCCGGGGCGGCCGCGGCGGCCGGGGCGGCGACGGTGGACGGGGCGGCGACGGGGGACGGGGGGGCAACGGCTCCGGCCGGCGCGGACGAGGCGGCGGGGGCCCGCGGGGCCCGGGCCGCGGCCCCGACCGCTCGGGCGGCGGCGGCAACTCCTCGGGCGGGCGGCGCTGGTAGCGCCTCCGGGAGGCTGAGGCGGTGATGCGGGCGGTCGTCTCCGGGACCGGCGAGATGGGGCGGCTCGTCCTCGCCACGCTCGAGGCCGAGCCCTCGGTCGAGGTCGTGGGCGTGCTCGAGCCGCTCCTCGGGACGGTGGCCGCTCCGCAGGAGCCCGACCGCTTCGCCTCCGGCGCCGACTACCCGCTTCAGGCCGACCCGCAGGCGCTCTTCGCGCAGGCGCGCCCCGACCTCGTCGTCGACTTCACGAACGCCCGGGCGACTCCCCGGCTCATCGACGCGGTGCTCGCGTGCGGCGTGCGCCCGGTGATCGGCACCTCGGGAGTCCCCGAGGAGGAGGTCGCGCGGCTGCGGAGCGGGCTCGCCCGGCTCGGCCTCGGCGGCGTGCTCGCCGCGAACTTCGCGCTGGGCGCCGTCGTGCAGATGCACCTGGCGCGCGTCGCCGCGCGCTTCTTCGACGCGGCGGAGCTCATCGAGCTGCACCACGACCGGAAGGCGGACTCCCCCTCCGGCACGGCGATCGCCACGGCGCGGGGGATGCGCGAGGGGCGCGGATCCGACTTCTCGCACCCCGAGCCCGAGCTCGAGCACGAGGGTGCGGAGGGGGCCCGCGGCGCCGTCGTCGGCGGCGTCGGGATCCACTCCGTCCGGCTCCCCGGTCTCGTCGCGCACCAGGAGGTGATACTCGGCGGCAGGGGTCAGACGCTCTCGCTGCGCCACGACACCACCGGCCGCGAGTCCTTCATGCCGGGCGTCCTCCTCGCCGTCCGCTCGGTGATGGAGCGCGAGGGCCTGGTCGAGGGGCTCGACTCGCTCATCGGGCTCCCGTAGGCGCGCTCGCCACCGGCGTCGGGCGACCCTACGATGGATGGGTCCTCACCCGCGGCCCGCAGGAAAGGGAAGAGCTCCGTGCCGGTCTCCGCGCGTCCCACCGTCGCCGTGATCGGCGCGACCGGCGCCGTCGGCGCCGCCTTCCTGCGCGTCGCCGAGGAGCGCGACTTCCCCGCGGGGGAGCTGCGCCTCCTCGCCTCCGCCCGCTCCGCCGGCAGGCGGCTCCGCTTCCGCGGCGAGGAGCACGAGGTGCGGGAGACGAGCGAGGAGGCGCTCCGGGGCGCGGACCTCGTCTTCTGCTCGGCGAACTCCGAGGTCTCGAGGCGCTGGGGGCCGGTGGTGGCCGCTCAGGGGGGCGTCTTCATCGACGACGGCTCGGCCTTCCGCATGGAGCCCACGGTCCCCCTCGTCGTCCCCGAGGTGAACGGGGAGGATGTCGAGTGGCACCGGGGTATCCTCTCGATCCCGAACTGCACGACGACGCCGCTCGTGCTCGCGCTCCACGCGATGCGGCGCGTGGCGCCGCTCCTGCGCGTGAGCGCCGCCACCTACCAGGCGGTGACCGGCGTCGGCGCGGCCGCCGCGGAGGAGCTCCGCTCGCAGCTCGCCGCCATCTCCCGGGGCGAGGAGCCGCCACCGCCGCGCGAGCTCCCGCAGCAGATCGCGCTCAACGTGCTGCCGCAGGTCGACGATTTCTCGGAGGGGGGCTACACGCGCGAGGAGCTCAAGATGCAGAACGAGTCGCGCAAGATCCTCCACCAGCCGGATCTGCGCTTCTCGGCGACCTGCGTGCGCGTGCCGACGATGGTCGGGCACGCCGAGGCCGTGCACGTCGAGTTCTCCCGCGAGGCGCCGCTCCCGGCGCTGCGCGCCGCGCTCGCGGCGCAGCCCGGCATCGAGCTCCAGGACGACCCGGAGGCGGGCCTCTACCCGACGCCGCTCTCCTCGGAGGACGACGACCGCGTCTTCGTCGGGAGGCTCCGCAGCGATCCCTCGGTCGAGCACGGCGCCGTCTTCTGGGTCGTCTCCGACAACCTGCGCAAGGGCGCCGCGACCAACGCCATCCAGATCGCCGAGGAGGTGCTCCACCGCGGGCGGCTCGGCGCCCCGGAGGCCGCCCGGGCGCTATAGTGGCCCCCCGGAGGGCGGCTCGGATCGCTCCGGACGGCGTCGGGGAGTAGCGGCATGGCGCGCGCCTGGGGCCGCCTGCTGACCGCGATGGTGACGCCCTTCGAGGCGGGCGGCGCCGTCGACGAGGCGCGCTGCGGCGAGCTCGCCCGCGCGCTGCTCGACTCGGGCTCCGACGGACTCGTCCTCACCGGCACCACCGGCGAATGCCCCACCCTCACCATCCGCGAGCAGGTCGGCGTCTGGCGCTCGGTGCGCGCGGCCGTCGGCGAGGAGGCGCTGCTCGTCGCCGGCGCCTCGACCAACTCGACGCAGGAGTCGCTCGAGATGGTGGAGGCGGGGGCCGGGGCGGGCGTCGACGCGCTGATGCTCACGGTGCCGTACTACAACAAGCCGTCGCAGGCGGGGCTCGTGCGCCACTTCGAGGTGCTGGCCCAGGCGACGCCGCTCCCCTGCATCCTCTACAACGTCCCGTCGCGGACGGCCGTCAACATGACGGCGGAGACGGCGGTCCGGCTCTCCGCCGTGGAGAACATCGTCGGCGTGAAGGAGGCCTCGGGCGATCTCGGTCAGATGGCCGAGATCGTCGAGCGCACCGCGGGGACGGACTTCCTGGTCTGGTCGGGGAACGACGCCGACACGCTGCCCCTGCTCGCCGTGGGCGGCCACGGCGTGGTCTCGGTCGCCTCGCACCTGGTCGGGCGGCAGCTGGCCTCCATGATCGAGGCGGCGCTCTCCGGCCGCGGCTCAGAGGCGGCGGCCGTCCACCGCCGCCTCGCCCCGCTCGTGGACGCGCTCTTCATCGAGAGCAACCCGGCGCCGGTGAAGTTCGCGCTCGCCGAGGCCGGCTTCCCGGTGGGGGGGCTCCGGCTCCCGCTGGTCGCGCCCTCGGAGGACTCCCGGGAGCGGATCCGCTCCGAGCTCGCCCGCCACCGCATCGACCTGCCGGTCGCCGTCTAGGGGCGGCCCGGGGCTCGGGCGCCTCAGCCGCCGCGCGGCTCCTCCGCCGCCGGCCGCTCGCCGCTCCCACCGGCGGCGTCGCGGCGCGCGGTCCACTCCTCCCACTCCCGCAGCAGCCCGGCGCGGCCGCGCGCGTAGCCCTGGCGGTCGCCGATGCCTCCTCCGAGGAGGCCGGCGGCCGCGCGTCCGCCGAGGAAGAGGACGAGGGCGTAGGTGACGGTCGCCCAGACGAGGTTCTCGCGGAGCGGGGGGAGCCCCAGCACCAGCGCGAGGCCGCCGACGATCGCGAGGGCGAGCCCCAGGTAGGCGTAGCCGGTGACCCAGGCGCGCTCCGTCTTCCGCTGCCTGCGCAGCATCTCCGCCACCTCCTCGGGGACGGAGGAGACGGGGGCGCGGCCCGCCCCCGCCTCCGCGCCGCAGTGGGCGCAGTGCCCGCGCTCCTGGGGCAGCGGGGTGTAGCAGTGCCCGCAGAAGCGGCCCGCGCGCGGCCGCTCCCCGCGGCTGACGGCGACCAGGTGCTCCTCCAGACGCTCGCTGAAGAGGGGGCAGTCGTCGTCGTGCAGGAGGCGCCTCTCGCCGGAGCCCAGCCGGACACGCCCCTCGCGGCTCATCAGCGGGCGAGGTAGGCGTACTCGTGGTGTCCCATCGCGACGCCGAGCGCGAGCACGAGGAGGGAGACCGCGACCATCGCGGCCGACACCCAGAGCGAGCGCCGCCGGAGCCGCGCGAGCTCGGTCGCCGCGGCCCCGTCCGTCCCGGCGCGGTCGAGCGCCGCCTGGATGCGCGGTCCGAGCCAGGCGGCGTGCATGGCGATGAGGGCGAGGAGGGCGAGGAAGAGCGTCATCTTCGCCATGAAGAGCGGGCCGAAGCGGAAGTCGTTCATCCCCTCCTGCACGACGACGGGGACGACCTCGTAGAATTGGTAGAGCCCGGTCAGGAGCAGCGCCACGAGGGAGACGCCGGCGATCATCCCGAAGCGCCGCGTCACGGTGCGCGTGACGCGGCTGCGGTCGACGTCGGAGAGGTGCTGCGTCGCCGGGACGACCGCGAGGAAGAGCAGGATCTGGGGCCCCACGAGCGCCGCCGCCGCCGTGACGTGCAGGATCAGCGAGAGTGTCTCCACCGGCTCCTCCTCCTCCGCGCGCGGCCCGTGGCCCGGGGGTGATTGTAGCGGCCGCGCGCGGAGGGGCCGCGTCCGCTGCCGGGGCCGGGCGGTGGGGGTAGCATGGGAGGCCGCCGCGCCGGGGGCGCCCCGCGCCCCGGCGCCTGCGGGCGGGGGGAGCCGTGACCGACGACGCGGGCCGGCGCGCAGCGGGCACGGGCGGCCGCGCCGGGGTCTTCAAGGACCGCGAGCCCTTCATCGAGCGCGCCGAGGACGGCCTCGAATCCCGCCTCGAGCGCATGGAGGGGGTGATCACCCCCCGGGAGCTCTTCTTCGTGCGCAACAACGCCCCCTCGGTCGCCGTCGACGTCGCGACCTGGCGGCTCGTCGTCGAGGGCGACGCCGTCACGACGCCGCTCGCCCTCTCCTACGAGCAGATCCGCGGGCTTCCGCAGCGAACGCTCGTCTCCTACCTCGAGTGCGCCGGCAACCAGCGCTCGATGTTCGAGCGCCTCCAGGGCCGGGCCGCCAACGGCACGCAGTGGGGGACCGGCGCGGTCGGGAACGGCATCTGGCTCGGCGCGCGCCTCGCGGACGTGCTCGAGCTCGCCGGCATCTCCGACGGCGCCGAGAGCGTGCTGCTGGTGGGCCTCGACGAGGGGGCGCCCGAGGGCGGCTTCCGCCGCGCGGTGAGCGCAGAGAAGGCGATGCACCCCGACACGCTGCTCGCCTACGGCCTGAACGGCGAGGCGCTGCCGCCCGATCACGGCTACCCGCTGCGCGCGCTCCTCCCCGGCTGGATAGGCGCCTCCAACATCAAGTGGCTCGGCCGCATCGTGGTGAGCCGGGAGCGGCTGTGGACGCGCAACAACACCACCTCCTACGTGCTGGTGGGCGAGGACTACCCCCCCGAGGGGGAGGCGGAGGGCCGCGTCATCACGACGCAGAGCATCAAGAGCGCGCTCGGCCTGCCCTGGCCGGCCGAGCTTCCCCCGGGGAGGCACCGCCTGCACGGCTTCGCGCACTCGCCGGAGGGCGCGATCGCGCGCGTCGAGTGGAGCTGTGACGGCGGGGCGACTTGGCAGGAGGCGCGGCTCGCGGGGCCGCAGCTCCAGTACTCGTGGGCGCGCTTCGAGTTCGAGTGGGAGGCCCGGCCCGGCGAGCACACGCTCCTGACGCGCGCCACCGACGCCTCGGGCACCACGCAGCCCGACCGGGTCCCCTTCAACGAGGAGGGCTACCTCTTCAACCAGCCGCTTCCGCACCCGGTCCAGGTCAGGTAGCGGGGCCGCCCCGGCATGGCGGAGGGGACTGACGAGGCGCTCTCGGGGGCGCGCGCCGAGGCGCTGAGGCGCGGCGTGGGCGGCTACGGCCGCCACGTCTTCCTCTGCATCGGTCCGGACTGCTGTACGCCCGAGGAGGGTGCGGCCGCCTGGGCGCGGCTGAAGCGCGGCGTGGGCGCGCTGAACGCCCGGGGCGACGGGCCGCCGATCTATCGCACCAAGGTCGGCTGCCTGCGCATCTGCGAGAGCGGGCCCGTGGCTGTGGTCTACCCCGAGGGCCGCTGGTACGCCGGCCTGGTCCCCGACGCCCTCTCCCGTCTCATCGAGGAGGAGCTGGGGCGGGGGCGCCCGGTTGACGATCATCTGATCGGCGAGAACCCGCTCGGGATCGAGTGACCGGATCCCCTGAGCCCCGCGGCGGCTAGACGGCGCTCCCGAAGACGTCGCGCGTGACGATCGCCTGATCGCGCTCCGGCCCGACCGAGATCATGTCGACGGGTGCGCCGAGGATCTGCTCGATGCGCCGCACGAACTGCCGCGCCTCCGCCGGGAGCGAGCGGAGCGAGCGCACGTCCGAGACGTCGCGCTTCCACCCGGGCAGCTCCTCGTAGATCGGCTTGAGCCGCTCGGTCGTCTGGAGCGAGGCGGGGAGCGTGCTGACGCGGCCGTCGTCGAGCTCGTAGGCGACGCAGACCTTGACGCGCTCGAAGCCGGAGAGCGTGTCGAGGCGCGTGAGCGCCACCGAGGTGACGCCGTTGAGCCTCGAGGTGTAGCGCCCGAGCACGCCGTCGAACCAGCCGCAGCGCCGGGGGCGGCCGGTGGTGGTGCCGTACTCGCCGGCGCCCCGCTCGGCGCCGTGGTTGCGGAGCCGCTCCGCGTCCTCGTCGAAGAGCTCGGTCGGCATCGGCCCGTTCCCGACCCGCGTCTGGTAGGCCTTGTAGACCCCGACGACGCGCTCGATGGCGGTGGGCCCGAGCCCGATCCCGATGGAGGCGCCGCCGGCGACGGATCCCGGCACGGAGGAGGTCACGAAGGGGTAGGTGCCGGCGTCGAGGTCGAGCAGCGCCCCCTGCGCCCCCTCGAGCAGGATGCGGTCCCCCCGCTCGTGCGCC
>DAOULG010000057.1:0-3283 GCA_034420495.1 Dehalococcoidia bacterium
GGCGATGGTGAACGAGGTGCGGCGCCAGTTCCGGGAGCACCCCGGCATCATGGACGGGAGCGTGTCGCCCGACCCGGAGCGCGCCGTCGGTCGCGATCGCGACGGCGCGCTCCGGGTCGGGCGACTCGCTCCCGTCCATGATGCCGGGGTGCTCCCGGAACTGGCGCCGGACCTCGTTCACCATCGCCATGGCGGCGCGCCCGACCGCGCCCATCGTCAGCGCGCTGAAGACGAAGGGCATCAGCGCCCCAATCAGGAAGCCGAGCAGCACGTCGACGACGAGGAGGTCGAAACTCTCAAGGCCGGTGATCTGCGAGTAGGTGACCATCAGCGCGAGCGCGGTCAGGACCGCCGAGCCGATGGCGAAGCCCTTCCCGGTCGCCGCCGTCGTGTTCCCCAGGGAGTCGAGCGCATCGGTGCGCTCCCGGACCTCCGGCGGCAGGTGCGACTGCTCGGCGATCCCGCCGGCGTTGTCGGCGACCGGCCCGTAGGCGTCCGAGGCGAGCGTGATGCCGAGCGTCGAGAGCATGCCGACCGCGGCGAGCGCGATCCCGTAGAGGCCGGCGAGCTCGAAGGTGATCCAGATCGCCGCGACGATCGCGAGCAGCGGGATCACGGTGGAGATCATGCCGACGGAGAGGCCGCCGATGATGATCGTCGCCGGGCCGGTCTCCGCCTGCCCGGCGAGCGCCTGCGTCGGCCGGAACTCGTAGGCGGTGAAGTACTCGGTCGCCGTCCCGATCACCTGCCCCGCCACCAGGCCGACGAGCACCGCCCAGAAGAGATCGAAGGAGAGGTCGAGCGCGACGACGGCCGCCGCCGTCCCCGCCAGCACCAGCGCGCCGGCGCCGAAGATGCCGGTGCGCAGCGCCCACAGCAGGCGCCCCATGCTCGCCTGCTCCCCGGTGCGGACCAGGAAGGTGCCGAGGATCGAGGCGACGATCCCTATGGACATCACCAGGAGCGGGAGCACGAGCGGCTCGGAGTCGAAGAGCAGATCGCCCCCCGCGGTCAGGATCCCGGAGCCGTCGAAGACCGGGTTCTCCCCCACGCTCGCGGAGCCCAGCACGGCGACTGCGGCGAGCGTCATCGTGGCGACGATCGAGCCGGAGTAGGACTCGAAGAGGTCGGCGCCCATCCCCGCGACGTCGCCGACGTTGTCGCCGACGTTGTCGGCGATCGTCGCCGGGTTGCGCGGGTCGTCCTCGGGAATGCCGGCCTCGACCTTCCCCACCAGGTCGGCGCCGACGTCGGCGGCCTTCGTGTAGATGCCGCCGCCCACGCGCGCGAAGAGCGCGATGGAGGAGGCGCCGAAGGCGAAGCCGGTGAGCGGCTCGACCGACTCGAAGGCGAGGTAGAGCACCGTGATGGCCGTGAGGCTCAGGCCGACCACGGTCAGCCCCATCACGGTCCCCGAGGAGAAGGCGACGCGGAGCGCCGGGTTGAGGCCGGTGCGCGCCTTCGCGGCGGTGCGCACGTTGGCGCGGACGGCGACCCACATCCCGATGTAGCCGGCGGAGGCCGATGCGGCGGCCCCGAGCAGGTAGGAGAGCGTGGTCCGCGGGAAGTCGGCGGCGCGCCCGCCCTCGCCCAGGCCGAGGTCGGCGTACTTCCCGGTCACGTCGACGTCGACGAAGAGCGCTATGACGACGGCGACCGCTGCGACGAAGGCCGCGAGGAAGGTGTACTCGCGCCTCAGGAAGGCGGCGGCTCCCGCCTGGATCGCGCGCGCGATCCCCTGCATCGTCTCGTCGCCCTCGTCCTCGGCGACGACCTGCCGCGTGAGGACGACGCCGACGAGGAGCGCGAGGATCCCCGCCGCCAGCGCCAGGTACAGGATCTCCATCGATTCCTCCACGTCATCGCACCGCCGGACGCCGTGATACTAGGCGCGCCCGCGCGTTACGGGCCATGCGCGGAGCCACGCGCGGGGCCGCGCCCGGGCGCCCGGCCGCGGGCTCCCGCGCGGCGGGGCGCTAGCCGACGCGTATCGGATGCGGGACCGGCCGGTTGAAGAGGTAGCCCTTGCTGTTGAAGGGGATCGCCCCGGGCTGGGTCGAGCCGGCGGCGTCGCTGGCCCGGGTCATGATGGTGTGCCGGCCCGGCCTCGCCTCCCACCAGAACTCGAAGCGCGCCCAGGAGTAGTCGCGCTGCCCCCCGAGCAGGGTGGCGTCGTGCCAGGTGCTCCCCGCGTCCTCGCTCCACTCGACGCGCGTGATCGGGGGATCGGGGGTCTGCGCGTACCCGGCGAGCTGGCGGGGGCCCGCCTCCAGGACGGCGGGCCAGGGGAGCGCGAGCGCGCTCTTCAGGGCCTGCCTCGTCAGGGGCGCGCCCAGCGCCTCCCCCGCCGGCTCGTAGTCCTCCCCGATGAGGACGTAGGAGGTCGTGTTGTTGCGGGTCCAGAGCTGGCGCGAGGAGACCACGATGCGCTGAAGCCACTTGATGCTGGCCGCGCCGACCCACCCCGGGACGAGGGCGCGCAGCGGGTAGCCGTGATCGCGGGGCAGGCGCTCTCCGTTGAGCTCGTAGGCGAGCAGCGTGTCGCGGTGCATCGCCTTCTCCACGGGGAGCACGCGGCGGAAGCCGCCCTCCGGGGACTCGCGGTCCATCCCCACGAGCAGGACGCTGACCGCGCTCTCCGCGATCCCCGCCGCCTCCAGCACGTCGCGCAGCGCGACGCCGGTCCAGGCGCCGTTGCCGACCGCGCCGCTCCCCCACTGCGTCCCCTCCGCCGCCCGCCCCGCCACGCGGTCGAACATCGCCCGCTGGTTGCCTGCGCACTCGAGCGCGGCGAGGAGCGTGCGGCCCGGCATGCGGCGGAGGGCGTCGTAGGAGAGCCGGAGCGGCCTTGAGGCGGCGTCCCCCTCCACCGAGAGCCGCCACTCCCCCGCGTCCACGTCGAGGCTCCGGGAATTGTTGCGGACGAAGAAGAGCGGGGCCGGCGTGATGAGCCCCTCCATGAGCTCCAGCCGGGCCTCGAGGCTCTTCCCGTCGGGGTGCCGGATGAAGGGCGCCGGGTCCTTGAACCAGGGCGCGCCCCGGCCGGCCGGCCGGCCCGCGCCGTCGGGGGCGAGCGCCTCCCGGGGGGCGGGGGATCCGCAGGCCCAGGCGGCGGCGGCCGCCCCCCCGGCCGCGAGCAGCCGGAGGAAGCCGCGGCGGTCCACCCCCCGCCGCGGCGCGGCGGGCCGGGGCCCCTCCCGGAGCCGCCGCCCGGGCCGCTGGTCGTCCATCTCGCCTCCCCGCGGGGGCGATCCTAGAGGTCGTCGACCGGGCCGGGGAGCTC
>DAOULG010000058.1:0-2619 GCA_034420495.1 Dehalococcoidia bacterium
GCGCACCCGCGCTACGGCGTCGAGAAGGTCTACGAGGCGACCGTGGAGGGGGAGCCCGGCGGGCCGGCGCTCGCGGCGCTGAGGGGCGGGATCCTGCTCGGGGACGGGGAGACGGCGCCGGCGCGCGCGCGGCTGCTGGGGCGCCCGCGGGGCCCGGCCGGCGCGCGGCGCTCCCGCGTGCGGCTCGTGCTCCACGAGGGGCGGAAGCGCCAGGTGCGCCGCATGCTGGAGGCGGTCGGGCACCCGGTGCGGCGGCTCGTGCGCACGCGCGTCGGGCCGCTGGAGCTCGGCGAGCTCCCCCCCGGCGCGGCGCGGCCCCTGACCGGGGCGGAGCTCGCCGCGCTCTACGCGCACGTCGCGCTCGAGCCCTGAGGCGGCGCCCCCGGGGCGCCGGCCCGGGCGCCTCCGCGCTGTGGACGCCCCGCTAGGGACGCCGATATCATCGACGGGCTCTCCGGCGAGGGCCCCAGGCGATCGGAGCGCCCCCATTCCGCCCGACCTCCCCGCGACCGAGTCCCTGAGGCGCAGCGTCGCCATCGACGGGCCGCTCGCCTCCGGCAAGAGCGTGGTCGGGCGCGCGCTCGCCGAGGCGCTCGGGATCGGCTTCTTCGACACCGGGCTCATGTACCGCGCGTGCACGCTCGCCGCCGGCCGCGCCGGCGTCGACGCGGGGGCGGCGGAGGAGGTGACGGCGCTCGTCCGCGGGCTCGTCCTCGACATGCGGTGGCCCGATCCGGCGACCCCCGAGATCCTGCTCGCCGGCGAGAACGTCACGCCGCTGCTCCGCGAGCCGGCGGTCGAGAGGGCGGTCTCCCTCCTCTCGCGCATCCCCGAGGTGCGCGACGAGATGGTGACGCGCCAGCGGGCCTTCGCCTCGCGCTCGCCGGTCGTGATGGCCGGCCGCGACATCGGCGCCCGCGTGCTGCGCGAGGCGCGCGCGAAGTTCTTCCTCGACGCCTCGGCCGAGGTGCGGTCCCGGCGCCGCCTCGGGGAGGAGCGCGAGGCCGGGCGCGCCAGCTCGTTCGAGCAGGTCCTGGAGCAGACGAGGCGGCGCGACGAGCTCGACCAGACCGGGCAGCGCACGATCCGCCGCGATCAGGTGGCGCCCGACGTGCTCATCATCGACACCGACGCGCTCGGCATCGACCAGGTCGTCGAGCGCTGCGTCCGGGCCTACCGCGAGCAGAACCGCGGGGCCGGGCAGGTCGAGGGCCCGCGCGGGGCGAGCCAGGGCGCGCGGCCGTGAGCGGGCCCGTCCACGCCCTCCTCCCCCGGATCGCCGCCGGCCGGCTCTCGCGCTGGGCCTTCGTCGCCGCCACCCTCCTGACGCGCGCGATCTTCGGCACCTTCGCCCGCATCGAGGTCCGCCACGCCGGGCGCGTGCCGCAGCAGGGGCCGCTGGTGCTGGTGGCCAACCACGTCAACCAGAGCGATCCGCTGCTCGTCCTGGCCTGCGCGCCGCGCCGGGCGCGCCCCCTGGCGAAGCGGGAGCTCTTCGAGACCCCCCTCGTCGGGTGGTACTTCTGGCTCTACGGCGCGATCCCGGTGCGCCGCTACGCCGCCGACATGGGGGCGCTGCGCGCCGCGAGCGGCTACCTGAAGCGGGGCGAGGCCGTGCTCGTCTTCCCGGAGGGGACCCGCTCCCGGGACGGGCGCCTGCGGCCGGCGCTCCCCGGCGCCGCGACCGTCGCCCTCCTCTCGGGCGCCCCGATGCTGCCGGTCGCCGTGAGCGGGACGCGCGGCCTCTCGGCGCGCCGCCTCCTCACCGGGTGGCTGCGCCGCCGCCGGCCGCGGATCCGCATAGAGTTCGGCGAGCCGCTCGACCCGCGGGCCGCCGCCCCGTCCGCCCCCTCCGGCTCCGCGGCGGTCCGGGCCGGCGCCGTCGCGGAGGCGACCGATCTCGTGATGCGCGCCCTCGCGTCGCTCCTCGCCGAGGAGGCGCGCGGGGCCTACGCGGAGCCGCGCAACGGCTCCGCGCCCGTCGTCGCCCGATCGCCGCAGCCGGCCGGCGAGGGCTCCGACGCCCGCCGCGGCCCGCCGAACGCGGGGTAGACGCCGGTGTGCGGGATCATCGCCTACACGGGGGAGCGGCACGCCGCCCCGATCCTGCTCGACGGCCTGCGCCACCTCGAGTACCGGGGCTACGACTCGGCCCTGATCGCCCTGCAGGTGGAGGGGCCCGGGCTCCAGGTCGAGCGCGCGACCGGGAAGCTCGAGGGACTCGTCCGCCGCGTGGAGGGCCGGCTCCCCGAGGCGACTTCCGGCGTCGGCCACACGCGCTGGGCGACGCACGGCGAGCCGTCGGAGCGGAACGCGCACCCGCTGACCGATCCGGAGCGGCGCGTCGCGCTGGTGCACAACGGCATCGTCGAGAACCACGAGGAGCTCCGGGCCGCGCTCGGCGACGGCGCGGCCTTCGCCTCCGACACCGACACGGAGGTGCTCGCGCACCTCATCGGGCGGGAGCTCGCCCGCGGCGTCGACGCGCTGGAGGCCGTGCGCTGCGCGGTGGGCCGCGCGCGCGGCGCCTTCTCGCTTGTCGCGATGCCGCGCGACGACCCCGGCCGGCTGATAGCGGCCCGCGTCGGGCACGCAGGCGGCATCGTGATCGGCCACGGG
>DAOULG010000059.1:0-11230 GCA_034420495.1 Dehalococcoidia bacterium
CCTCGTAGGCGATCCCCTCGCCCTGGAGCACCTCGATCTCGGCGAGCGGGTGGGACTTCCGGAGCGGGAAGACGTCCGTCATCTCCTCGGGCAGGAGCAGATTGCGGGGGTCCGGGTGACCCTCGAAGCGCACCCCGAACATCTCCGCCGTCTCGCGCTCGTACCAGTTGGCGGCGCGCCAGACGGAGGTCGCGCTCTCCAGGACCAGGCGGTCGGCGGGGAGGCGGCACTTCACCGTGACGTTGCGCTTCGTCCCGAGCGAGTAGAGGTGGTAGACGACGTCCACGCCCTCCTCCTCGTAGTCGACCGCGGTGAGGGATCGCAGGTAGTCGAAGTTCATCCCCTCCGCGGTGCGGAGCGCGCGGAGCGCCGCGAGGACCTCGCGCGGCGGGACGCGCACGACGAGGTCGATGACGCTCCGCTCCTCCTCGTCGCTGACGGGGCGCGCGGTGATGCCGGAGAGCGCCCGGTCGACCTCAGCCCAGATCGTTCCGGCCAGGTACTCGCGCTCGGCGTCCTCGCCGGGCGCTGCGTCGGGAGCGGGCGCGCCGTCCTCCGGGCTCACGCGCCGAGTGCCTTCCGCTCCTCCATGATCTTCTCCTGGAGCGAGACCAGCGCATCGATGAGCGCCTCCGGCCGGGGCGGGCAGCCCGGCACGTAGACGTCGACCGGGACGATCTTGTCGACGCCCTGGAGCACGCGGTCGTAGCGCGTGTACGGGCCGCCGTTGGTGGCGCAGGCCCCCATCGAGATCACCCACTTCGGGTTCGGCATCTGCTCGTACAGGAGCTTCACGGCCGGCGCCATCTTCTTCGTCACGGTTCCGGCGACGATCATCACGTCCGACTGCCGGGGCGACGGCCAGGGGACGATGCCGAAGCGGTCGAGATCGTAGTGCGCCATATAGGTGGCGATCATCTCGATGGCGCAGCAGGCGAGGCCGAACGTCATCGGCCACAGGGACGACTTGCGCCCCATCGCGAGCACGAGGTCGGCGGGCACCTGCAGCACGCCCGGAAGCAGCGTCTTGTAGAGGGCCTGGCCGGGCCGGTGCTCGACCGGGGTGAGCGCGAGCTCCTCCGCGGGGTGCTCCGCGGGGAGGAGCGGGGCGATCTCGGGCTGCGCCGGGGCGGCCGGCGCCTCGACCGGCGCGCCGGGGGAGGCGGCGGACGGTCCGGAGGGGGTCATCGCCACTGGAGGGCTCCCTTCTTCCATGCGTAGGCCAGACCCGCGCCCAGCACCAGGATGAAGAGCAGCATCTGGTAGTAGGCGGCGGCACCGAGCTCCACGAAGGAGAGCATCCACGGGAAGAGGAAGATCGCCTCGACGTCGAAGAGCACGAAGAGGATCGCAAAGAGGTAGAAGCGGACGCCGACGTTGGTGCTCGCCCGGCGGAGCGGCAGCATGCCGCACTCGTAGGTCGTTCCCTTCTCGCGCTCGGGGGAGAAGGGGGCGAGGAGCCGGGTTGCGACGAGCGCGGTGAAGACGAGGAAGAAGCCGACGACGGTGCCCAGGAGGACGGGGATATAGCCGCCGAAGAGGGAATTCAGGGACTCACCCACGCGCGCGCTCCCACCGCGTCGGGAGACCCACACCACCCGCCGCCGCGACGCGCGGGCCAGGGCCCGCCGTGCGGGGGCGTATCGGGACCCGGCGCGCGTCGCACCCTAGCAGCGGCGGACGTTGGACTCAACCCTCGCAGGCCCCCGGCCGGGGCCCCTGCACGCGCTCAGGAGAGCTCCTCAAGCGATCCCTGAAAGCCCGCCCGCTGGCGGCTCGCGCTCCGAAGCCGCTCCTCCTCCTTGGCGACCACCGAGGCGGGGGCGCGGGTGCGGAACTGCTCGTTCGCGAGCTTCCGCTCGAGGCGTGCGATCTCGGCCGAGAGCCGCTCGATCTGCGCTCCCAGCCGCGAGCGCTCGGCCTCGACATCGACCAGGCCGCCGAGCGGCAGGACGACGCGCCCGACCGGCAGCACGCTCTGGACGACGCCCTCGGACGGGGCCCCCTCCCCGGAGCCGACGACGTACAGCGGACGGGCCCGGGCGAGCTGCTCGATGGCGGGCCGGAGCCTCTGCGCGGCGGCCGTCGCCTCCGCGCCGACGACGTAGGCCTCGACCCAGCGCCCCGCCTCGACGCGCCTCTCGGAGCGGACGTTGCGGATCGCGCGGACGAAGTCCCGGACGCTGGAGAACTCACGCTCGGCGCCCTCGTCGACGAAGGAGGCCACGTCCAGCGCCTCCGGGTAGCGGGCGACGATGAGCATCGGCGCGCCGCGCGAGTCGGGCCGCGCGGCCGTGAGCCGCCCCCAGATCTCCTCGGTCACGAACGGCATGAAGGGATGGAAGAGCCGGAGCAGCGAGTCGAGCACATCGACGAGCACGGGGAGGGGGCTGCGATCGGCCGAGCGCACGCGCACCTTGGCGAGCTCGATGTACCAGTCGGCGAACTCCTCCCAGAAGAAGTCGCGGAGATGCCGGAGCGCCTCGGCGAGCTCGAACTTCTGAAGCAGCTCCTCGACGGCCTGAACGAGGCGCGCCCGGCGAGAGAGGATCCATCGGTCCTCGAGCGCGAGCGCCGACCCCGGCCCCGGGGGCGTGAGGTCGTCTCCCTCCTCGACCATCGAGAGCACGAAGCGCGAGGCGTTCCAGAGCTTGTTGGCGAGATTGCGCGCCGCCTCGAGGCGCTCCTCGGAGAGGCGCTGGTCGTTGCCGGGCGAGGAGCCGGAGACGACCGTGTAGCGCAGCGCGTCGGTGCCGTAGCGCTCGATGACCGCGAGCGGATCGACGACGTTGCCGCGCGACTTCGACATCTTCGTGCCGTCCTCGGCACGAACCAGCCCGTGCAGGTAGACCGTCTCGAAGGGGATCTCTCCGCGCATGTTGTAGAGGGAGAGCATCACCATGCGTGCCACCCAGAAGAAGATGATGTCGTAGCCGGTCTCCATGACCTGCGTCGGGTAGAAGCGCGCCAGGTCGGGGTCCTCCCCGTCGGGCCAGCCGAGCGTGGAGTGCGGCCAGAGCCCCGACGAGAACCAGGTGTCGAGCGTGTCCTCGTCCTGGCGGATGGCGGCGCCCGAGCAGCCACCGCAGCGGTCGGGATCGTCGACGGAGACGGTCAGGTGATCGCAGTCCTCGCAGTACCAGACGGGTACCCGGTGGCCCCACCAGATCTGCCGGCTCACCGTCCAGTCGCGGATGTTCTCCATCCAGTGCTCGTAGGTGCGCTGGAAGCGCTGCGGGACGAAGCGGATGCGCCCCTCCCGGACGGCATCGAGCGCGGGGCCGGCGAGAGGGCCGACGCGCACGAACCACTGCTCGGAGACGAGGGGCTCGACGATGGTGCCGGAGCGCTGGCAGTGGCCGACGGCGTGGGTGTAGTCCTCGGTGCGCTCGATGAGCCCCCGCGCCTCCAGGTCCGAGACAACGCGCGCGCGGGCCTCGAACCGCTCCAGGCCCGCGTACTCGCCCGCCTCCTCGTTCAGGTGGCCGTCGGGCCTCAGGATGGAGAGGACGGGGAGGCCGTGGCGCTCGCCGATCTCGAAGTCGACGGGATCGTGCCCGGGCGTCACCTTGAGAGCGCCCGAACCCGCCTCCACCGAGACCGCGGCGTCGGCGACGATCGGCACCAGACGCCCCCCCGCGGGGACGATGGCGCGGCCCCCGACCAGGTGCCGGTAGCGCTCGTCCTCCGGGTTCACGGCGACGCCGGTGTCGGCGGGTATCGTCTCCGGCCTGGTGGTGGCGATGACGAGGTGCTCGCCGGAGGGCTCCCCCCGCTCGTCGGCGACGGCATAGCGCACGTGCCAGAAGGCCCCCGGCTCGTCCGCGTGCTCGACCTCGAGGTCGGAGAGCGCGGTGGCGCAGTCCGGGCACCAGTTGATGATGCGCTCGCCGCGGTAGATGAGGCCCTCCTCGTAGAGGTTCACGAAGGTCTGGCGCACGGCTCGGCGGGGTCCCGGGTCCATCGTGAAGCGCTCGCGCTCCCAGTCGGCCGAGGCGCCGAGCCTGCGGTGCTGCACCGAGATGCGGGAACGCGAGCGGTTCACGAACTCCCAGACATGCTCCAGGAACCGCTCGCGCCCGATGTCGTGGCGGGAGATGCCCCGCTCCGCGAGCTCACGCTCGACCAGCGTGTTGACCGCGATGGCGGCGTGATCGACGCCGGGGAGCCAGAGCGTGTCGTCGCCCGACATGCGGTGCCAGCGCACCAGGATGTCCTCGAGCGCCACGGTGAGCGCGTGGCCCATGTGGAGCTCCCCGGTGAGGTTGGGGGGCGGCATGATGATGGTGAACGGGCGTCCCTCGCCCGAGGGGCGGAAGTGCCCCCCCTGCTCCCACGCGGCGTAGATGCGCTCCTCGACGGCGGAGGGGTCGTAGGCGGCGGCCATCTCGAGCGCCGGGCGCTCTCCTGCTGCGTCGGGCGTCGCCGCCATCGCTCGCTCCCCGTGCCTCCCGCGAGAACTCCGGAACGGTGCGCCGCATATGAGAACGCCCCGCCGAAGCGGGGCGCGCGCGGCGTCCGCGGGGCCGCTCCTGGCCCCGCTAGCCGCCCGCCGATACGGCGCCCGGGCGCGGATCCGCCAACCGTCTCGTCGCCCTCATCCGGCCACCGAGGCTACCGCCGGGAGCGGGAAGCGTCGAGCCGGGGAGGCCTACGGGTCGGCCCGCCGGCCGCCGTGTTCCACGCTCTCGCGGAGCGCCCAGGCGGCCGGAAGCAGGCCGGAGGCGAGGCCGAGCTTCAGCAGGTCGCCCCAGAGGAAGGGCTGCACGCCGATGTCCCACGCGCGCGCGGCCGACACGTTGAGCTCCGCCATCAGCCATGCGACGCCCGGCACGTAGATGACGACGTTCCCCACCACCATCGCGACCGCCATCGTCGCCGCGGAGCGGTCCCAACCGCGCTCGGCGAGCCAGCCGACGGCGTAGGCGGCGGCGACGAAGCCGACGAGGTAGCCACCCGTCGGCCCCGTGAAGTAGGCCCACCCGCTCGCGCCCCCGGCGAAGACCGGCAGACCCGCGATCCCCTCGGCCAGGTAGGCGAGGAGGGTGGCGCCGCCGAGCCGGCTCCCGTAGACGGCCCCGACGAGCAGCACCGCGAAGGTCTGGCCCGTGATCGGGACCGGCGAGAAGCCGAGCTCGATGCGAAGGCGCGCCGACACGGCGAGCAGCGCCGTCCCCGCGACGACCGCGAGCACCGCGAGGGGCCAGACCGACATGCGGGGCGCCAGCGCGCGCGCGCCGTAGAGGAGCGGGGGCGCCGGGAGGCCCGCCGGGAGGGCGTAGAGTCTGTGCACGGGATGCTCCGAGTCTCCTGCGCCCGGCCGCTCCGGGCGGCGGCTCAGGCTAGCACGCACCCGCGACGCCGGGTCGCCGGGCGCCGGGCGAGGGGGTCCGCGCGCGGCGCTGCCGTATGCTTCCGTCACCGGGCGGCGGAGAGGGGCGGCGGGCATGCGCGTATCGGGCATCGGCTATCCCGCGATCATCTGCCGCAACATGGAGGAGACGATCTCCTTCTACGAGCGCGCGCTCGGGATGAGCCTCCTCTTCATCGAGCCGAACCGCGACGACCCGGAGTCGGTGCAGGCGCTGCTCGACGCGGGTTCGGGCACCAGGCTCCTGCTGGTGGGACCGGTTGACCCCAAGATGAAGCTCGCCGAGTCGCAGCTCGGCGTCGGCTCCATGCAGTACCTGAGCCTGCGCCTCTCCGCGGCGGAGCTCGACGCCGCCTATCACGAGCTCGCCCGGGCGGGGGTCCAGGCCTCGGAGGAGATCCGCCGCGGCTACGAGCGGCTCGTCTTCCTCGAGGACCCGAGCGGTGTCCTGATCACGCTGACGGCGTGGACACGCGAGCCGCCGGAGGGGAGCGACGAGGCCGGGATCCTCAGGCGAGCCGCCGCCCTCCGCGAGGCCGCGGGCGCGCCCTTCGTGGAGGACGAGCACCTCGCGCAGGCGATCGCGGAGGCGCAGGCCTAGCGCTCCCACCCCCGCGGGGGACTAGCGCGGAAGGCCGAGCCCGCGCCGGGCGATCACGCCGCGCTGCACCTCGCTCGTGCCGGAGGCGATGGTGGCGGCGACCGCGGAGAGGTAGTTGCGGGAGAGCGCGCCCCCGAGCGGCGCCGCCTCTGCAGCACCCGGACCGGGCGCCACCTGCCCGGCCGTCCCGAGGAGCTGCACGCCGGTCTGGGCGATGCGCTGCGTGAGCTCGGAGCCGAAGAGCTTCGAGACCGACGCCTCGTGGTTGGGGGTCGCCCCCTGCTCCTGGAGGTGGGGAATGCGGTAGGCGACCTGATAGCCCACCTCGAGCTCGATCCAGCGGTCGGCGAGCTCGTAGCGCGAGGCGGGGCGCTGCGTGATGAGGTCGCGGCGCGCCCGCGCGATCTCGACCAGCTTCTCCACGTTGCGTCGCCCCGTCGCGAAGGTGCCGATGCCCGAGCGCTCCATGTCGAGCGTCTGCGCGACCTGGTACCAGCCGCGGTTCTCATCGCCGACCAGATGATCGGCCGGGACGCGCACGTTCTCGAGGTAGACCTCGTGCAGGTTCCTGGAGCCGGTGATGTCCTCGATCGGCCGCGTGGTGATGCCGGGGGCATCCATCGGGAGCACGAAGGTGGAGATGCCCCGGTGCTTCGGCGCCGAGGGATCGGTGCGCGCGGCGAGCCAGCCGAGATCGGCGCGCCCGGCGCCGGCCGCCCACAGCTTCTGGCCGTTGATGACCCACTCGTCGCCGTCGCGGACGGCGCGCGTCTGCAGCGCCGCGAGGTCCGAGCCCGCGCCGGGCTCGGAGTAGAGGGTGCACCAGCTCTCGAGCCCCCGGGCGATGGCGGGCAGGTATCGCTCGCGCTGGGCCTCGTCGCCGAAGCGCATGATGGCCGGGCCGACCCACTGCACCCCGGCGGCGCTGTTGGTGGGGGCGCCGTGGTAGGCGATCTCCTCGTTGTAGACCGCCTGCTGCAGGTAGGAGGCGCCGGCGCCGCCGTAGCGCTCGGGCCAGGCGAGCGCGAGCCAGCGCCTCTCGCCCAGATCGCGCGCCAGCCGTCCTGAGAGCTCGTCGCGCTCGGGCGCGTCCGGAGCGAGCAGGAAGCTCCGGTCGACCCAGTCGGGCGGGAGCCGCCCCGCGAGGAAGTCGCGGAGCTCCCCGCGGAAGCGTTCCTCCTCCTCGGAGAAGTGAAAGTCCATCGCCCCCCGCCGCGCTGCGTCCCGAGGCCGGGCACGGGGCCAGTGTAGCCCGTCCGGGGGGCGCCGACCCGCGGCGGCGGCGGCGCGCCGGGGCGCGGGCCGGCGGTCCCAGCACCAGGGCGGTGCTAACATGGCTGGCCCCGGGGACTGGGGTCGACGTTCCGCTCACGGCACGGTGGGGAGGCGGACGGTGAATCGCGGGATCGCCGTCTTTTCCGGCAACGGCAACCGTTCCTTTGCGGAGGCGGTCTGCCGGCACCTCGAGATGCCGCTCGGCGGCTGCGACGTCTTCGAGTTCTCGAACGAGAACATCTTCGTCAGCTTCCGCGAGAACATCCGCGAGCGCGACGTCTTCCTGGTGCAGCCCATCGTCTCGCCGGTCAACACGCGGCTGATGGAGCTGCTGATCATGATCGACGCGGCGAAGCGGGCCTCCGCCGGGCGCATCACCGCCGTCATCCCCTACTACGCCTACGGTCGCTCCGACAAGAAGGACCAGCCGCGCGTCCCGATCTCCGCGCGCCTGATCGCGAACTTCCTCGAGGTCGCGGGAGCCGACCGGGTGCTCACCGTCGACCTCCACGCCGGGCAGATCCAGGGCTTCTTCAACATCCCGCTGGACGAGCTCACCGCCTACCCGCTCTTCGCCGAGTACTTCCGCTCCTCCGGGCTGGAGCGGCCCGTGGTGGTGGCCACCGACGTGGGCGGCGCCAAGAGCGCGGCGAAGATGGCGAACCGGCTCGGGAGCGATCTCGCGATCGTCGACAAGCGGCGCACCGACAACTCGGAGCGGGCGACCGGCTCGACGGTGATAGGCGACGTCCGCGACCGCGAGTGCATCGTCGTCGACGACGAGATCCTGACCGGCGGCACCGTCGCGGTCGCCGCGAAGCTGCTCCGCGAGCGCGGCGCCCGCTCGGTGCACCTCGCCTGCATCCACCCGCTCTTCACGCCGGCCGCCGTCGAGCTGCTCGACGGCACCGACGTGGAGGAGGTCGTCTTCACCGACAGCGTGCCGCTGTCGGAGGGGACCTTCCGGCGTGTGCCGACGCGGGTGATCTCCATCGCCCCCCTGATCGGGGACGCGATCCACCGCATCCACACCGGGGAGTCGGTCGGGGCGCTCTTCAGCTAGGCGGCGCCCGATCCGGGTCCCCGGCGAGCGGGCGCCGTCATCGGGCGGTCCCCGCACCGCCGGGGGCGGCACGCGCCCGGCACGCCGCACGGTGCCGAGCAGGTCGCGCACCCGCCTCGCCGGCGGTCGCGTTCGGGTCGCGTCAGCGGCTCGCCTGCGAAGCGCCGCAGGCGGGAGGGCCGCGCGAACTCGAAAAAAGCGGGCCGATGCCGCACCATAGACGGGTGCGCCCACGGGCGCGCCGCTCGCTGCGAGGAACAGGCACCGATGCCGCGACTGCTGCAGAAGATCCTCGGCGACCCGAACGAGCGCGCGCTCAAGCCGCTGCGTGAGCTCGCACGCCGCGTCGAGGGCCGCGACTCAGAGATGGGCGCGCTCTCCGACGAGGAGCTCACGGGGCGGACGGAGACGCTGAGAGGCCGCCACGCCGCGGGAGAGAGCATCGACGAGCTGCTGGAGGAGGCGCTCGCCGTCGCGCGCGAGGCGGTCGCCCGCACCACCGGGGAGCGCGCCTACACGGTGCAGATCGCGGGAGCCGCGGCGCTCCACCGCGGCACGATCGCGGAGATGAAGACCGGGGAGGGGAAGACCCTCGTCGCGACGCTGGCGCTCTACGCCAACGCCCTCTCCGCGCGGGGCGCCCACCTCGTCACGGTCAACGATTACCTGGCGCGCCGCGACGCGCAGTGGTACGGGCCGGCGCTTCACCGGCTCGGCCTCTCGGTCGCCGTGCTGCAGCACGAGGGCGCCTACCTCTACGTCAAGGAGCCCGCCTCGGAGCGCCCCGGCTGGGAGCACCTCGTCCCGATCACCCGGCGCGAGGCCTACCACTGCGACGTCACCTACGGCACCAACAACGAGTTCGGCTTCGACTACCTGCGCGACAACATGGCGACCGGGAGGGCGCTCCAGGTGCAGCGGGGGCACCACTTCGCGATCGTCGACGAGGCGGACTCCGTGCTCATCGACGAGGCCCGCACGCCCCTGATCATCTCGGGCCCGGCGCAGGAGGATGTCTCCGTCTACCGGCGCTTCGCGCGCCTGGTGCCGCAGCTCTCGGAGAACGCGCACTTCACCATCGACGCCCGCACGCGGACCGCCTCGCTCACCGAGGAGGGGGTGGAGCTGGTCGAGCGCGCGCTCGGCATCGACAACATCTACGCCATAGAGAACTACCATCTCACGCGCTACATGGAGGCGGCGCTGCGGGCCGAGGTGATCTACCAGCGCAACGTCGACTACGTGGTGAAGGAGAACCAGGTCGTGATCGTGGACGCCTTCACCGGCCGCCTGATGGAGGGGCGGCGCTGGTCGGACGGCCTCCACCAGGCGGTCGAGGCGAAGGAGGGCGTCCCGATCCAGCAGGAGTCGGTCACCTACGCGACGATCACGCTCCAGAACTACTTCCGGATGTACGAGACGCTCGCCGGCATGACCGGGACCGCCGTGACCGAGGCCGAGGAGTTCTCCGAGATCTACGGCCGCGAGGTGCTGGTGATCCCGACGCACCGCGATCTCGCGCGCGACGACCTCCCCGATCTCGTCTACCGGCGCGGCCGGGGCAAGTACGCCGCGGTCGTCGAGGACATCGCCGAGAAGCACCAGGCGGGCCGGCCCGTCCTCGTCGGCACGGTCGCGATCGAGAGCTCGGAGCTGCTCTCGGAGATGCTGCGCAGGCGGGGCATCGACCACGAGGTCCTGAACGCCAAGCAGCACGAGCGGGAGGCCCACATCGTGGAGCGCGCCGGCGAGGCCGGCGCCGTCACCATCGCCACGAACATGGCCGGCCGCGGGACCGACATCAAGCTCGGGCCCGGCGTGCGCGAGGCCGGGGGGCTGCACGTCATCGGGACGGAGCGCCACGAGTCCCGCCGCATCGACAACCAGCTCCGGGGCCGCTCCGGGCGCCAGGGCGACCCGGGATCGAGCCGCTTCTTCGTCTCCTTCGAGGACGAGCTGATGCGCCGCTTCGCGCCCGACTGGCTCCCGGGGATGATGGAGAAGCTCGGGATGGAGGACGACCTCCCGCTCGAGTCGCGCATGGTGTCGAAGGCGATCGAGAGCGCGCAGACGCGCGTCGAGACCTACAACTTCGAGATCCGCAAGAACGTCGTCGAGTACGACGACGTCATGAACACGCACCGCGACGTCATCTACCGCGAGCGCGACAAGGTGCTCGACGAGGAGGGGATGCGAGAGACGGTGCTCGAGATGCTGGAGGAGGAGATCGAGGAGCTCGGGGAGAGCTACCTGAGCGCCACCCCTCCCGACGCCGCGACCTTCCGGCGCGCCCTCGACGCCGTCGTGCCGCTCGACGGCGACCTCGCGCTCTCCTCGGTGGAGGGGCGCGACCCCGGGGGCGTAGTCGAGGAGGCGGTCGCGGTCGCGGAGCGCCGCTACGCGGATCTCGAGGAGGCCGTCGGTGCGGAGGTGCAGCGCGTGACCGAGCGGCTGATGCTGCTGCGCAGCATCGACACGCTCTGGGTCCAGCACCTGACGGCGATGGACGAGATGCGCCAGGGCATCGGCCTGCGGGCCTACGGCCAGGTCGACCCGAAGGTCGCCTACAAGCGCGAGGCGCACCAGATGTGGGAGCAGCTGCTCCAGACGCTGCGCTCGGTGGTGGCGCGCCAGGCGCTGCACGCCCGCCTCACCGCGGCGGAGCGCGCCCGGCCGGCCGCCCCCCGGGCGACCCGCGAGAGCGGGCCCGGCGAGCCGGGCGGCGGCGTCGGGGGCGGCGGAGCGGAGGCGCCCGACGGCGCGGCCGCGCGGAGCGCTCCGGGCGACGGAACGGCCGGCGCCGTCCGCGCGGTGCCGAAGGTGGGGCGCAACCAGCCCTGCCCCTGCGGCTCCGGCAAGAAGTACAAGCGCTGCCACGGACAGGGCGCGCCGGTCGCCTCCTGACGGCGGCTCCCGGGCG
>DAOULG010000060.1:0-9659 GCA_034420495.1 Dehalococcoidia bacterium
GGGCGGCACGCGACCTGCCCGCTGCAGTCACAGCAGCACCGAGGACGGGGAGACGACCTGCCTTCGGTGGGGCCTCTCTGCGGCCGAGCGGCGCGACTTCGTGACGGCCGAGATGGCGAACATCGCGTCCTTCTTCGCCGATCGCCTTGGATACGCGCCGCCAGCACAGGTGACCGTGCTCCTCGATCACAACCCGTCCTTCATTCACCAGGCGTTCGTCGGGAGCATCGTGACGTCGTTCAGTTCCAGCATGCAGGCCGCCGTTGCCGCCAATCTCCTCGCCCACGAGTACTACCACGTGCTGCAGTACGCGCTCACCCCGTTCGAGAGCCTCTACCCCGCAGCGCAGGGTGGCCCGTTCATGGGCGGCACCCCCCGGTGGCTCGTCGAGGGCAGCGCGACGTATGTCGCGGCGCTCTACGACGGCACCCTCGCCGATGAGCGCCGCGCCCAGCTGCTCGGACACCACGGCAATACAGGGACGCTTCGGGCGGGGACTGCCCACGACTACGACGTCGGCATGCTTGCCGTTGACTGGCTCACGGAGCACGCAGGCGAGGGCGCGCTGGTTGAGTACTGGCGCGAACTCAACAATGCCCCGCTCTGCCGGACGGTCGGCGAGTGTGAACACCCAACGGCCGTGACATGGGCGGATCCCTTCGAGGCTGTCTTCGGGCTCACCCCGGATGCGTTCTATGACCGCTTCGAGGCCTACCGCCGCGAGGCGGTGCGGTCGGCCGGAATACCGCACCTCGCGGACGATGTCGCCGAGCCGGTAATCACCACGGCCGGCGACGTGTCAGACGCGATCGTGGCCATGGCGGACGACGAGCTCGCTCGTCTCCAGTCGTTCTCCGATCGGCTCGGCGCCGACCCGGTCGACTACACGCTCGTCCTCGCGGACGGCGAGTCCTACCCGGACGCCATCCGGCGGCTGCTGGGCGATCACCCGGAGGGTTGGTGCAATACCTCGCTCGAGTCCCCCCTGCACCGAACCGGCATCGTGATCGACACGAGTTGCGATACGGCCGCGCTCGCTGCGGACGGCGGCCACATGACGCGCATCATGACGCGCATCGCCGACTTCCACCTGCAGCTCACGGTGAGCCGGCTGTCGCCTCTCCGGTATACGCACCGAGACCCCTACTGGCTGGAACGTGGAATCAGTGCCTACGCGGCGCACCACTACGAGGCCCTCGCCGGCCGCCGGACCGGCCGGACCGTGGACCACGCGGCGGCGCTGCGCAGCAGCCGCGCGCTCGGCCCGCTCCGCGACCAGTCCGCATGGCTTGACGTGCGCGATCACCACGAGGAGGTGACCCGGCTCGCCTTCCTCGCGGCCGAGTGGCTGGCCGACCACGCAGGGGAGACGGCATTGCTCGACTTCCATCGCGAGCGGGACGTCTCGCCATCATGGCAAGCGGCCTTCGAGGCGGCCTTCGGGCTCACGCCGGACGCGTTCTACGCGGAGTTCGAGAGCTACCGGGCGACGCTCCGCTAGGCTTACTTCCCACGAACGTTGTTACAGGCGCGACGCGGGGACGGCGCCGTCGATGCCGCCGTGCGGTCGCCGCGCATTGTAGCGTTGGAGCCAGCGCGGGAGCTCGCGTAGCCGCTCCTCGTTGGAGCTATACGGTCAGGCGCACGCCCACTCGTCCTGCAGGATCCGGATGAAGCGCTCGGCTTCCCATTCGTCTGCGGGCGGTAGGGCCTGGTGCGCAGCAGGCGCACGTCGGCCCTCTCGGCCGCCGCCTGGAAGACCCGTGCGGAGGTGTAGTTCTTCGCGTTGTCGGTGAGCACGCGGACGCCGCGGCGGCCGGAGTGCGCCAGCGCGCGCTCAAGGAAGGCGGCGCAGCTCGGACCACGCTCGTCTGAGAGCGCCTCCACGTAGGCGTAGCGGCTGTGGTCGTGGGCGGCGACGTGCAGGTAGTCGAGGCCCCGGGTCCGCGGAGTCGCGGCGGAGCGACCGTGGACGCGGTGTCCGTAGCCGGTACCGCGGCGGACGGCGCAGATGACGCGCTCGAGCTCCTCGGCGAGGCGGCGCGGGCGCCAGCGGCCGTCTTCAGCCCGGCATCGCTCCAGGATGTCTCGACCCCGGAGGGTGCAGGCGCGGCGGGGCGGTGGCCGTCCAGCGCTCTCGCGTACCTCGCCCTGGAGTGGCTCGCCGACCACGCGGGTGACCCGGCCATCTTCGATTACTACCGGCGCCTCCCGGACGCGGGGAGCCGCGACGAGGCGTTCGAGGGCGCGTTCGGCCTGACGCTCGCGGAGTTCTACGAGGAGTTCGAAGCGTTCCGCGCGACGTTGAGGGCGGAGTAGCGGTCCGCCCGGCAGGACCGGGGCCAGGGGAGACGCGCCACCGCGAGCAGACTCGCCCGCCGCCGACACGGGGCGGGCGTCGCGGCGGTCGGCCTTCACCCGGTCCGGGGGCGCACCCGGCCGGTGTGCGGCTCGTGCTGCGGCGGCACCGGGAGCGGCGGGCGGAGCCGACCGCGCGCCGGGCGGGGCCGCGGACCGCTCGCCTCGCCGGGGCCGGTGCCTGCTCCCGCGCGGCGTCACCCCCGGCGCCACAGAACGCCGGATCTAGCGGCCGCGGCCGTCCTCCCGCAGCAGGTCCGAGACGAGTGCGCGGAGAGCGTCCCCCGGCGGCACCCCGAGACGCCGCCGCAGCCGCTCCTCGAATTCGAGGAATGTCCGCTTCGCCTCGGCGTGGCTGCCCCGGGCGCGGTCGATCTCGAGAACGACCTCGACGGCGTCCTCCCTCAGGTAGTCGGCGACGATCACCTGGTAGGCCGAGAGCAGGGCCTCGTCGTACCGGCCGCGCCCTCCCAGGGCGCGGGCGCGGTCGAGGAGCGCCGCCCGGCCCGCCTTGCGGAGGCGCTCGCGGTGCACGACCGCCCAGTCGTCGTCCCAGCCGGGCAGCAGCTCCCGGGTGAGGCTCGCGAGCCGGTCGCGCCCGATCCTCCGACACGGATCGGCGGCGAGGCTCTCGAGGAGCTCCTCGACGTCCTTCACGTCGGAGGTCACCCGCGGTCCCAGCCAGATCCGCTCGCGATTCGCGTCGACGAGCGATCGCGGCGCGCGCTCGTGGAGGCGCGAGAGCTCGCTGCGCAGGCTCGCCGCGGCGCCATCCGCATCTAGGTGCGGCCGGAGCTCCAGCGCCGCGTCGCTCCGCCTGAGCGGGTCGGGACCCAGCGCGAGGAGGGCGACGATGCGCGCGCCCCCCTTCAGCAGAGGGAGCGGGGCGCCGTCCCCGGCGACCTGGAAGCCGCCCATCATCGTGACCCGGAACTCCCGGACCCGGCGACGGCGCGGCGCCGCGGCCTTCCCCTTCGCCGACCGTCGGGCCATCGTGCCTCCCCTCCTGGTACGGCCCCGGGCGGGGAGGCCGGGCCCGCGGATGGCCCGCGGGCGGGAGGCGCGGGGAGAGCGGTCGCCGTGCGATGCATGGCGCCGATCATTCGGGACGCCCGCCGCGCCGTCACGGCGCGCCCGTTCGGGCGCGGGCGAAGCGCGGGCGCCCGCGCGGGCGCGTGCCGGCCTCCGCGGCGCGGCTCCCGGGCGGGCGGATCGTCACAGACAGCGAAACATCGCCCGCCGCCCTCTTCGAACCTGAACGGCCCGCTCCGGGCGGCGCGGCCGCGCGGCGCGCGCGTCCCCCGAGGGCCCCGGTGCGCGGATCTGTTGCGCGGCCTGTGACGATCCGCCCGCTAGCCTCTCGCTCCGTGTCGCCGGCGCCGGCCCGCGTGCCGCGAGGGCCCCGACATCGGCCGCATCCGCACCGGCCGCGCCGCGACACCACAGGCCGCGTGCCGCCCCCCGGGGAGAGGCACGCGGGCCAGACGACGCGGCCGCCCGGGGAGAGGCACGCGGGCCAGACGACGCGGCCGCCCGATGGGCGGCCGGAGCGGCGGCGGGGGGGCGCGAGGCGTGGTCCAGGAGCGATCCGGGCGGAGGCTGCGGGCGGTGGCGCTGCCGCGCCTCGACGTGCGGCTGCTCGCCGGCGCGGCGCTCGTCGCGGTCTCGGTCGTGGGGAGCCTCACGCTCTGGGGGCAGGCGCAGATCACGCGGCCCGTCGTCGTCGCGGCGCGCACCATCGAGCCGGGCGACGTCATCGAGCGCTCCGACCTGGCGGTGGCGGAGGCGCGGCTCCCGGGCGATCTCGAGCGGCTGGCGCTCCCGGAGGCGGAGCTCTCGGGCGCCGTCGGCCGCACCGCCACCGGGCCCATCCACGCCGGCGAGCTGCTCGTGCGACCGGACCTCGGCTCGGGGCCCCGCATCGGCCCCGACGATCTCGCCGTCACCATCCCCGTCCCCGACGACGCCGTCTACGCGCGCCTGAGGCGCGGCGACGCCGTGGCGGTGCTGGCGACCACCGACGCCGGCCAGCCGGAGAGCCGCACCTCCTGGCTCCTCCCGCGGGCGACGGTCTACGCGGTGGCGCTCGAAGCGGCGCGGGTCTCGCTCGGCGGCGGCGGGGGCGACTCCGAGGAGGGCCGCCCCACCAACGTGACGCTCGTCGTCCCGCGCTCCCGCGCCGCGCAGGTCGCCCACGCCCTCGTCAACGCCGAGCTGACGCTGCTCCTGCTCGCACCCTCGACCGTCGCCGCGGGCGGGGCGCCGGACGCGGAAGCGCGGCCGTGAGCGCCGACACCGACCGCCGGCTCCGCGTCCTGATCGCCGTCGGCGAGCGGGAGCTCGAGGGCCGCCTCGCGCGCGAGCTCCCCGGTTGCGGCATCGCCGTCTCCGGGCGCTGCCTGGACGGCCCGAGCCTCCTCGATCGCGCCTCGGAGCCCGGCGTCGACGCGGTGCTCGCGGCGCCGTCGCTGCACCGGCTCACGGAGGAGACGCTCGCGGCGCTCCGCGGCCGCGGGCTGGCGGTGGTGCTGCTCGCGCAGGGCGCAGACGACCTCCCGCGCGTCGCCCGGCTCGGCCGCTCCGTGCCCGCCGCATCGCCCCCCGGGATCGTGGCCCGCGCGCTCCGCGAGGCCGCGGCGCGCGGCGCCGCGCGCCCCGAGGGGGAGGGCGGGCGCAGCGACGACCGCGCCGCGGCCGGCTCAGGCGGCCCCGGGGGGCGCGCCCCGGGCGGCGGCCGCCTGCTCGCCGTCGCGAGCGGGAAGGGGGCCCCGGGCGCGACGACCGTCGCCCTCGCGCTGGCGGCGCTCCTCTCCGAGCGCGCGGACGACGTGGCGCTCCTCGACGGCGACCTCCGCGGCGGCAACGTCGCCCCGCTGCTCGACCTCGACCCGCGCCGCGGGCTTCTCGGGATCGCGGCGCCCGACGCCGATCTCGGCCCGGAGCTGCAGGAGGGGCCCGGCTTCTCCGTGCTCTGCGGCATCGAGCGGGCCGAGCTCGCCGCCGGCCTGGGCGAGGGGACGCTCGGCCGCGCCGCGGCGGCGCTCCGTCAGCGCTCCCGGACCACCGTCTGCGACCTGGGGGTCTCGGTGCCGCCCGGGCTGCTCGGGCCGGGGGACCAGCTGCTCGTCGTCTGCGGCGCCGACCTCCTCTCGATCTGGAACGCGCGCATCGCCCTCCCGGCCCTCCGCGCGCAGGCGGGGGGCGCATCCGTGCGCGCCGCCGTGAACCGCCGGGCCGGGCGCCACCACTACCGGTCGGGGGAGGTGGAGCGCGCGCTCTCGCTCGGGGTCGCCGGCGTCGTGCGCGAGGAGCCCGAGAGCGCGCGGCGGGCGGTGGCGCTGCAGCTGCCGCTCCCCGCCGTCGGCGGGCGCGTCGTCTCCGACCTGCGCGCCCTCGCCGCCGCGCTCTGCGGGGAGAACGCCGTCCGCCCCGAGCCGCAGCCGGCGCGCGCCGAGCTCCGCATCCCGGGCCTCGCGGGAGGCGGGCTCCGGTGGTGACGGGGGCCGCCGGCCCGGCGGAACTGGCGGAGCAGGCGGAGCGCGAGCGCGCCGTCCTCGACGGGGTGCGCGAGGAGCTCGGGAGGAGCTTCGACGCCGACGCGCTGCTCCGGCCGGGCCCGGAGCAGTACCGCGACGCGGAGCGGATCGTCGCCGAGCGCATCGCCTCCGAGGACCGGCGCGCCGCCTCGCTCGGCGCCCCGCGCCTCCCCGCGCCCGAGCGCCTCACGCGGCGCATCCTCGACGAGCTGCTCGGGCTCGGCCCGCTCCAGCCCCTGCTCGACGACCCGGCGGTCGAGGAGATCATCGTGAACGGCCCCGACCGCGTCTTCCGGATCGCGAGCGGCCGCAAGCAGCTCTCCGACGTCGTCTTCGAGTCGGACGCGCAGCTGCTCGCCCTGCTCAGGCGCGCCATCGGGACGGTGGGCCGCCGCCTCGACGAGACGAGCCCGATGGTCGACGCGAGGCTCCGGGACGGCTCGCGCCTCAACGCCGTCATCGCGCCGCTCGCCCAGGGCGGGACGCACGCCACCATCCGCAAGTTCGTGCTGAGGGCGCGCACGCTTCAGGACCTGGTCCAGCTCGATGTGCTCACGCAGGAGGCGGCCTCCTTCCTGGAGGCGGCGGTGCGGGCCGGGCTCAACATGCTCATCGCCGGCGGCACCGGGTCGGGGAAGACGACCTGCCTCAACGCGCTCGGCGCCTCCGTCTCCGGCCTCGAGGAGCGCCTGGTCACCATCGAGGAGACCCAGGAGCTCCAGCTCGCGCCGGTGCTCCCCGACTGCGTCGCGCTCGAGGCGCGGCCCGCCAGCGTGGAGGGGGCCGGCGGGATCCCGATACGCGCGCTCGTGAAGAACGCCCTCCGGATGCGCCCGACCCGCATCGTCGTCGGCGAGGTCCGGGGCGCCGAGGCGCTCGACATGCTCTCAGCGATGAACTCGGGCCACCAGGGCTCGATGTGCACCATCCACGCCAACGGCCCCCGCGAGGCGCTCACCAAGCTCCGCACCTACGCGCTGATGGCGGAGGAGGCGCTCCCCGCCCGGGCGGTGACGGAGATGATCGCCGAGGCCGTCGAGCTCGTCGTCCACCTCCGGATGGAGCCCTCGGGGCGCCGGCTCGTCTCCTCCATCTACGAGGTGACCGGGCTCGAGGGGGAGGCCGTCTCCGGGACGGAGCTCTTCTCGCTCGAGGAGGGGCGCCTCCGATGGAGCGGGATCCGCCCCCGGCGCTCGCAGCGGCTCCTCGCCGCGGGCTACGCCCCGCCCTCGGGCGGGGGCGCCTGATGCACGTCCTGCTGAGCCTCCTGCTGGGGGCCGGGGCGCTCCTCCTCTTCCAGTCGCTGACCCGGTCCGGGGGCGAGGCGGCGCGCCCCCGGGCCGGGGAGGCGGCGGCTGGGCGCGCGCGCGAGCTCGCGAGGCGGCTCCCGCGCGCCGGGCCCGAGGGGGCGGGGCTCCGCGAGTTCTCGGCGGCGAGCGCCGCCGCCGCGCTCGCGGCCGCCCTCATCGCGCAGATCCTCACCGGGTGGCCGGTCGTCACCCTCACCGCGGCCGGCCTCGGCGCGGCGCTCCCCGCCTGGTACCTCCGGCAGCGCGCGGCGAGCAGGCGCGCCGAGGTCGAGGAGGCGCTCGGCGAGGCGGTCGAGACGCTCCGCGACGCCGTGCGCATCGGGCTCTCGGTCGAGGAGTGCCTGCGCGCGCTCGCGCGCACCGGGCCCCTGGCGCTGCGCCCGGTCCTCTCCGAGCTCGAGCGCGACATCCGGCTCGCCGGCTTCGAGGAGGCGGTCGCCCGCGCCCGCGAGCGGCTCCAGGAGCCGCTCTTCGACACGCTCGCAGTCGCGCTCCTCACCTCCTACCGCATCGGCGGACGCCAGCTGGCGCAGGTCCTCGACGGGATCAGCCGCTCGGTGCGCTCGAGCGTCCAGGTGCGGCGGGAGGTGCGCGCGCAGCAGGCCCAGAACGTCCTCTCGGCGCGGGTCATCGCGGCGCTCCCCGTCGTGCTCGTGCTCGTCATCCGCGCCACCAACCCCAACTACCTCACCGCCTTCTCGCAGCCGGCCGGGCAGGCGCTGCTCGGCCTCTGCCTGCTCTCGGTCGCCGTCGGCTACACCGTCATGCTGAGGCAGGCCCGGCTCCCGGGCGCGGGGAGGCTGCTCCGGTGAGCCCGCCACTCGCGCTCGGCGCCCTGCTCGGCTGCGGGCTCGCGCTGCTGGTGGCGGCGCAGCCCCTCGGGCGGCCGCTCCCCGAGCTCGGGGCGAGGCTCCGCCGCATCTCGGCGGAGGGGAGGCTCCGCCTGGAGGAGGAGGCGGGCGCGGCCGGGGCGCCGATGTTCCGCTCGGCGCTGCTCGAGCGGACGCTCCGCCCGCTGCTCGAGGACGCGGGGCGTGCGGCGACGGCGCTGCTCGCGCGGCTCGGCATCGAGGTAGGGGGCCTCGACCGCCGGCTCGAGCTCGCCGCTCACGGGACGAGCGCCGCGCAGTTCCGCGGCCAGCAGCTCGCCACCGCGGCGGTCGCGGGCCTCACCCTCCCCGCTATGAACGTCCTCGGCGCCCACCCGCTCGGGCCCTGGCCGCTCTGGCTCTGGCTCGCCGCGGCGGCGGCGGGCTTCGCCGCCCCGAGCTGGCAGCTCGCCTCCGCGCTCCGCAGGCGCCGGCGGGCGCTGGGCGCCGAGCTCCCGGTCGCCCTCGATCTCTTCGTGATCGCCGCCTCGGCGGGGCTCTCGCCCGAGCAGTCGCTGGTCGAGGCGAGCCGGAGGCTCGACGGGCTGCTCGGGGCGGCGCTCGCCGGGGTCGTGCGCGACGCCGGACTCGGCACGGCGGACGAGGCGGAGGGGCTGCGTGAGCTCGCCGAGCGCGAGGGGGTCCCCGAGCTCCGCTCGCTCGCCTCCGCCTTCACGCTCTCGCACCGGCACGGCCTCCCGCTCGCGCCCGCCCTGCAGGCGCTCTCGGAGACGGTGCGCGAGCGCCGGCGCGCCGAGCTGCTGGAGGCCGGCGGGAAGGCCTCCGTGCGGATGCTGCTGCCGGTGGCGATCTTCATCTTCCCGGTCTTCCTGGTCGTCCTGCTCTACCCCGCCGGGGTGGAGCTGCTCGGCCTGGGCGGCTAGCGGGACGGACGGCGCACGAAGGGAGGAGAGCATGCTGCGAGGGAGGATCGCGAGGGGGGCACGGGCGCTCCACGGCGACGAGCGCGGCGCCGCGATGGTCGAGTACGCCATCGTGACCGCGGTGATCGCGATCGTCGCGCTCACCGCGGCGCAGGCGCTCGGCACCGCGGTGACCGAGGTCTTCGACGACATCACGACCGCGCTCGATGGCATCTAGGGGCGCCGCGGTGGCCCCGGCGCTTCACCGGGACGAGTCGGGGCAGGGCGCGGTCGAGCTCGCGCTCGCGATGCCGTTCCTGCTGCTGGTGCTCGTCGGGGCGGTGCAGCTCGCGCTCGTCCACCACGCCCGCCACGTCGCGCAGGCCGCCGCGCAGGAGGGGGCGCGCCTCGCCGCCGCAGAGGGCCGCTCGCTCGCCGAGGGGGCGGAGCGCGCGCGCGAGCTTCTCGAGGCGGGCCTCGGCTCGCACGCGGACGGCTTCTCCGTCACCGCGCGGGAGCGCGCGGGGGCGGTCCACGCGACCGCCTCGGGCCGCTACCCGCTCCTCATCCCCTGGGTGCGCCGCCTGGCCGTCGAGGTGGAGGCCTCATCGCAGGTCCGGAGCGAGGGCTTCCGCGGTGGCCCGTGAGCCCGGGCGGGCGCCTGGCCGCGCACGCCCGGGCGATTCGGGGAGCGTCCTCATCGAGGCGGCGCTCGTGCTCCCC
>DAOULG010000061.1:0-3908 GCA_034420495.1 Dehalococcoidia bacterium
GCATGCCGAACTACTACCTCCCGTGCCGCGACGGCTACGTCGCCCTGGCGGCGCCCTGGGACCACCAGTGGGCGCGCCTCGTCGAGATGATGGGGCGCCCCGAGTGGGCCCTCTCCGAGCTCTTCTGCGACGACGCCGGGCGCACCCGCTACTGGGACGCGCTCAAGCTCCTGCTCACCGAGTGGACGATGGAGCACGACGGCGACGAGATCGTCCGCATGGCCGATGGGGCCGGGCTCCCGTTCTTCGCCTACTACTCGATCGCCGAGATGGCGGAGTCCGAGCATGTCCGCGCGCGGGGGAGCCTCGTCGAGCAGTCGGCGGGCGGGCGCAGCTTCCGCATGCCGGGGCCGCCACTCGCGATGCACGGGACGCCGTGGGCGATCCGGCGCCCGGCGCCGCGGCGGGGCGAGCACACCCGCGAGCTGCTGGCGGAGCCGGAGGACGGCGCGCACGCACCCGCCCGCCCGGCTCCCTCCGGCGGCGCGGCGCCGGGCGCGCTCCCCCTCTCAGGCGTCCGCGTGCTCGACTTCGGGCAGGTGATCGCGATGCCCTTCGGCAGCCAGTGGCTCGCCTGGCTCGGCGCCGAGGTGCTGCTGGTCGAGTCGGTGAAGCACATGACGGCGCGCGTCACGCCCCCGTACGTCGGGGGCGTCGCGCACCACGACAACTCGGGGCACTTCAACCTGCTCAACGGCTCGAAGAAGAGCCTGCGCGTCGACATGTCGACGCCTCAGGGCCTCGCGCTGATCCGGCGCCTCGTCCCGCTCTGCGACGTGATGATCGACAACTTCAAGACCGGCGTGCTGGAGAAGCTCGGCCTCGGCCCCGACGTCGTGCGGGAGCTCAACCCCGACATCGTGCAGCTCTCGTTCGGGGCGTTCGGGCGCAGCGGCCCGATGCGCACGCAGGGCGGGCTGCACTCGGCCGTGAACCTCTTCTCCGGCGTCGCCGAGGTGACGGGGTATCCGGGCGGGATGCCGCGGATCCTCGGAGGGGTGCTGCCCGATCCGATCGCCGGCTCCTACGCCGTCTTCGGGGCGCTCGCCGCGCTGAGGCACCGCCGCCGCGGAGGCGCGGGCCAGTACATCGACGGCGCGATGTTCGAGGGGATGATCTCGCTCATCCCCCAGGCGGTGATCGACGTCACGATGAACGGGCGCGCGCCCGAGCGGATCGGGAACCGCGACCACCGCAAGGTGCCGCACGGCCTCTACCGCGCCCGGGGCGAGGACGAGTGGGTGGCGATCTCGGTCGATCCCGGGGCCTCGGACGCGGGCGGGCCGGACGCCCAGTGGCGCGCGCTCTGCGGCGTGATCGGCCTGGACGGGACGGATCCGCTCTTCTCCACCGCCGAGGCGCGCCGCGCGAACGAGGACGCGCTCGACGCCCGGATCACGGCGTGGACGCGGCGGCGCGACCCGGCCCGGGCCGCCGCGCTGCTGCAGGCGGCCGGCGTGCCCGCGGGCCCGGTGCTCAGACCCGACCAGCTGCACGAGGACCCCCAGCTGCGCGCGCGCGGCTTCATAGTGGAGACGGAGCACCCGACGGGCGGACGCCGCCGCCACCCCGGCATCCCGTGGCGCGCCTCCGGCCTCGAGCCCTCGTACCGCGCGGCGCCCCTCCTCGGCGAGCACACGCGCGAGGTGCTGACGGGGCTGCTGGGGCTCTCCCCGGCGGAGTACGAGGAGCTCGACTCGGCGGGCGTCCTCCACTAGGGCCGCCGGGCCGGCTCCCCGCTCACAACCCGAGCTCGCCCCGGAGGAGCTCCCGGCTGAACGCCTCGATCTCGTCGCGCACGCGCCGGAAGAGGGGGGCGCGCGCGGCCTCGTCCACGCCCGGACGATCGGGATCCTCGAAGGAGCGGTGCAGGGTGCGGGACGCCCCCGGGACGACCGGGCAGGACTCGCGGGCCGCATCGCAGACGGTGACGACGAGGTCGAAGGCCTCGCCGAGGTAGCGGTCGACGCGGTCGGAGGTATGGCCCGAGAGGTCGATCCCGACCTCGCCCATCACGCGGACGGCGAGCGGGTGCACGCCCCGCGGCTCCGTGCCGGCGCTCCAGACGCGCACGCGTTCGCCGCCGATGCTCGCCAGCCACCCCTGCGCCATCTGGGAGCGCGCGCGGTTTCCCGTGCAGACGACCAGTATCCGGAAGGGCTCATCCCCGGCCACCAGGACGCCCCCCTCAGCCGCCGCGCCGCCCCCAATGTAGCGGCGCCCCGGGCGCCCGTCGCGCGCCGCGCGCCGCGGCGCTGCGGTAGAGTCGCTCCGGCCCGGGACCGCCCCCGCGCGGACGCGGCCGCAGCCGGAGGGACGAGGGATGGACTTCGTGCTCGACGCCGGGCAGGAGGAGTTCCGCGCCGAGCTCCGCCGCTTCCTCTCCTCCGAGCTCACCGAGGAGGTGCGCGCCCGCCACCACGACCCCCGGGAGTGGGACGGCTGGGAGGCGGGCTTCTCCGAGGAGTTCCGCAGGCGCCTGGGCGCCCGGGGCTTCATCGGCGCCACCTGGCCGGTCGAGTACGGCGGCGGCGGCCGCGACGCCCGGGAGCGGGTCCTCTTCGCGGAGGAGATGGAGTACCACGGCGCGCCCGCGTTCGACCGCTCCGTCACCTACGTCCCCGATGCGATCCTCCAGTTCGGGAGCGAGGCGCAGAAGAGCGAGTTCCTCCCGCGGCTGGCGCGGGGCGAGTGCACCTTCTTCCTCGGCTACAGCGAGCCCGACGCCGGCTCGGACCTGGCGAGCCTCCAGACGCGCGCGGAGGCGCGCGGCGACACCTTCCTCCTGACGGGCCAGAAGGCGTACTCCTCCGGCGCCGACCGCGCCGACTACGGCTGGATCGCGGCACGCACCGACCCGGATGCTCCGAAGCACCGCGGCATCTCGCTCTTCATCGTCGACATGGCGAGCCCGGGCGTCAGCATCGCCCGCCACGAGACGACGGCGGGCTGGGAGCACCACTCCGTCTCGTTCGAGTCGGTCGAGGTGCCGCGCGATGCGCTCGTCGGCGAGCTCAACGGGGGCTGGCGCGTGATCATGGGCGCCATCGACGCCGAGCGCGCCTCGCTCGCCGCGCCCGGCCTCGTGCGCGCGCAGCTCGACCGGCTCGTCGAGCACTGCCGCCGGGCGCCCGGGGAGGAGGGCTCGCTCCTCGACGACGACGCCGTCGCGGATCGCCTGGCGCGGCTCGCGATCGAGGCCGACGCCGCGCAGCTCACCTCCTACTGGGTCGCCTCGATGATCGCGCGCGGCGAGCAGCCGCAGCACGAGACCTCCCTCGCGCTCCTCGTCAAGCGCGAGACGGCGCGCGCGCTCGACGTCGCGGCGCTGGAGCTGCTGGGGGCCCCCGGCAGCCTCCTCCCGGAGGCGCCCGGCGCGCCGCTGGGAGGCTCGGTCCTGCGCGAGTACCTCGATCACCTGTACTTCCACTTCGCGGCGGGGGGCTTCGACATCACCCGCAACGTGATCGCGACGAGAGGACTGGGGCTGCCGCGCGGGTAGCGGCGGGCGGCGGGGGGCGTCCCGATGGATCTGGTGGCGAGCGAGGAGCAGCTGCTGCTGCGCGACGCGGCGCTTCTCTTCGCGCGCGAGCGGATGGGACACGAGCGGGCGCGCGCGCTCGAGGAGCGCGCGGCCTCCGGGGAGCAGAGGCACGACGCCGAGCTCGCCTCCGAGCTCGGCTCGCTCGGCTGGAGCGGCGGCGCGCTCCCCGTCGCGCACGGGGGCGCGGGCCTCGGCCTGCTCGAGCTGGCGCTCCTGGTGGAGGCGCTGGGGACGGCGCCGCTCCCGACCACCATTTTCGGGAGCGTCGTCGAGGCCGGGCTGCTGCTGGCCGGCGCCGGAAGCGAGGAGCAGCGGGCGCGCTGGCTCCCGCGCCTGGCGAGCGGCGAGGCGGTGCTGGCCGTGG
>DAOULG010000062.1:0-3185 GCA_034420495.1 Dehalococcoidia bacterium
GTGGCGGCCGCCGAGGCGACCGTGCCGCCGAGCTCGACGACGCGCAGACCCGCCAGCGGCTGCCCCACCCGCACTCCCGTCCCGCGCCGCTTCCCGGCCACCCGCATCGCGGCCGCTCGCCGGATGATAGCGGCCGCGCGCCCGGGCCCGGGCGCGCGATCCGCTCCCCGGCCCGGCGTGCCCCCTCAGGACGCCCCGTCGCGGCCGCCGGGGGCCGCGGCGCCGCACAGCGCCCGCGCCAGGAGCTCGGCGCTGTGGAGCGGGGCACGCGTCGTGAAGTGCGTGATCTGCTGGCGGCACGAGACCCCGGTCACGGCGACCTCGGCCTCCCGCGGCGCCCGCTCGACGGCCGGGAAGAGCCGCCGCTCGCCCATCGCGCGGGAGATCTCGTAGTGCTCGACCTCGAAGCCGAAGGAGCCGGCCATGCCGCAGCAGGCGGAATCGACGAGGGAGGGCTCGTAGCCGCAGGCGGCGAGGGCGTCGAGCGTCGCCTCCATGCCGACCAGCGCCTTCTGGTGGCAGTGTCCGTGCACGAGCACGCGGCCCCGGGGCTCGCCGCCCGCGCTCCCGGCGTCGAGGTCGGCCAGCGCCCCGGGATCCTCCGCGGCGACGCGCGCGACCAGCTCGTCGAGCAGCACGGCCGCGCGCGCGACGGTCGCCGCGTCCTCATCGCGCAGGAGGCCGGGGTACTCGTCGCGCAGCGCGAGGAGGCACGAGGGCTCGGTGCCGACGATCGGGACGCCGCGCCGGGCGTACGGTGCGAGCTGGTCGACGTTGCGCCGCGCCCAGCGCCGGGCGGTGCCGAGAAGGCCCTTGGAGATGGCCGGCCGGCCGCAGCAGCCCAGCCGCCTCACCAGCGTCACGCGATAGCCGAGCGCCTCGAGCACGCGCGTCGCGGCGGCGCCGACCTCGGGGTGGTGAAAGCGCGTGAAGGTGTCGTCGAAGAGCACGGCGTCGCCGCGCGGCGCCAGGCGGGTCGGATCCGCGTCGCGAACGTGCGTGGCGAACCAGCGCCGGAAGCCCTCGCGCGCCAGGCGGGGGAGCGGCCGCCGGCGGTGCACACCCAGGAAGCGGTGCGCGGCTCGCCGCGCCGGCCAGCTCCCGGCGAGGGCGTTCGCGAGCGGCGCGACGCGACTCCCCCAGGCCGAGAGCCGGTGGACGTGCGCGAAGAGCCGGTCGCGGTGGTTGATGCCGTTCTGCTCGTGGTAGAGCGCCCGCACCTCGGCCTTGAGCGTCGACATGTCGACGCCGGAGGGGCATTCGCTCTTGCAGGCCTTGCACTCGACGCAGAGATCGAGCGCCTCGTGCAGCCGCGCGCCGGCGAGCGCCGTCCGCGGGAGATCGCCCGCGATGATGGCGCGCAGCAGGTTGGCGCGGCCGCGGGTGGAGTGCTCCTCGTCCCGCGTCACCATGTAGGAGGGGCACATCCCGCCGCCCTCCTTGCGGCAGGTCCCCTGCCCGTTGCAGAGCTCGACGGCGCGAGCGAGGCCGCCCTGCGCCGAGAAGTCGAACACGGTGTGCGGCTCGCGGTTCCGCGTGGCCGGCGAGAGCCGGAGGTTCGACGAGAAGGGGGGCGTGTCGACGATCTTCCCGGGATTGAGCAGGCCCCGCGGATCGAAGGCCCGCTTGACCGCGCGGAAGGCCTCCGTGAGCTCGGGGCCGAACATCCGCTCCACGAAGGAACCGCGCAGGATGCCGTCGCCGTGCTCTCCGGAGAGCGAGCCGCCGAACTCCAGGACGAGGTCGGCGATCTCCGACGCGAGCGACTCCATCGTCTCGAGCCCCGACGCTTCCTTCACGTTCACGATCGGGCGGATGTGGAGGCAGCCGACCGAGGCGTGTCCGTAGTAGCCGGCGGTCGTGCCGTGGCGCGCGACCGCCTGCTGGAATCGCCGCACGAAGTCGGGGAGGCGCTCGGGCGCGACCGCCGTGTCCTCGACGAAGGCGAGCGGCTTGGCATCGCCGGTCACGCTCATGAGGAGACCGAGCCCGGCCTCGCGCACGCCCCACATGCGGCGCTGCCGGGCGGGATCGAGCTCGGTGACCGTGTGGTAGCCCAGGCCGCGCTCCGCGAAGTCCCGCTCGAGCGCCGCGAGCCGCTCCGCCAGCTCCTCGTCCGCCTCCCCGAAGAACTCGATGAGGAGCAGCGCGCCCGGGGCGCCCTCGATATAGTCGGCGAGCGCTCGGTAGCCCGTGCTCTCCCGGCAGCGTTGGACGATCGTGTCGTCGATGAGTTCGATGGCGGCGGGCGCGTGCGCGAGCGCGGCGACCGTCGCCTCCGCCGCCTCCGCGACGCCTCCGAAGTGCACGGCGGCGAGCGCGCGGCGGGCCGGCAGTGCCGCCAGCCTCACGCGGGCCTCGGTGACGACGGCGAGCGTCCCCTCAGATCCGACCACGAGCCGCGCGAGATCGACCTTCTCGCCCAGCAGCTCGTCGAGGTTGTAGCCGGAGACGCGGCGCTGGATGCGCGGGAAGCGCTCGGAGATCGCCGAGGCGTGCCGCCGGGCGATCTCCGGGATCTCTCGGTAGAGCGACCCCTCGAGACCCGCGGAGGCGCGCCTCTCCTCCAGGGCGTCGCCGGCGAGCGGCTCGAGCGTCGCCCGGCTGCCGTCGGAGAGCACGACCTCCAGCGAGAGCACCTGGTCGACCGTCTTGCCGTAGAGCGGCGAGTGCGCGCCGCAGGAGTTGTTGCCGATCCCGCCCCCTATAGTCGCGCGATCGCGCGTCGACGGATCGATCGGGTAGTGGAGGCCGTAGGTCGCGACGGCGCTGTTGAGGGCGTCGAGGACCAGACCCGGCTGGACCCGCGCCCAGCGCTCCGCGGCGTTGATCTCCAGCACCTTCCCCATGTGCGGCGTGAAGTCGAGCACGATCGCGTGGTTCACGCCCTGCCCGGCGAGGCTGGTCCCCCCGCCGCGGGGCAGCACCGGTACGCCGTAGAGCGCGGCGACGCCGAGGACGTGCTGCACGTCCTCGGTCGTCCGCGGGAAGACCACGCAGACCGGCTCCATCTGGTAGATCGAGGCGTCGGTCGCATAGATCCGCCGCGAGGCGCGGTCTGAGCGCACGTCCGACGCCCCGCCGCTGAGCCCGTCGGCGAGCTCGTCGACGAGGTCGAGGATGCCCTCCTCGCCGAGGGCGAGAGCGGCGGCGACGCTCGCGTGATGCACCCCCGGGGGTGGGAT
>DAOULG010000063.1:0-4215 GCA_034420495.1 Dehalococcoidia bacterium
TCGACGCCGTGCCGCGCGCGGATCGCGAGCGCGGCGTCGATGCCGGCGTGCGTGTAGTGGTTCGCCGGGTAGGGCTTGAAGAAGATGCCGGGCACCTCCCAGCGCTCGCCCAGGCCCCCGAGGATCGCCTCCTCGTCGTAGCGGCCGTCGCAGTAGGCGTTGTAGAAGCCGAAGCGCCCCTCGAAGACGGTGGGCGGGCCGGTGTAGCCGTGCCGGGCGAGCCGCGCCGCGCTGAGGCCGGCGTGCGCCGCCCAGCCGCAGTGCAGCCGCTTCACGGTGCCGCCGGCTCTGTTCGACTTGATGAGGCCGCCGGCCATGCTCGAGGCGATGCCCATCGCGTGGCCGATCCCCTCCGCGCCGAGGCCGAGGAGGCGCGCCCCCACCGCCGCCGAGGCGATCGCGCCGCAGATCGAGGTCGCGTGCCACCCCTTCTCGAAGAAGATGTTGCCGGCGTCCGGGAGGTAGCCCCCCATCCCGAGCCGCACGCAGATCTCGAGCCCCGCCGCCGCCGCCGCCAGCGCCTCCGCGCCGCTCGCCCCGGACGCCTCCGCCTGCGCCAGCGCCGCCGGCACCACGGAGGCGCTCGGGTGCAGCACCGAGGGGAGGTGGGTGTCGTCGAAGTCGAGGCTGTGCGCGAGCGTGCCGTTCACGAGCGCCGCCTGCGGCGCCGGGAAGCGCCCCCAGCGGGCGACGACGCTCGACTCCGCCCGGCCGCCCCACTCCGAGACTATCTCCCACGCCCCGTCGCCGAGCTCAAGCGCGTCGGCCGCCAGGCAGATGCCGAGCGCGTCGAGCACGCGCTGCCGCGCGCTCTGAGCGACCTCCGCCGGGAGGCTCTCCGGAGCCGCCCCCTCCATGAACGCGGCGAGCCGGCCCAGGATCGTCTCGCCTCCGGCCGTGACCATCGGTCGCCTCCCTCCGGGCGCGGCCCCGCGCCTCAGGCGACGGCGACCGGGCGCACCGGCGAGCCCGTCCCGCCGACGAAGGGGAGCGGGCTCACCGAGAAGAGGCACTCCGCCACGCCGGCCGCGGCGAGCTCCTCCAGGTTCGCGTTCTCGATGATGAAGATCCCCGCCTCCACCAGCAGGATGCGGTGGACGGGGAGCAGGCGGTGCCCCGATCCGGGCGGGAGGTGCTCGTAGGCCATGGAGTCGTGCGCGGTGACGCGGACGCCGCGGTCGGCGAGCCAGCGCGCGGCGCTCTCCTCCGGGCCGGGCACGCCCGAGTCGTGGCCGAGGTAGCGCGGCGGGTCGCCCCAGTAGCGCGCCCAGCCGGAGCGGACGAGCACGGCGTCGCCCGCTCCCACCTCGACGCCGCAGCGCTCGGAAGCGCGGGCCAGGTCGCCTGCGGTGATCGGCTCGCCGGGGGGGAGCACCTCGACGCCGCGCGCCGCCGCCACGTCGAGCAGCACGCCCCGGCAGACGATCGGCTCGACGGTCTCCACGCCGAGCCGGGTGAAGCGCGAGCCCTCGCTCTGCGCCGAGGCGGCGTCGATGCCGCCGTGGAGCTTCCCCTGGTGCGAGACGTGGCAGAGCGCATCGAAGTGCGTGCCGGTGTGCCCGCCCATCACGATCATCTCGTTGGCGGCGGAGCCGCCGTCGGGGCGCACCATGTCGCCGTGCCGCCTCAGGAGCGCCATGCGGTAGCCGGGATGGTTCGGGGAGACCGGCATCGTGGGCTCGAGCGGATGGCCCAGGTCGAAGATGCGCGCGCCCGAGCAGAGGGCGGCGAGCCGCCCGCCCAGGCCCGCGGCCCTATCAGTGGTGCTCATCTGCGCCTCCCCCCTGGCCGACGCCGAGCCGCGCGGCGAGCGCGAGCGTCTGCTCGGCGCGGCGCACGACGGCGACGTCCACGAACTCGCGCCCCCCGCCCCCCGCAGCCGCGGTCGTGGTCGCCCCGGAGCCGACGCGCTCCGCCTCCTCCTGGGCGCTGACGACGGCGCGCGCGTGCGCGACCTCCTCCTCCGTCGGGGTGAAGGCCTCGTGGATCGCGGGGAGCTGCCGGGGGTGGATCGCCGACTTGCCGAAGTAGCCGAGCGCGCGCGCCTGCCCGGCCTCGCGGCGCAGCCCCTCCTCGTCGTCGAGCCGGGTGTGCACCGAGTCTATGGGGGCCCGCACGCCCGAGACCCGCGAGGCGAGCACGAGCCGCGAGCGGGCGTAGAGGCTCTCGGCTCCCGAGGCGCCGGGGCGGAGGTCGAGGTCGCGGACGAAGTCGGCGGCGCCGTAGGCGAGCGCGAGCACGCGCGCGTCCGAGGCCGCGATCTCCTCCGCGCGCCAGGCCCCCCTGGCGCTCTCGATGATCGGGATGAGCGCGACCGAGCCCTCGGGGAGCCCCCGCTCGCGCTCCGCCTCCCCGACCCAGGCCGCGACCTCGCGCACCTCGTCCGCGCCTTCGGTCTTGGGGAGGCGGATGCCGGCGAGCCCCGGCCCGACGACGGCCGCCACCTCGCCCCGGGCGAGCCCGGTCGAGAGGTGGTTGATGCGGACGAAGACGAGCGGGCCCTCCTCGCCGGCGCGGGCCGCCACGGCCTCCGCCACCAGCCCCCGGGCGCGCTCCTTCTCACCGGGCGGCACCGCGTCCTCGAGGTCGAGCACGACGGCGTCGGCGCCCGCCCCCATCACGCGGCCGAGCAGCCGCTCGCTGTTGCCGGGGGCGTAGAGGTGGCTGCGGAGCGGGGGCAGCGCGGCGGGGCCGACCGGCGGCTCGGGGGCCACGGGCTAGACGACGCCCTCATCGCGGAGCTCCTCGAGCCGCTCGGGGCCCACGCCGAGCTCGCCGAAGACCTCCTCGTTGTCGGCGCCGCGCTCGCGGCCGGGGAAGCGGATCTCGCCCGGCGTCTCCGACATCCGGAACATCACGTTCTGCATGCGCAGCGGCCCGAGATCGGGATCGTCGACCGTGGTGATGGAGTCGAGCGCCTGGAACTGCGGGTCGTTGAGGATGTCCTCCACGTCGTAGATGGGCGCGACCGCGGCCTGCGCCTCCTCGAACTTCTCCACGACCTCGTCGAAGTCGCGGTCGGCGATCCAGCTCCCGACCATCTCGTCGAGCTCGTCGGCGTGCCGCGCGCGGCTCACCCCGCCTGCGAACCAGGGCTCGTCGATGACCTCGGGGTGGCCCACCAGGTGCATCACCCGCTCGGCTATCGCCTGCGCGCTGGTCGAGACGGCGACCCAGCGGCCGTCCTTGGTCTGGTAGGTGTTGCGGGGGGCGTTGTTGACGGAGCGGTTTCCCCGGCGGACCTGCTTGAGGCCGAGCTGCTGGAAGATGACCGGCTGCGCGCCGAGGACGGTGAGGATCGGCTCGATGAGCGCCAGGTCGATGACCTGCCCCCCGCCGCCCTGCGCGTCGCGCCAGTAGAGCGCGATGAGGAGAGCGTTCGCGCCGGCGAGGCCGGCGATGCCGTCGGCGAGCCCGAAGGGCGGGAGCGTCGGCGGCCCGTCGGGCTGGCCGGTGATCGAGGCGAATCCGCTCATCGCCTCGGCGAGCGTGCCGAAGCCCGGCCGGCTGGCGTAGGGGCCGAACTGCCCGAAGCCGGTGCAGCGCATGATGATCAGGTTCGGGTTTATGTCGTGCAGGCTCTCCGGCGAGAGGTTCCAGCGCTCGAGCGTGCCGGGGCGGAAGTTCTCGATGAAGACGTCGGCCGTCTGAAGCAGCTCCCGCATCAGCTCCTGCCCGGTCTCGCTCGAGAGGTTGAGCGAGACGGCGCGCTTGTTGCGCGACATCTGCTTCCACCAGAGGCCGTGGCCGTCCTTGCTCTCCCCGTGATCGCGCACCGGGTCGCCGCGCGTCGGGTGCTCGACCTTGATGACGTCGGCGCCGAAGTCGCCGAGCACCGTCGCCATCAGCGGCCCCGCGAAGAGCGTCGCGGCGTCGACGACGCGCACGCCGGCGAGGCCGCGGGGGCCGCCCGGCGCCGACCCTCCCTCGAGCCCCGGCACGGCTAGCCCGCCCCCTGCGCGTGGAGGCCGTGGGGGCGCCTCAGGAACTCCCCGTTGGTGCCGCCGAGCACCTCGCCGTCGCGGTACATCAGCTCGCCGCGCCTCATCGTCATCACCGGCCATCCCTTCACCGGGTACCCCTCGAACGGGGTGAAGTCCTGCGCCGCGAGCAGCAGCTCGGTCGTGATCGGCTGCTCCTTCTCGAGGTCGATGATGGCGAGGTCGGCGTCGGAGCCGACGGCGATGGTCCCCTTGCGGGGGTAGAGCCCGAAGG
>DAOULG010000064.1:0-2778 GCA_034420495.1 Dehalococcoidia bacterium
GGTCGACCCCGACGCCTTCGCTCCCGGCATCCGCATGTTCCACCGGAACTCGAACCTGGTGCTCGCCGGCATGCTCGCCGGCGTCCTGGTCGAGGGGTTCTCGTGCGCCTCGAAGCGCGGGGACTGCTCCGGAGCGGAGGACATCGGCGCCTAGACCGCCGCCGAGGGGGAGCGGCCGCGGCGCCCGCCGGCCCGCCTCACCACTGATCCGACCGCTCGGCGTAGACGTGCGTGGGCAGGCGGTAGGCGATCCCCTCCTCGTCGTAGTTGGAGATGTCGAAGAGGGTGGTGAAGCCGGCCGCGCCGCCGTGCCGCGGGAAGAGCTTCTGCAGCAGCGCGTCGTAGCGCTGCTTCCACCGGAACCAGGCGAGCACGCCGAGCGAGGTGACGAACCTCGGCTTCGGCGGGTAGTGGAGCTGGTCCGCCATCTCGTTCCCGATCAGCGCGCGCGAGACGTGGTAGACGTAGGTCGCGAGCTCCGAGCGCTCGTCGGGGGCGGTGACGCCGGCCACGAGGGGCGCGGAGTTCACGAGGGAGTTCGCGAGCGCCGTCGACTCCACGCCCGGCTCGGGCTCGCAGAGGAGGCCGATGCGGAAGAGCCGGCGGGCCTCCTCCTCGTTCCGGTAGAGGATCGACTCCGGGATCCCCATCAGGTGCCCGCTGTAGCGCCACACCTGCATGAAGCTCGCGCGCTCCTCCCTGCGGGAGGTGGCGCCGAGCCGTCGCATGTGCGTGATCAGCCGCGCGGAGAAGGCCGTGAGCGCGAACCCCACGTGCGCCGCGCTCAGGGGGGCGCCCCACGCCTCCTCGTCCCAGTCCTCGGACTCCGACAGCAGGCGCCGGACCTGCGCATGGACGAAGCGGATGCGCACGGAGAGCTTCCACCCGTCCCCGTCCCGGTCCATGCCCCCGGGGAAGAAGAGCTCGATCATGTGGCGGTTGTTCTGCTGCAGGCGGCGGACGCCCTGATCGCGGAGCCGCCCCGTGATGAAGAAGGACTTGGCGATGTTCGTCGAGAACCCCTCGACCAGGACGCCGGCGAGCATGCCGGCGAGCACCAGGTTCGAGTTCCGGTGGAACATGCGGATGCCGGGAGCGAAGGCGTCGGGGTCGACCCACTCGGGCGGCCTCTCGAGGGCCTGGAAGAAGGAGCGGACGAGCGGCGGCGCGTCGCGGAGGCCCTCAGCCTCCCGATCCATGCCGGCCTGCAGGAAGCGGTGTGCCTGCTCCGGCTCGAGCGGCGCGAGCGCCTCCATGAGCGCGTCGGCATCGGGATCGCCGATCAGCGTGTGGGCGACGTAGCGCTCGGCGAGCTCCGCGTCCACGGCGCGGGCCCGCTCGTAGCCGTCGCGGTAGTCGGTCGGAACTCTCATATGCCGCGCGCTCTACCCGCGGTGCTCGCCCGCCGGCTCGATCCGGAGATCGGGGAGCCAGTTCAGCCAGCGGGGGAGGTACCAGTTCCGCCGCCCCAGCACCTCCATGCTCGCCGGGACGAGCACCGAGCGCACCAGCGTGGCATCGAGCAGGATCGCCACGGCGAGGCCGAAGCCGACCTGCTGGTTGATGATCGTCTTGCCGGAGGCGAAGGCGCCGAACACGACGACCATGATCAGCGCCGCGCCGGTGATGAGCGAGGCGGTCGACCGCAGCCCGTAGGCGACGGCGCCGGCGTTGTCGCCGGTCTCGTCGTAGCGCTCGCGGATGCGGCTCAGCAGGAAGACGTGGTAGTCCATCGACAGCCCGAAGAGTATCGAGAAGAGGAAGAGCGGTATCCAGGCGTCTATCGCCTCGGCGTGCTGGAAGAGGTAGAGCCCCTCCCCCTTCTGGAAGACCAGGACGAGCAGCCCGTAGGCGGCGCCGACCGAGAGCAGGTTCATCAGGATCGCCTTGACGGGGATCACCACCGACCGGAAGACCAGCATCAGGATCAGGAAGCTCACGCCGAGCACGAAGCCGAAGACCACCGGGGTGTAGGTGTCGACGACGTCGAAGATGTCTGAGGTGAGGGCCGTCCTCCCGCCGACAAAGACCTCGGCGGGCACGCCCGCGAACGCGGCCGGGATGTAGCTCCCGCGCAGGTCCCTCACGGCGTCGACGGCCGGGCGCGCGCTGGACTCCCCCGGCGGCGCGACGGAGAGCAGCGCGAGATCGCCGGCCGGGTTGACGACGAGCCCGGACGGCAGGATCTGGTAGCCGAGCAGACGGAGGCCGGCGAGCTCCCCGGGGTTGAGCAGCTGCTCGGGCCGGAGCAGCGTGAAGCGGGGATCGCCCGCGATCGCATCCCCGAGCGCGGCGACGGCCCGCTCGACCTCGGGGGAGCCGATCTCGCCGTCGATCACGATCTCGGCGGGGGAGACGAGGCCGAAGGAGAACTCCTCCTCCAGCACGAAGAATGCCTCGCGCGTCTGGGCGCCCTCGGGGAAGACGTCGACGCCGTTCAGCCCGGTGTCGATCTCCAGGTAGAAGTAGGCGGCGGCGAGCATGGGGACCCCGACGGCGACGATGCCGACGAGCGGGAAGCGGACGACGGCACGCGTCAGCGCATCCCAGACGCCGGCGCCCCCGCCCCCGCCGCCGCCGTCGCCGCGGCGCCCCAGGGGCAGCGAGAGCCGGTTCACGTTCGGGCCGAGCAGGCCGAGCACGGCCGGGAGCAGCGTCAGGGTCGCGGCGAGCGCGACGAGGACGACGATGATCGCGCCGAGGCCGATGGAGCGGAAGAACGAGGCGGGGACGATGAGCATCCCCAGCAGCGCGACGACGACGGTGAGGCCGCTGAAG
>DAOULG010000065.1:0-13905 GCA_034420495.1 Dehalococcoidia bacterium
AGGCGGATCCGCCCCTCGCCGTCGACCTCGCCCGCGCGCGCGGCCTGAAGCCGCTCGCCGAAGAGCCGCACCATCTGCTCGGTCGCGCCCTCGTGCGTGCCGCGCTCCTTCATGACGCGGAAGAGGATCGCGGCGTAGAGCGCGAAGGCCGGTATCGCCGCCGAGGCCTGCGTCACGACCGCCTTGTTGAGGGAGACCCACGCGCCGCCGCCGGTCGGCTGGAGCCGGTCGTCGAGGGCGCGGGCCGTCGCCTCCAGGTGCTCCTTGGCGCGGCCGATGGTGCCGTGGCGGTAGATCGCCTGCGTCAGCTCCCCCCCGACGTAGCTGTAGGCGAGCGTGCGCGCCCCTGGCGCCAGCAGCCCGGCCTCCCGGAGCCCGTCGACCCAGGCGGCCCAGTCCTCGCCCCCCATCACGCGCACGGTGCCCTCGATCTCCTCGGCGCTGGCCGCCTCGATGGAGGCCTCGCGCACCTCGCCCGAGCGCAGATCGATCGACTTCCCCCGGAACGCCGAGCCGACGGGCTTGAGCGTCGTCCGCCAGGTCGCGCCGGTCGCCTCGTCGTCGCGCCGCGGCGCCGCGAGCGAGTAGACGACGAGGTCGAGCGGCCCGAAGCGCGCGGCGAGCGCCTCCATCACTCGGCGCTTCACGCCCTGCGAGAAGGCGTCGCCGTTCACGGTCTCGAGGTGGTGCCCCCCCGCCGCGGCGATGCGGTGCGCCTCGGCGAGGTTGTACCAGCCGGCGCTCCCGGGGCGGTCGCCCTCGGGGGCGCGCTCCAGGCAGACGCCCAGCGTCCGGGCGCCTGAGCCGAAGAGAGAGCAGAGCAGGCTCGCGAGCCCGTAGCCGGTCGAGGAGCCCACCACCAGGGCGTTCTCAAGGGGGGGCATCGCTCCGGCGCGCCGGACCGTCTCCACCTCGCGCCGCACGCGCTCCGCGCAGCCCTCGGGGTGCGCGGTGAGCGAGATGAAGCCGCGGATCCGCGGTTCGACCAGCTGTCGAGGCATCGGGCCCCCTCCCCGCCGGAACTCTACCCGCGCCGGGCGGCCCGCGCGATCGTCCGCCGCCCGGGCGATCGGGTACGATCGCCGCGATGACGACACGGCTCGCCGCCTGCGCGCGAACCCGGGCCCGGCGCACCGCCCTCCCCGTCCTGCTGCTGCTCGCCGCCTCGCTCGCGCTCGCCTGCGGCGGGGGCGGGGGCGGGGGCGGGAACGGGGACGAGCCCCCCGCCCCGGGCGGAGCCTCCGGCGTGCGTCCCGCCTCGACCCCCCGGAGCTCCGCCTCCTCGCAGGAGGTGGAGGCCTGGGCTGAGGCGATGTGCGAGCTCCAGGTCGCCTTCGAGCGCCGCGCGGGGACGCTCGCCGACGGCGTCGACCCGACGACCCTCGACCTCGCGGCGCGCAAGGCGCGCTACCAGCGCATCGGACCGCGGCAGGTCGAGCTCTACCGCGACGTGGAGCGCGCCCTCTCGCAGATCGACTCGCCGCCCGGCGCCGCCTTCTTCCACCGGGCCCTGCTGCTCCAGGTGCGCGGGCTCGCCGCGGCGCTGGAGCGGCAGTCGGAGATCGTCGCGGACGCCGCGACGAGCGGGGAGATCGACGCCAGCAACCAGGAGGTGGAGCGGGTCCGCCGCGTGAGCTCCGCCGAGGTCCGGTTCGCCGAGCAGGCGATGCCCGGCCCGCTGCGGACGGCGCTCGCGGCCTGCGGCGGCGCGGGCGGTCTGGGCGTTCCGTAGCGGGCGGGTCCGGCCGCCGCGTGCCGGCCCGGGGCGGACGCGGAGGGGAGCCGGGGCCGGGCCGCGCGCGCGCCGGCTGACGCGCGTCGCGCCGGTCGCGCGGCCGCGGCATCGGGCCTCGACGCCCCCCGCTCGGGCCGGATTATGTCACGCGATCCCCGGGCGCGGCGCAGCCCGCGGAAGAGTGCCGGGATGAGGAGCCCGCGGACCACCTCCCGGGGGGGAGGCAGGACCGCGGGCGCGCGTGTCGAGCGCCGGGGCCCGGTGTCTCAGGCGGCCGCGTGCTCGTGGTGCTCGTGGTCGTCGCACTCGTGGATGTCGTGCACGTGCTCGTGGTGCTCGTGCTCGTCGCACTCGTGCAGGGCGTGCACGTGGCCGGGGCCCGCGTGGTGCTCGTGGTCGTCGCACTCGTGCAGGACGTGGATGTGCTCGTGGTGCTCGTGCCCGTCGCACTCGTGGATGTCGTGTCCACCCTCGGCCATCGTGGCTCCCTCCACCCGCACACCGCATATCGAGCCGCGAGGCGGCCGCAGTCAGCGAGTATCGGGAAGCCGCCAGGTGGTGTCAATTTGCCGCCGGCGGGACGCACCTGAAACCGATCGACCGGCCGTGCCGCTCGAGAAGACCTTTCTCGCGCGTGGCCCCCGGCGGCGGAGCCGCCGTCAGAGGGGCCGGGGCTCTCGCGGCTACGCCGCGACCTCCCCTCCCGCCCGCGTCGCCGCCCGCCAGCGTCTGCTGCCGATCGCCGCCACGCCGAAGAACGCCGTCGCCACCAGCGCCATCGCCGGCCCCGAGGGAAGATCGGCGTGGAACGAGAGGTAGAGGCCGCTCACCGCCGAGACGGCGCCGATCAGGGCCCCGATCATCATGACTCCCACGAAGCGCCTCGCCAGCAGGTAGCCGGTCGCCGCGGGCGTGATCAGCATCGCCATGACGAGCACGATCCCGGCGGCCTGTATCCCGATCACGATCACGAGCGCGAGCAGGCCGAGCAGCACGTACTCGACGAGCCCGGTCCGGATGCCGGCGACGAGGGCTCCCACCGGGTCGAAGGTCGTGTACACGAGCTGGCGGTGGAAGGCGTAGAGCCCGGCCAGGACGACGCCGGTGAGCAGGAGCGAGGCGTAGACGTCGGTCCTCGAGACGGCGAGCACCTGCCCGAGCAGCAGGTCCTCGATGTCGACGGTGACGTTGGTCGCCTTCGAGAGCATCACCAGGCCGAGCGCGAGGAGCCCGGCGAAGAGGATCCCTATAGAGGTGTCCTCGCTGATGCCGGTGCGCCGGGCGACGGATCCCATCAGCAGCGCGATCGCGATCCCCGCCGGAACGGCCGCCACGAAGGGGCTGATCCCGAGCAGGAAGGCCGCGACCATCGCCGGCAGCACCGAGTGGGCGAGGGCGTCCCCCATGAAGGCGCGGCCCCGCGTGATCACGTACGCCCCCAGGGCGGGGCACATCACCCCGACCAGCACGGAGACGATCAGCGCCCGGACCATGAACGAGTACTGGAACGGACCGACGACGTGGTCGATCACGATCGGCGCCTCGTCGAGAGGCCGCTCTCCTGGGCGAACTCGATGCCGTGCGATCCGTAGAGCTCCTCGAGCACGTCGGGGGTGAAGGCCTCGGCGGGGGGGCCGCAGGCGCAGACGTGCCGGTTGATGCAGAGCACCTGGTCGAAGCGCTCGGCCAGGTTCGTGAGATCGTGCGTGGCGAGGAGCACGATCCGCCCCTCGTCGCGGAGCGACTGCAGGACGCGCACGATCCCCTCCTGGGCCGCGACGTCGACGCCGCTGAAGGCCTCGTCGAGCAGGAGGATGCGCGCGTCCTGGGCCAGGGCGCGCGCGATGAAGACGCGCTGGCGCTGCCCGCCCGAGAGCTCGGTCATCAGCGCCCCGCGGCGGTCCCACAGCCGGACGCGCTCGAGGCAGGACCGGGCCAGGTCACGGTGATGCCTGCCCGGGCGCCGGTACCAGGGGATCTGCCTGATGAGGCCCATCATCACCACGTCGAGGGCGGTCGCCGGGAACCTCCAGTTGATGGAGTCGCGCTGGGGGACGTAGGCGAGCGCCTCGCGGCGCCGCCCCGCCCCGCTCAGCGTGACCTGCCCGCTCGCGATCGGGTGGACGCCCGCGATCGCATCGAAGAGCGTGCTCTTGCCGGCGCCGTTGGGGCCGACCACCCCCATCAGCGTGCCGCTGGGGACGGCGAACGTGACGTCCTCGAGTGCCGGGAGGCCGTCGTGCTCGACGACGACGGCCTCCAGGGCGATCGCGGGGTCGGACCGGCTCCCCGCGCTGCTGCCGGCGCCGTGCCGCCGGCCTAGCACGTCATGCTCACCTCAGGGCGTCGACGATGCGCGTGACGTTCGTCCGCACCATGCCGATGTAGCTCTCGGCTCCGCTCTCCTCCGCACCGAGCGAGCCGGAGTAGAGCCGCACCAGCGCCACTCCGGCCTCGTCCGCCAGCGCGGCCGCGAGGCGCTCGCTGACGGTCGTCTCGCCGAAGACCGCGGGAACGCCCAGATCCTCGATCTCGTGGGCGAGTTCGGCGAGGTCGGCCGCCGACGGCGTCGCCTCGGTGGTCGTGGAGAGGATGACGCCGACCACGTCGAAGCCGTAGAGCGCGGCGAAGTAGCCGAGGCTCTCGTGGGACGTCAGGAGCAGCCGCCGCTCCTGGGGCACGGCCTCGACCTGCTGCTGGGTCCAGCCGTGCAGCTCGTCGAGCTCCGCCTTGTAGGCCGTGGCGGCGTCGCGGTAGTCGTCGCCGCGATCGGGGTCGAGCTCGGCCAGGCGCTCGGCGATCGCGTCGACGGCGACCTTCACGCGGAGCGGGGCGAACCAGAAGTGGGGATCGTAGAGGCCGTGGGCGTGGTCGTCGTGCCCGTGGTCGTCGCCCGCCTCCATGTCGTGGACGATCTCGTCGATCGCCTCGATCGCCTCGGCTGGGGTGATCTCGCCCGCCTGCGCGCGGGTGAGGATGCCGATCAGCATCTCGGCGATCTCGTGCTCGTCCTCGTGACCGTGGCCGTCGTCCTCGTCGTCGTGGTCGTGGCCGTCGTCGTCGCCCTCGTCGTCGTGGTCGTGGCCGTCGTCGTCGTCGTCGTGGTCGTGGTCGTGGCCGTCGTCGTCGTCGTCGTGGTCATGGCCGTCGTCGTCGTCGTCGTGGTCGTGGCCGTCGTCGTCGTCGCCCTCATCGTCGTGGTCGTGGCCGTGGTCGTCGTCCTCGTGCTCCTCCTCCTCCATGGCGAGGAGCACCGCTCCGATCTGAACGAGTCCCTGCTCCGGCGGGATCGCGCCCTCCTCGACCTCGTGGACGATCTCCTCGATCGCCTCCAGGAAGGAGGACTCGCCGGCGTGCGCATCCCGGAACTCCAGCGGGTCGATGAGCTCTCCGAGCTCCACGATCGCGCCGGGCTCGGTCGCGGCGTTCTGGACGAGCTCCACGAGCCACGACTCCTCGAGTCCGAGCCCGACCGCGAAGACCACGTCGGCGTCGGAGATCCGCGCCACGTCCTGCGCGCCGGGCTGGTAGGAGTGCGGGTCGGCCCCGACCGGCAGCAGGCTGAACACCTCGACGTCGTCGCCGCCCACGTGCGCGGCCCAGTCGGCGACGATGTTGGTCGTCGTCACGACGCGGACGCGCGGCTCGGCCTCCTCGTCGCCCCCGCACGCGGCGATCAGCGCCAGGCCGAGGATCAGGACGAGCGGCGCGAGCGCCGCCCTCATCGCGTGACGCATCGGGGTGTCCTCCCGTCGGGGGCCTCCGCGCGGCTCGCCCGCGCGGAACGCTGATATCCAGTCTCAGCGGGACACGGTATCAGCGGGTCTGGGGGGTGACAACGCGGCGCGGAGCGCCGCTCCGGTCAGTCCCTGAGGCGCAGGACCGCCATGAAGGCCTCCTGCGGAACCTCGACGGAGCCGAGCATCTTCATGCGCCTCTTCCCCGCCCTCTGCGCCTCGAGCAGCTTGCGCTTGCGGGTGACGTCGCCGCCGTAGCACTTGGCGAGCACGTTCTTGCGGAGCGCGCGCACCGTCTCGCGGGCGACGATGCGCCCGCCGACGGCCGCCTGGATCGGCACGTCGAAGAGCTGCCGCGGGATCAGCTCCTTCAGGTGCCCGACCATGCGCCTCCCCCGCTGGGCCGCATCGCCGGAGGGGACGATCGAGGAGAGGGCGTCGACCGGCTCGCCGTTCACGAGCACGTCCAGGCGCACGACGCGGGCGGGCCGGTAGGAGGCGAACTGGTAGTCGAGCGAGGCGTAGCCGGAGGTGCGCGACTTCAGCTGGTCGTAGAAGTCGACCAGGATCTCCGCGAGCGGGAGCTGGTACTCGGCGAGCACGCGGGCGTCGCCCTCCTCGACGTCGCCTCCGACATCGAGGTAGTCGAGCTTCGCGAACTCGCCCCGGTGCTCCTCCATCAGCCCCATCACCGCGCCGACGAAGCGCGCCGGCATCGTGACGGCGACGCGCACCCAGGGCTCGCGAATCTCCGAGACGTGGTGCGGCGGAGGGAGCCGCGCCGGCGAATCGATCACCGACTCGGCGCCGTCGCTGCGCGTGACCTGGTACTCGACGCCCGGCGCGGTGGCGACTAGGTCGAGGCCGAACTCGCGCTCGAGCCGCTCCTGCACGATCTCCATGTGGAGCAGCCCGAGGAAGCCGCAGCGGAAGCCGAAGCCGAGCGCCGCCGAGCTCTCCGGCTGCCAGGCGAGGGAGGCGTCGTTGAGGGAGAGCTTCTCGAGCGCCTCGCGCAGCTGCGGGTACTGGTTGGCGTCGGAGGGATAGAGGCCGGCGAAGACCATCGACTTCGCCGGCGCGTAGCCGGGGAGCGGCTCCTCCGCCCCGCGCACCGCCGTGGTCACCGTGTCGCCGACGCGCGCCTCGGCGATCCCCTTGAGGCCGGTCGCGACGTAGCCGACCTGGCCCGTCTCCAGCGATCCGACCGGCTGGAGCTGCGGCCGGAAGCAGCCGACCTCGAGCGGCTCGAAGCGGCGGCCCTGCTGGATCAGCCGCAGGCCCGCGCGCCCGTCGAGGCGGCCGTCGACGACGCGCACGTAGAGCACGACGCCCTTGAAGGGGTCGTAGGCCGCGTCGAGCACCAGCGCGCGCAGCGGCGCCCCGGCCGCCCCCGACGGCGCGGGCACGTCGCGGACGACGGTCTCGAGCACCGCCTCCACGCCCTCGCCCGTGCGCGCCGAGGCGAAGAGGATCTGCTCGCGCGAGAAGCCGATGGCGTCGACGAGCTCCTGCGCGACGCGCCCGGGCTCGGCGAGCGGCGCATCCACCTTGTTGACGACGGGGACGAGCGTCAGGTCGAGCTCGAGGGCCTGGTAGACGGTCGCGAGAGTCTGCGCCTGTATCCCCTGCGTCGCGTCGACCACCACGACGGCGCCCTCGCAGGCCGCGAGCGCGCGCGAGACCTCGTAGGTGAAGTCGACGTGGCCCGGGGTGTCGATGAGGTTGAGCTCGTAGCCCTCGCCGTCCGCCGCGCGGAAGTCGAGGCGCACGGCCTGCGCCTTGATCGTGATCCCCTTCTCGCGTTCGAGCTCCATCTGGTCGAGCAGCTGCTCGCGCATCTCGCGCGCGGCGACCGCCCCCGTCTGCTCCAGCATGCGGTCGGCGAGCGTCGACTTGCCGTGATCGATGTGGGCGACGATCGAAAAGTTGCGGATGCGCCTCTGATCCACGGGCCTATCGTACCCGCCGGCCGCGCTGCGGGGTTCCGGCCGGACGCGACGAGGGGGCCGCCGGGGCCCCCTCGCTCCGCGGCCCGCCGGCCGCGGTGATCTCCGCGGTCGCGCTCAGACGCGGTGGCACGCCACCCAGTGCTCGGGTCCCACCTCGCGCCACTCCGGGATCTGCTCGTAGCAGGCGTCGACCGCGATGGGGCAGCGCGTGTTGAAGACGCAGCCCGGGGGCGGCCTGAGCGGCGAGGGCACGTCGCCGGTGAGGATGATGCGCTCCCGCGCCCGCTCGACGACGGGGTCGGTGATCGGCACCGCCGACATCAGCGCCTTCGTGTAGGGGTGCAGCGGGTTCTGGTAGAGCTCGTTGGAGCCGGCGAGCTCCATCATCTTGCCCAGGTACATGACCGCGACGCGGTCGGAGATGTGTCGCACCACCGCCAGGTCGTGCGCGATGAAGAGGTAGGTGAGGTTGAACTCCGACTGCAGATCCTCGAGCAGGTTGATCACCTGCGCCTGGATGGAGACGTCGAGCGCCGAGACCGGCTCGTCGCAGACGATGAAGTCGGGCTCGACGGCGAGCGCGCGGGCGATGCCGATGCGCTGCCGCTGCCCCCCCGAGAACTCGTGGGGGAAGCGGCGGGCGAAGTACGGGTTGAGGCCCACGGCGTTGAGCAGGTACGCGACGCGGTCGCGCCGCTCGCGCCCCTTGTAGAGGCCGTGGATCTGCATCGGCTCCGAGACGATGTCCCGGACGCTCATGCGCGGGTTGAGCGAGGAGTACGGGTCCTGGAAGACCATCTGCATGCGCCGGCGGAAGCGGCGCAGCACCGAGCCCTTCAGATCGGTGAGCTCGGTGCCGTCGAGCTTGACCGACCCGGCGGTCGGCCGCACCAACTGGAGGATGCCGCGCCCGGTCGTCGACTTGCCGCACCCCGACTCGCCCACGAGCCCGAGCGTCTCTCCGCGCTTGACGTAGAAGTCGATCCCGTCGACGGCGCGGATGTCCGCCACCTTGCGCTGGAAGAGGCCCGCCGTGACGGGGAAGTAGACCCGAAGCCCCTCGACCTCGAGCAGGTGCTCGTCGCCGGCGGCGCCGTTGGAGCGCTCGGCGACGGCGGTCTCTGTGTTCTCGCTGGTCATCGCCACCCCCTACGCCGTCACGACCGCGCGGGCGGCCTCGGCCGCGGCCGCGGAGAGGTCCCGGCTCTTCTCGTCGGTCTGCGGATCCCGCCAGCAGGCGGCGTAGTGCCCCGCCGCCTTCTCCTCGAGCGGCGGCGCCTCCTCGTCGCACTTGTCGATGTACCAGTCGCAGCGGGGCGCGAAGGGGCACCCCTGGATCGGCGCGATGAGCAGCGGCGGCTGTCCCTCGAGCGTGGCGAGCCGCTCGTGCTCGATCTCGTCGAGGCGCGGCACCGATCGCAGCAGTCCCACCGTGTACGGATGGCGGGGGTCGCGGAAGATGTCGGTCACCGTGCCGGTCTCGATGATCTTGCCGGCGTACATCACGTTGACGTTGTCGACGTAGCGGGCGACGACGCCCAGGTTGTGGGTGATCAGCACCACGGCCGTCCCGAGCTCGCGCGCCAGGCGCGCGATGATGTCGAGGATCTGCGCCTGGATCGTGACGTCGAGCGCCGTCGTCGGCTCGTCCGCGAGCAGGAGCTTCGGATTGCAGGCGAGCGCCATGGCGATCATCGCGCGCTGGCGCATCCCGCCCGAGAACTGGTGCGGGTAGTCGTCGACGCGGCGCGCCGCCTCGGGGATGCCGACCATCTCGAGCAGCTCGATGGCGCGCGCCCGCGACTCCGCCTCCTCCAGCCCCATGTGGAGCCGGATCACCTCGACGATCTGGTTCCCGATGGTGAGCACCGGGTTGAGCGAGGTCATCGGCTCCTGGAAGACCATCGCGATGCGGTTGCCTCGGATGTGGCGCATCTCCGCGTTGGAGATCTTCAGCAGGTCCCGTCCCTCGAAGACGATCTCGCCGTCGACGATGCGGCCCGGCGGGTTGGGGATCAGGCGCAGGATGGAGAGCGCCGTCACGGACTTGCCGCACCCCGACTCGCCGACCAGGCCGAGCGTCTCGCCCTCGTCGAGGTCCCAGGTGACGCCATCGACGGCGCGGACGGTCCCGTCCTCGGTGAAGAAGTAGGTGCGCAGGTCCTTGATCTCGAGCAGCTTGGCCATCAGTCCCCCTCCAGGCGCTCTCCCGCATCCCCTGCGTCCGCGGTCGCGTCCGTCCGCGCCGACCGCTCGCTCATGCCCCGCACCGCGGGACCTGCGAGGTGGTGGGGAAGGGGAGATTCGAACTCCCACGCCTCGCGGCACATGATCCTAAATCATGCTCGTCTACCGGTTCCGACACTTCCCCTCGTCGCCCCCGCCCGATGCGCGGCTGACGCCCGGTGCATCTGGTGAGCCCCCGGGGACTCGAACCCCGAACCGGCTGATTAAGAGTCAGCTGCTCTGCCAATTGAGCTAGAGGCCCGCACCGACTCTACCCCGACGCCCGGCGCGGCGCCACGGCCCGAAGCCCGCGACCCGTGCCGGTGCGACGGCGGCGCCCCCCGGCCGCTCGGCGGCGGGACCGTATCAGGGGGCTTCGCGGGGTGTCAACGATTCGCCCGGTCGCGATCGCCCCCTCCGGGGGCGCCCCTCCCGGGCCCCGCACCCGCGTCGCCGCGGGGGCGCGGCGGCCCGCAGCGGGACGCGCGGACACGACGGACGGCGGCCGCGCCGGGCCCGGTACCGGGCTCAGTAGAGGTGCGGCTGGACGTAGGAGGCGATCGAGACCTCGAGGTCGACGATCACCTGAGACATCGCCTGGCTGATGAGGTCGAGCCGCCGCACCTGCTCGATCCGCGCGGAGGCGTTCTGCACCTCCTGCCGGGAGAGCAGGCGGTCGAAGATCCCGCAGGCGTGGGCCAGGGAGATGATCACGACGTCCCGCGGATCGGGGATCACGTCGCTGAAGAGCACCTCCATGATGCGGAGCTTGACCTCGCGCTCGGCCTCCCCCTCGATCACCGGGTAGCGGCGGGACTCGAAGACCCAGAGGAAGCGCTCGTCGCGCCGCTCGAGGATCCCGTGCTCCACGAGACGGTCGAGGGCGAGCTCGCGGATCTCCTCGGCGCGGTTCGCCGTCCGCTGCACCCAGTAGCGGGCGTCGCCGCCCTCGTCCCCGGCGATGTCGGCGAGCGTGGGGTCGAGGAGGCCGTCGTCCAGAGGCGTCGCGTCGAGGACGACGAGTCGGTCGAGGTCGGTGTCGATCCGGTTCTCGAGCGCCAGCTCCATCAGCACGGCGCCGGCGAGCGCGTAGTCGAGCGACGCCCGGGGGACGCGCGCGAAGGTCCCGTCGTGGTCGTCGAGCAGCAGCAGGATCATCTCTTCGGCGAATCTGAGCTTGATCGTCGACCCCCTTCACCCCGGCGCCGGCATGCTCTCCGGTGGTGGGCCTAACTTGACGGTAGGCAGTACCACCTTCGAGGTGCTGTTCGCCCTGTAGCGAGCTTACAACAGCATTCCACCCATCGGCCTCATGGTGGCCTGTATGATCTGCGCTCACGCGTCGCCATGTCTCCGATGTGCGCCGGGGACTGACCGCAAGACGACTCACAATACTGCGCTGCGGCCCGCACTTTGCCGGCGTTTGGAGCGTTCATGCCCGACCCTTCGAGCAGCCGAGTTCTGTTCCTCGACGACTCGGGGAAGCCCGCAGCCCGCGACTCTACCAAGGCCGTCGTCATTGGCGGCTTCTCCATTCCATCGGAGAACGTCCCGACCCTGAGCCGCAGAGTCGCGGGCGCCAAGTCGCGCTTCTATCCGGACCGCGGGGACCCCGCCACCTGGGAAGTCAAGGCCAAGCGCACGCTCGCACCGAACGCATGGAAGCGCTCGAAGAACCGTCAGTTCCTCGCCGAAGCCATGCGCATCCTGGGCGACCTCGACTGCACCGTGTACACGGTCAGCATCGACAAGCGGCGGCTGATGCACCCCATGGAGCTCCAGACGACCATGCCACTCCAGATTCAGGGGCTTGTGGAGCACTTCTCGGTGGAGTGCGCAACGCGGCACGAGACGGGCTTCATCGTGTCGGACTGGTCGAACCAAGACCTTGATGCGCATGCGAGCAGCAGCGTGGGGAGCTTCGTGATCTCGCGGCGCCTGCCGCTCCACCCCACCATCTACTACGCCAACTCCTTGAACTCGCATCCGATCCAGGTCGCGGACCTCATAGCAGCCGTCAGGCGCCGGGCGATCGAAGGCGATACCAACCTCGAGCCGCTCGACGATCAACTCGCGGCCATCACCGGTTCGCATCGCATCGCGGCGACCACCCACACCGGTCGGCGGTACACCAACCGAATCGTTCTCATCTGAGGGAGTTTACAAACGCGGCTGCGGGACACTACCATCAGGAGAGCCAGCCGGTTCGGCTAGTAGGCGTCAGCCGAATGCAGCCGATGTACCGTGGCTACGGGACCCCGGAACGCACGGGGTCCTTTTCTTTACCCACGAACTGCGGCACCGGAGCGACAACCCCCCGACTCATGCGAGGTCGGACGGCTACTGACGCGAGGGATGGCGAGAGAGCGAGACGATTACCTCCTCACCCACCAACCGAGGCCCGCTCAGCCTTACGTTACTGAGAAACACCGCGTACTCCACGCTCTCGATCTCGATGCGCTCGTCCCTCCGTTCCATCGCGTCCATGAGGAAGCCGTCTCTCAGCGACAGATTGCTGAACCTATCCAGGTACTCCGCCGCGAACGCGATGAACAGATAGCCCCATTCCTCTTCACACTCCGGAATCGCCACCACGAGCCCACGAGCGCGCGCAGTCGAGGCAAGGTCCTCGGCTCCAACAGCACGGCGCTCTCCCAGTATCCAGCCGCAATAGAGCCAGCCGACGCGGTCCCTGTTCCGCTCGATCTTCTCGCGGAACCAGGTGGCTCCAGCCGCCGCAAGCACCGGCGCCAAGAGTGACGATGCGACGATCCATGGCTCATCGACGCCGCAGACCACCAACAGGAGAGCAGGAGTTGTCCCGACGAGCCCGGAAATAAGGACTATCCGCACGGGGCCAAGTAACACCCTACGCACAGGAGGAGTCCGAACTGACCGAGTTCGAGGACGGCCGCGACTCGCCATCTACCCGGCGCTTCGAGCATCTCGTCATAGGGGCGCCACAGGGCATCGTCCACCACCCGGGGTTCGCATCAAGGCGAGGGCCCACCGTCAACGCCCTTCTGTGGGACAGGGGACATCTACGTCTGGAACGCGGCCGGGTAAGCGCCCCCGAGTCTGGTTCTCGAACCTGCCCGAGCACCGAATGTTCAGCGGTTGGAACCGAATCGCGAGTCTGCGACGAGTTGAAGCGGGAAGGATACCTCGCGGCCGGTCGTGGTCTCGACGAGGCGAAACCCGACCGTCTGTGCAACCCGGTCTTCACCCAGAACTGAATCGAGATAGCGCTGGGTCGCCCGCGATTCGTGCCCGTCCCTCTGGGTCAATTCGACCACGAACTCGGCGTTGTTGTTCCATCTGCTAACGACGTGCTCCATGCCTACAACTCCCTCGTGTGCTTGGCCCTGGTAGCTTGAGGTTTCATCGTACGTTAGGAGGCGTCTCCCCCAGTGCAGATGCCGGCGAGCCAGATCGAGGGAGCCAACCCGCCGGAGTGCGGCGCTCCCAGGGCCGGGGCGAACCGCCAGCGACTCTCCGATAGAGGAGCGCGGGTGGAAGCGACGCCCGGCCAGCGGCCGGAGCCTGCCTGCACCGGGGGTCCGCTCGCCAGCGCTTACTCCTCCGCGTCCGCGCCGTCCGCCCCGTCCGGCCTGGGCATGCGGTAGCCGACGCGGGGCACGTTGAAGATGTAGGTGGGGTCCTCGGCGTCGTCGCCCAGCTTGCGGCGCAGCTGCTTGACGAGCGTGCGCACGGCGCCCGTGCGACCCGAGTGGGCCGGACCCCAGACGCGGGGCAGGAGCTCGGCGTGGCTCAGCACCTCGCCCGCGCGCAGCGCCAGCTCGAAGAGCATGCGCTGCTCCAGGTAGGTGAGCTCCAGGGGGCGCCCGGCCAGCGTCACCAGCTGCTCGCCGTAGTCGATCGCGAGCTCGCCCCAGCGGTAGGTCCCGAACGGCTCGGGCTGCCCCGCGCCGGCGCTCGCCGAGCGGCGCAGGACGGTCTTGATGCGGGCGATCAGCTCGGTCGGCGAGAACGGCTTGACGATGTAGTCGTCGGCCCCCAGCTCGAGGGCCTTCGCGATGCGCTGGTCGCCGCCGTAGGCGGAGAGGAAGATCACCGGCCGCTCGCGCAGCTCCGGCAGCGACTCCATGAGCGCCATCCCGTCGGTGTCCGGCAGCATCAGGTCGAGCAGGACGAGATGGGGCCGGTGCTCGGCGATGAGGGGGCGCACCGCCTCGGGGTCGCCCGTCACGACCGGGTCGCAGTCCGCCTCCTCGAGCGCGTCGCGCAGGTAGCGCAG
>DAOULG010000066.1:0-7311 GCA_034420495.1 Dehalococcoidia bacterium
GGACGTAGAAGACGAGCGTCGAGATCGGCTCCAGGACGACGCGCCGCCAGCGCCCGATGGCACCCCCGACGGACGCCATCACGGCGACCGGCAGGATGACCTCGACGAAGACCGATAGCACCTCGGCGCGCTAGCCGCGCGAGCGCCGCCGCTTGCGGCCGCGGCGGCGGATCGCATGCGCCCGCCGCTCGCTCCGCGGCGGCGTCGGCGGCGGTGCCGGCGGCGGCTCCTTGGGGGGGAAGAACCGGGTCAGCACGAGGTTCGCGATGCGCATCGTGCCCAGGATGACGACGAAGAAGAAGAGGAGCGTGAAGCCGATCCCGACCGGGTCGGGATCCTCCTCGGTGAGCTGGAGCACCACACCCCACCCGGCGGTGAGGAGGAGCGAGAGAACGAGCGATTCCCGGAGGGACTGCCTGCGCACGGCGGTATCCTAGCGCACGGCACCGCTCTCCCACAGCCGCACGGCGGGCGGCCGCCCGCGGGCCCGGGCCGAGGCGCGGGGGGAGCGGGGGATCAGGCGGTGCCCGGGCCGGCGAGCCAGAGCTCGAGGGCGGCCCGGAAGGCGCGTCGACGCTCGCGGGCCTCCGGCCCGTGCTGGTCGGAGTGCGCGTCGAGCAGGCGGCGGCGGAACTCCTCCGGATCGGCCTCCTCGGGGACGTGGTAGAACTCCTCCGGGTCGCAGGCGACGCGCATCTCGCGCCCGGGGACGAAGCGCTCGTTGGCCGGCAGCCCCAGCGCCCGCGAGGCGAGCGGCCAGGTCGCGTCGACGCTGCCCCAGCCCTCGTCGTGCTCGACGCGCAGGAAGGTGTGCACGTCGGGCACGGGACCCGCGTCGAGGATCGCGCGCAGCTCCGCCCCCGCCCACGGCGCGCTCTCGACGCTCCAGGCATGGGTGCAGGCGAGCAGGATGGAGCGGTGACCCAGCTCGTAGAGGAGCGAGCGCAGCAGGTAGTGCTTCGCCGCGTCGTCGCCCCGCCAGGCGCCGAGGGTCATCTCCGGCAGGGCCCCGGTCGCGGAGGCCCACGGCATCTCCCTGACGAGCGCGAAGGCGGTGCCCGCCTCGAGCGGTGCGTCGGAGGGGAGGAGGCCGCGACCGGCGGCCTCGTCGCGGAAGGCCCGGAGCAGGGGCACCGTCTATCCGCGCCTCTCGATCGGGACGTAGGGGCGCTCGGCGGGGCCGACGTAGTCGAGAAGGGGGCGGATCAGGATGTTGTTCTCGATCTGCTCCAGCACCTGGACCGTCCACCCCGGGATGCGTCCGAGCGCGAAGATCGGGACGAAGAGGTCCTGCGGGATCCCGAGCAGGTGATAGATGACGCCGGCGTAGAAGTCGACGTTGGGCGCCACGCCCAGCCGCGCGTAGGGCCGCATCGCCTCCTCCACGGCCTCGAGGATCGCGAACCACGTCGGCTCGCCGCGCTCGGCGGAGAGGCGCCGGACGCCGTCCCGGAGGTGGCGCGCCCTCGGATCCTCCGTGCGGTAGACCCGGTGCCCGAAGCCCATGATCGGCTCCCGGCGGCTCCGCTTCGCCTTCACGTACTCGACGGCGTTCGCCGGGTCGCCGATCTCGCGCGCCATCTGCATCACGTTCTCGGCGGCGCCGCCGTGCGCGGGGCCCGAGAGCGCCGCGACGCCGGAGACGATCGCCGAGTGCAGGTCGGCGCCGGTCGCCGCGACGACGCGGGCGGCGAAGGAGGAGGCGTTGGAGCTGTGCTCGGCGTGGAGGACGAAGTCGACGTCCATGAGGCGGGCGGTCTCGGGGGCCGGCTCCTCGCCCGTCAGCATGTAGAGGAAGTTGGCGGCGTGCGAGAGCGAGGGAGAGGGCGGGATCGGATCGCGCCCCTGCCGGACGGCGTGGTGCGCCGCGACCAGGGTCGCCGCCTGCGAGGTGAGCCGGGCGCCCTTGCGCGCCACCGCCTGGGGCGACCCGTCCTCGCGCTCCGGGTCGAAGGCGGCGAGGGTCGACACGGCCGTGCGGAGCACGTCCATCGGGTGCGCGCCCGCCATCGCGCGCGGCACCTCGAGGACCGGCTCCGGGACGGCCCGGCTCTCCCGGAGTTCCGACTCGAACGCGCCGAGCTCCGCCCGGGTGGGAAGGTCTCCCCGCAGCAGCAGGTACGCCGCCTCCTCGAAGGTGGAGTGTTCGGCGAGCTCGTGTATGGAGTACCCGCGGTAGTGCAGCGTCCCGGCGCGGCCGTCGATGGAGCAGACCGCCGAGCGATCGAAGTAGACGCCGTTCAGGCCGCGGTGGATCGCCGGGCCGGAATCGGCGCCCGGCGCGGTGGTCGACATCGTCCCGCCTCCTCGGTCGCCCGCCCGCGCCGCGCCCCGCAGGGCGCAGGGCCCGGGCCGCGGGCTAGTCGTCTTCCAGCGTCGAGGTGTCGCCCTCGGGGAGGCCGAGCTCCCGTGCCTTCAGCAGGCGCCGCATGATCTTCCCGGAGCGCGTCTTGGGGAGCGTGCCGATGAACTCGATCTCGCGCGGCGCGACGCCCGGCCCGAGGCGCTCGCGGCAGTGGCGCGTGAGCTCGCGGCGCAGCCCGTCGGAGGGCTCGACCCCCTCCACGAGGCTCACGAAGGCCTTCACGATCTCCATGGCGACCGGATCGGGCTTCCCGATCACCCCCGCCTCGGCGACGGACTCGTGCTCGATCAGCGCGCTCTCGACCTCGAAAGGGCCGACGAGGTGGCCCGCCGTGTTGATGACGTCGTCGTCGCGTCCGACGAACCAGAAGTAGCCGTCCGCGTCGCGCTTCGCGCGATCGCCGGTCAGGTACCAGCCCGCCCGGAACCGCGAGTCGTACCGCTCCTGATCGTTCCAGTAGGTGCGGAACATCGAGGGCCAGCCCGGCTTGAGAGCGAGCTGGCCCTCCGTCATCGGCTCGTCGACCGGCTGGAACTCCTCGTCGATGATCGCCGCCTCGATGCCCGGGAAGGGCCGGCCCATCGAGCCGGGCCGGATCGGCATGCCGATGTAGTTCGCGATCATGATCGCGCCGGTCTCCGTCTGCCACCAGTTGTCGTGGATGGGCAGATCGAAGGCCTCCTCGCCCCAGACGACTCCCTCGGGATTGAGGGGCTCGCCGACCGACATCACGTAGCGGAGCGTCGCGAGATCGTGCCGCCTCGCCGCCGCCGAGCCCGCCTTCATGAGCAGGCGGATTGCCGTCGGCGCGGTGTACCAGACGGTGACCCGGTGCCGCGCGATCACCTCGTACCAGCGGGAGGCGCCGAAGCCCCCCTCGTAGATGAGGTTGGTCACGCCGTTGCTCCACGGCGCGAACATGCCGTAGGAGGTCCCGGTCACCCAGCCGGGATCGGCGGTGCACCAGTAGACGTCGTCGGGATGCAGGTCGAGGACGTACTTCCCCGTCGCGTAGTGGCTGATGACGGCGTTGTGCACGTGCGCCGCGCCCTTCGGCAGGCCGGTCGTCCCCGAGGTGAAGTGCATCACCGACCAGTCCTCGGAGCCGGTTCGCTCGATCTCGTACTCCTCGGAGGCGTCGCGGACGAGCTCCTGGTAGTCGAGATCCCCCCCGGCGACCTCGGCGCCGGAGCGATGCGCGATCACGATCACGCGCTCAAGGCTCGGGAGATCGCCGCGGATGGCATCGATCTTCGGCAGCAGGTTCGGGGTGGTCACGACCACCGAGCCCTCCGCGCGCTCGATGCGCTCCTTCACCGGCTCCGGCCCGAAGGCCGAGAAGAGCGGCGCGATGATCGCGCCCCGCTTCAGCGTGCCGAAGCAGGCGAAGTAGAGCTCGGGGATGCGATCGGTGAAGAAGAAGACGCGGTCCGCCCTGCCGACCCCGAGCGACGCCAGGGCGTTCGCGAAGCGGTTCGACTGGCGGCGCATCTCCTCGAACGTGTATCGCTCGACGGCGCCGTCCGATGCCTCCCAGATCATCGCGACCTTGTCGGGAGTGGCCGCCGCGTGCCGATCGATGCACTCGTGCGCCTGGTTGACCAGGCCGTCGGGCAGGTCGAGTTCCGCAGCGACCGAGTCCCAGGTCCAGCGGGCGCGCTCCCCGGCCCACTCCCCGAGGTTCGGGGAGGTCCGGAGCGCCTCCGGCTGCTTCGCGATCTCGGCGTAGCTCATCACCATCGACATGCACCTCCGTCGCGGAGTCGAGTATAGGTGTCCGGCGTCGCGGGAGGCGATCGCCGGATCGCGTCGGGCAGGCGAGCGGGAGGCTCCGCGAGGCTACCCCTCGTCCAGCTCGCTCCAGGCGACCACGTCCCCCTTCGCGTCCGTGCCGCGCGGCCGGAATCCCATCGATGCGTAGAGCGCCGCCGCTCCCCGGTTCCCGGGCCTGTACGAGAGGCCCAGGGCGCGCGGCGGCGGCGCCCGCCGGCGCAGCTCGTCGATCACGGCCGCGAGTGCCGCTCGCCCGTAGCCTCGGCGCTGGTGCATCGCGTCTATGAGCAGGAGCGGAAGCCACGCTCGCGAGGCGTCGTCGGGGAGGACTCCGTAGATGACGAGGCCCACGATCGAGCCCCGGGAGCGGATCGCGTGAGGGCGGAAGGCGGGGTGGTCCCGGTACTCCCTGAGGAGGTGCGCCACCGACGCGCAGTCGAGGAAGTCCCTCTGGTCGTCGCGAACGGTGAGGCCCTCCAGCGCGCGCCGGTTCCCGGCGGCGACGGGCTCAAGGGTGACCACGTCGGTCTCTCCGGGTGCCCGGCGGCGCCGGGCGTGATGCGGGCGGGAGGCGAGCGCGACGCTAGCGCTGTCCGGCCGTCTCCCGGTAGGCGATCCGGTCCTGCCGCTCCGAGCAGTCGCCGCAGAGCACCGACTTGGTGCCGAACGGGACGCCGCCCTTGATGACGTACGTGCCGCAGAGGGAGCACTTACCCTCGACGCCGCTCTCCCCGATCTTGTGAAAGCCCATCCCGGCCTCCCGAGTGCCCGCGATTCCGCGCATCGCCACCGCCCCGCCGGCGGGCGGGGGATGCGGCGGGCGTCCGCGGGTCGATGACTACCACATCGCCGGCGTGGATGCACCCGCGGGTGTCGCGGCGCCCCCGCCGTCGGGCGTATAAGGGTGCCCACTCCTACACTGTCCCGGGCCTCGGGAGCCTCCTCCGCCGGGCATCAGACCGGATTCCGCGGAGGCTGCCGCAGCCGGGGCGGCGCGCGTCGCTGGCGAGGGGGCTACGGCGTGATCCGAGCGCGCAACGGCTACCGCGCTGGTGCGGTGCGGAGCCCCGCCGACGGACGGCGGCGGCGGTGACGGTCGCCTCCGGCTCCGACGTGAGAGCGGTGGCGCGCCGCGCGGAGGCGCGCCCCGAGGGAGTGTTCCGCGGGCTGCGCCTGCCCCCCGGAGTCGACGTCGACCGCCTCCTCGACGACGTACAGCGCTGGGGGGTGGTCTCCTCCTACCAGCGCCCCGACAGGGGCTTCTCGCTCATCGCCGTGGGCGAGGCGGGCCGCGCCGAACTGCCTCCCGGCGGGGGGGCTGCCGCCCTGCGCGCCGGCGCGGCGGAGCTCCTCGGGGCGCCGACCGAGTCCGATGCCGAGGCGCTCAGGCCGCGGTTGCTGGGCGGCTTCTCCTTCCGGGCGACCGCCCTCGATCTTCCGAGCACGCCGAGCCCCGCGGAGGAGTCGCCGGTCGTGCCGTGGGAGGGCTTCGGGCAGGGCGCCCTGGTGCTCCCCGAGATCCTCTGCGTGCGAGACGACGGCGAGACCGGAGTCGTGCTCGCGCCGGGGGTGCCGGCGACGCGTCTCGCCGGCCTCCTCTCCGACCTCGCCGCGGCGGAGGGCGGCGCGCCCGGCGGCGCCCGGACGGCGGGGGAGGGGAACGGAGCGCGCGTCGCCTTCGACGTGGATGCGGAGCGATGGCTCGGGAGCGTCGCCCGCGTCGCCGCCGAGGTGAGGGCCGGCCTCTACGAGAAGGCCGTGCTCGCGACGTGCCGCGAGCTCGCCTCCGGGAGGCCGATCGACCAGGGAGGCGCCCTTCGCCGGCTGCGGGACGGCTACGGCGACTGCCACCTCTTCAGCGTGACGCGCGGCGAGGCGACCTTCTTCGGGGCGAGTCCCGAGCTCCTGGTCAGCCTCCGGAAGGGCGCGATGCGCGCCCTCGGGCTCGCGGGATCCGCGCGGCGGGGCTCCGACGCGGGGGACGACGAGCGCCGGGGCCGCGAGCTCCAGGCGAGCGCGAAGGATCGCATCGAGCACGAGATCGTGGTGCGCGCGATTCGCGAGGCGCTGCTGCCGGCGAGCCGCTGGCTGCGCGCGCCGAACCAGCCCGGGCTCCTCCGCCTCCGCAACATCCAGCACCTCGCGACGGAGGTGCGCGGGGAGGTCTGGCCCGGGGCCGACGTGCTCGACCTCGTCGAGAGACTCCACCCGACGCCGGCCGTGGGCGGCTGGCCCACGGAGCGGGCGCTCCGGGTCATCGCGGATCACGAGCGCTTCGATCGCGGCTGGTACGGCGGTCCGGTCGGCTGGCTCGACGCCGCCGGCGACGGGGAGTTCGCCGTCGCGCTGCGCTCCGCGCTCGTCCGGGGGGAGCGCGCGTGGCTCTTCGCGGGCGCCGGTATCATGGGCGACTCGGAGCCTGCCGACGAGCTCGCGGAGGTCGAGCTGAAGTTCCGCCCGCTGGCGGAGGCGCTGGGCCTTGCGCCCGCCGGCGAGAACGCCGGAGCCTGATTCTCGCGACCGGCCCGCGGCTCGCCCCGCCCTGGAGGTGCCCGTGTCCGAGAGCCGCGACCCGCCGCCGGCGCCGCTCGCCCTGGCGACACCGGGCGGGGCCGTCGCGCGGGTGCTGGTACGGCAGCTCGCCCGCTCCGGCGTGAGGCACGTCGTCGTCTGCCCCGGATCCCGCTCCACGCCGCTGGTGCTCGCCGTCGCGGCCGAGCCGGGGATGCGCCCGCTGCTCCACGTCGACGAGCGTGCGGCCGGCTACTTCGCCCTCGGGATCGCGAGGGCGAGCGGCCGCCCCGTGGCCGTGGTCTGCACCTCGGGCACCGCGGCGGCGAACCTGCTTCCGGCCGCGGTCGAGGCCTCGCTCTCGCGGGTCCCGCTCCTGCTGCTGACGGCGGACCGGCCGCCCGAGCTGCGCGATGTCGGCGCGGCGCAGGCCATCGATCAGCTGCGACTCTTCGGCTCACATGCGCGCTGGTCGACCGAGGTGCCGTGCGCCCCGGCCGGCGGCGAGGCGCCGCCGGCGCTGCTTGCCAGCGCGCGCCAGCTCGCCGCCCGCGCCGTTGAGGCCGCCGGCGGACCGCCCGCCGGCAGCGTCCATCTCAACCTCCCGTTCCGGGAGCCGCTGGTCGCCGCGGACGGCGCCCCGGAGCGCCGGGCGGCGGAGG
>DAOULG010000067.1:0-5341 GCA_034420495.1 Dehalococcoidia bacterium
CGGGAGGCGCCACGGGGCGCTTCTCGCCGTGGGGCTACTCGAGCCCGCCGTACGACGCGGCGGTGCGGAGGGTCCTCGCCGAGATCGCGCCTGGGCGGCGGGCGCAGCAGGCGCGCGAGGCCCAGCGCCTGCTGCTGGAGCAGGTGCCCGCGATGTTCCCGCTCCTCGCCCCGCGCGAGCACGTGGACCTCGACGCCGCCCTCGAGGGCTTCGAGTGGGACGGGTTCGAGTTCAACGCGGGCCACCTGGCGCCGCTGTGGCGCCTGGCGGGGCCGGCCGCCGGCGCCTCGTGACGGCCGGCGCCGCCGGCGCCCGCGCGCCGGAGAGCCCCGCGCGCATCGTCGTCGTCGGGACCACCGGCGCGGGGAAGACGGCCCTCGCCCGGAGCATCGCCCGGGCGGTGGATGCGCCGCACGTCGAGTTCGACGCGTACCGCCACGGACCGGGATGGACGGAGACGCCGGACGCGCTCTTCCGGGAGCGACTGCGGGAGGCGCTCTCGGGCGACTCCTGGGTCGGCGACGGGAACTACCGCATCGCCCGCAGCGTCGTGTGGCCGAGGGCCACCCTCCTGGTGTGGCTGGACTACCCGCTGCGCCTCGTGCTCTGGCGCCTCCTCCTGCGCACGGTGCACCGGGGCCTCCGCCGCCCCGAGCTCTGGAACGGAAACCGCGAGAGCATCGCGCGACAGCTCTTCACGAGGGACTCGCTCCTCCTGTGGGCGCTCAGGAGCCACGGCCGGCATCGCCGGGAGATCCCCGCGGAGCTCGGGAGGGGGGAGCACGCGCACCTGACGCTCGTCCGCCTGCGCACGCCGCGGGCCGCGGCGGAGTGGCTCGCGACCCTTCCGCGGGCGGGCCGCGGCCGCTAGACGGCCTCCGGCCGCGGCGGCGCCGGTCCACAGCGGCGATCGCGTCGCCTATTCTGGCGCCATGCTCATCACGCAGGTCGACGCCTTCACGGACACGCTCTTCTCGGGAAACCCCGCGGCGGTGTGCCTGCTCGACGAGTCCCGGGACGCCGCGTGGATGCAGTCGCTCGCTCGCGAGATGAACCTCTCCGAGACGGCGTTCGTCGAGCGCCGTCCGGGCGAGGCGTTCGGCCTGCGGTGGTTCACGCCCGGCGTCGAGGTCGAGCTCTGCGGACATGCGACGCTGGCGGCGGCCCACGTCCTCTGGGAGCGCGGCGTCGCCGACCCCGGCGCGGAGATCCGGTTCCTCACGCGCTCGGGCCCTCTGACCGCCCGCCGGTCGGAGGGCTGGATCGAGCTCGACTTCCCGGCCGACCCGCCGCGCCCGGTGGCGCCGCCCCGGGGTCTCCTGGAGGCGCTCGGCGCGGAGTGCCGGTACCTGGGACGGGGCCGCTTCGACTACCTGGTCGAGCTGGAGTCCGAGGCGGCCGTGCGCGCCCTCAGCCCGGACCTCCACCGCCTGCGGGCGGTCGACACGCGGGGCGTCATCGTGACGGCGGCGGGCGAGACGGCGGAGTACGACTTCATCTCGCGCTTCTTCGCGCCGTCGACGGGGGTGGACGAGGACCCGGTGACCGGGTCGGCGCACTGCTGCCTCGGGCCGTACTGGCGGACGCGGACCGGGAGGGCCGCGTTCACCGCGTACCAGGCGTCGGCCCGCGGCGGCGTCGTGCTGGTCCGGGTCGACGGCGAGCGCGTGCGCCTGCGGGGGCAGGCGATCACCGTCCTGCGCGCGGAGCTCGCCTCTTCCTGAGCCGCCGGCTACGGCCGCCGGGGAGATCCGGCGCGGTACGACTCGTCGAGGAGCTCGATGACGTGGCGGGCGTCGGCATCGATCCCGTGGCGGCGGATGCCGGCCCGCAGCTGGAGCGTGCAGCCGGGATTGGCGGTGGCGACGACGGCGGCACCGGTCGAGGCGACGTCCTCCATCTTCGTCCCGAGCACGCGCGCCGACATCTCCGGCTGGACCGCCGAGTAGATCCCGGCCGAGCCGCAGCAGCGATCCGGCGTCGCCATCTCCACCAGCCGCACGCCGGGTATCGCGCGGAGAATGGCGCGCGGCGCCTCGCGTACCCGCTGCGCGTGCGCGAGGTGGCACGCCTCCTGCAGGGTCACGCTCTGCTCGACGCGGCCGAGCCCCCGCTCGGCGAACGGCTCGGCCGCCACGAACTCGAGCACGTCGCGCACGCCCGAGGCGAAGCGCTCGGCGCGCGCCGCCCACGCGGGGTCGTGCCGCAGCAGCCGCCCGTACTCCTTCATCGCGGCGCCGCAGCCGGCGGCGTTGACGACGACGCCCTCGACGCCGGCCTCCTCGAAGGCGGCGATGTTCGCCCGGGCGAGCGCCCGCGCCGCCCCGGCGTCGCCGGCGTGCGCGTGCAGCGCCCCGCAGCACCGCTGCTCCGGCGGCGCCACGACCTCGACGCCGAGCCGGTCGAGCACGCGCACGGTCGCCTCGTGCGTCTCGGGGAAGAGCTCGCCGTGGATGCAGCCGGTGAGCAGCGCCACGCGCCTGCCGGCACCCGCGGCCGCGGTGAGGCGGCCCGAGGCGCGGAAGGGCGGGGGCCAGCGGTCGGGGAGCTGCCCCTCGCGCCAGCGCAGCCCCGCCGGGAGCGCGCGGGCGAGCGGGCCGCGGAGCAGCCGCTGCAGACCGGAGCGCCCGTAGAGGCGCCCGAGCGCCGCGAGCGCGCGCAGCGCCCGCGGCCTCGCCACCACGTGCCTCAGCACCAGCGCGCGGAGCCTCCACGCGACCGGGCGGCGCGGCGGCGGCGCCCCGGACTCCCCCGCGGGCTCTCCCATCACCGAGGCGCGCGCATCCTCCATGATCCGCCCGTACGGGACGCCGGAGGGGCAGGCGGTCTCGCAGGCGCGGCACTGCAGGCAGAGGTCGAGGTGGCCGAGCAGCGCGGCTGTCGGCTCCGCGCGCCCCTCCACGACCGCCCGGATCAGGTGCAGGCGGCCGCGGGGCGATTCCAGCTCCTGGCCGGTCGCGAGGTAGGTGGGACAGGCGGGCAGGCAGAACCCGCAGTGGATGCAGTTGCGGAGGTCGGCGAGCGCGGGGGCGTCCGGCCCCCTCCACGCCGGCGCCGATCCTCCGGGCGCGGGCGCGTCGCCCCCGGGGCCGCCGCGCTGCGCGGGGGGCGTCATGCGGCCCCCGGGTCGGCGGCCGGGGTGACGGGCTCGTCGATGCGGGGCCAGCGGCCCGGGTTGACGGTCCGGAGCGGATCGAAGCGGGAGCGCAGCTCCCGCGCGAGGTCGAGCGCGACCTCGTCGGGGGCGCCGCGCACGGGATCGAGGGCGGCCCGCAGCGACACCGGTCCGGCCTCGATGGCGAGCGTGCCGTCGGCCGCCTCGCAGCGGGCGCGGAGCCCGGCGACGCGCGCTCTCTCCGCCTCCTCGTCCAGCGGGGGAGCGGCCGCCAGCAGGGATCCTCCGCCGACGTGCGCCCAGGCCGCGAAGCCCGCCTCCTCGGCCTCCCCGAGGACCGCGGCGAGCGCCGAGGTGGGGAGCGATCCCCGCAGGACGACGGGGGTGCCGTCGGCGTCGTCCCCCCGTGTTCCGGCCCCCGCGGCGAGGGCGCGCAGCCGGTCCCAGGGCTCGTCGTCTCCGCGCTCCTCCGCGTGAGGGACGTGGGCCGAGCGGCAGCACAGCCGCACCTCCCGGAGCGAGCGGTCGAGCGCCGAGGTCGCGCCCGCGAGGCCCACGAGGACGTGGGGCGCGGGAGGAAGGCCCGCCTCCGAGGCGGCGCGCGCGCCGACGAGCGCCAGCCCGCGCGCGGCGAGCGGCGTGTCGCGGAGCGCCCGCGCGAGCATGCCGGCCTGCGGGAGATGCTGGCAGCGGCAGGCGACGGTCGCGGTCGCCCCCGGCAGGGGCACGAGCTTGAACGCCGCCTCGACGATCACGCCGAAGGCGCCGAGCGCTCCCGCGTGGAGGCGGTGGAGGTCGTAGCCGGCGACGTTCTTGACGACGCGCCCGCCGGAGCGCGCGAGCGTCCCGTCGGGGAGCGCGACCGTCGCCCCGAGCAGCAGGTCGCCCGCGCCGGGGAGCAGCCCGCGCCAGCTGCCGGGCCGGCCGGTCGCGAGCATCCCGCCCACCGAGACCGCCCCGCCCCCGGGCGGGTCGACGGGAAGCTGCTGTCCGTGCCGGCGGAGCAGCCCGGCGAGGGAGCCGAGCGAGATCCCGGCCTCGACCGTGATCGTGAGGTCGGCCGGCTCGTGCTCCACCACGCGGTCGAGCGCGGAGAGATCGAGCGCCACGTCGTAGCGGTGCAGCGGCCCGCCCGCCGCGAGCGCCGTGCGTCCCGCCTGCGGCGCGACCGCGAGCCCCCCGCGCGCGGCCGCGGCGAGCGCCTGGGCCACCTCCCGCGCCGTGCGCGGCGCGAGCGCGAGGGCCGGGAGGCGACCCTCGATCGCGTAGCGCCCGGGATCGCGGTCACGCCCCTCCGGGAGGGCGCCGCGGAGCGCCGCGACGCCGGTCGCGAGCCTCTCGGCGCTCTCCCGGGTCACCCCGGGGCTGTCGGCGGGCACGCTAGAGGTAGACGCCGGGCGCAGCCGCGAGCCGGGCGGCCGCCTGGCCGGCCTCGGCGGCGTGCCCCTGCGCGCAGCCGTGGGCGACCGGGAGCACCTTGCAGGGATTGAAGCGGCCGGAGCCGCCGAAGGCGTCCCGCACCCGCGTCATCGCGTCGAGATCGGAGGGTTCGAAGATCCAGTCGAGATAGGAGCGCTTCTCGAGGCCGACCCCGTGCTCGCCCGTGATCGATCCGCCGGCATCCACGCAGAGCCGCAGGATCTCCCCGCCGAGCTCCAGCACGCGCGCGGAGGCGCCGGGCTCGAGCTCGTCGAACATGATGTTGGGGTGCAGGTTGCCGTCGCCGGCGTGGAAGATGTTGGCGCAGCGGAAGCCGTACCGCTCCGAGAGCGCCATCACCCCCCGCATCACGGCCGGCAGCTTCGTCCGGGGCACCACGCCGTCGAGCAGGTAGAAGTTCGGGGAGATGGCGCCGAGCGCCCCGATCCCCGCCTTCCGGCCCTCCCAGAGGCGCTCCCGCTCGGCCTCCTCGTCGGCCGAGCGCACCGTGCGGGCGCCGCTCTCCCTGAGCGCGGCGATCACGGTGGCGGCGTCCTCCTCGACCTGCTCCGCGAGCCCCTCGACCTCCGCGAGCAGCACGGCGCCGGCGTCGAGCGGGTAGCCGAGCCGCGCCTGCGACTCGACCGCGCGAATCGTCTCGGCGTCGAGCATCTCGAGCGCGACGGGGATCACCCCCCGCTCGACGATCGCCGAGACGGCCTCGGAGGCCCCCTCGACGGTGTCGAAGACGGCGAGCATCGTGCGCACCGCCTCGGGCAGCGGGAGGAGCCGGACGCAGACCGCCGT
>DAOULG010000068.1:0-17280 GCA_034420495.1 Dehalococcoidia bacterium
TGGACGGCGAAGAGCGTGCAGGACTTGACCGGCACCCCGTCGAGCAGGACCGTGCAGGCCCCGCAGTGCGTGGTGTCGCAGCCGATGTGCGTCCCGGTGAGCCCGAGCTCCTCGCGGATCAGGTGGACCAGGAGCAGCCGGGGCTCGACGTCCACCTGGTGGGCGGCGCCGTTCACGCTCACTTCGATCTGTGGCATCTCGCTACCCTCCCGCCCGTGCGACCGCCCGCCGGAGCGCCCGCAGCGTCAGCACCCGCACCATGTCCCGCTTGTACTCCTCGGAGCCGCGGAGATCGGCCGCCGGCTCGGCCGCCTCGGCGGCGAGCTCGGAGGCGGCGCGGATCGAGGCCTCGCCCAGGCCGCCCCGGAGCAGGTGCTCCTCGGCCGCCCCGGCCCGGATCGTGGTGGGGCCGACCGCGGTCAGCGCGATCCCTACCGAGGCGCAGCCGCCGTTGTCCCGGGTGAGCTGCACGGCGACGGCGGCCGTGGCGAAGTCGCCGACCTTCCGCTCGAGCTTCTCGTAGGCGCCGGCGCTCCCCGCGGCGGGGAGCGGGACGCGGACCTCGGTCATGATCTCGCCCTCCTCGAGCGTGGTCGCGAACGGGCCCAGCAGCAGGTCGTCGATGGGGAGCGCGCGCTCGCCTCCGGGGCCGGTGACGACGATCTCGGCGCCGAGCGCCGTCATCACCGACCCGAGATCGCCGGCGGGGTCGGCGTGCGCGAGGGAGCCGCCGGTGGTGCCGCGGTTGCGCACCAGCGGGTCGGCGATGACGGCCGCCGCGTCCGCGATGAGCGGGTAGCGGGCGCCGACCACCTCCGAGCTCTCGAGCGCGGCGTGGCGCGTCATCGCGCCGATCCGGAGATGGCCGGCCCGCTCCTCGATGCCGTCGAGCCCCGCTACGCGGTTCAGGTCGACGAGCACCGGCGGCTCGGCGAGCCGGAGCTTCATCATCGGTATCAGGCTCTGCCCCCCGGCGAGCACCCTCGCGTCGGGGCCGTGATCGGAGAGCAGGCTCACGGCTTCGTCTACAGTGGACGGGGCGAAGTAGTCGAAGGGTCCGGGTATCACGGGTCTGCTCCTTCGCGAGCGCCGATAACGATCGTTGGTCCCGGCCACAGTGTAGCGGGATCGGGACCCGCGGGAGCACGGGGGCAGCCCGATGGAGATCCGAGTCGAGAAGACCTTCCGCGTGGACGCTCCGATCGAGCGCGTGTGGGAGTTCCTCACCGATCCCGAGCAGGTCGTCGACTGCGTGCCGGGCGCCGAGCTCACCGAGAAGAGCGAGCGCGAGTTCTCCGGCCGGCTCGGCATCAAGGTCGGGCCGGTGCAGGCGAAGTACCGGGGCCAGGGCCGCTTCGTCGAGCTCGACGCCGAGCGCCACTCGATGCGCGTCGTCGCGCACGGGGCGGGCGACGGCAGCGCCGACGTCGAGATGCGCGGGGAGCTCCGCGCGCTCGAGGACGGGGGGACCGAGTCCTCGGTCGAGGCCGTCGCCAACGTGGGCGGCCGCATGGCGCAGATGGGCTCGCGCCTCATCAAGTTCGTCTCCGATCGGCTCTTCGACCAGTTCGTCTCGCGCGTGCGCGAGCGGCTCGAGGACGACCGGGCGCAGGGCTGAGGGCGGCGCGGCCCGGCGAGCCGCGAGACCGGGACGCTGCGGGAGGTGGCGATGGCGAGCATCCAGGCCCTCCGGCCGTCGGTCGGCGAGGTCGGCGAAGGCTGGGCACAGCTCGTCGACGCCGACGCCGAGCAGGTCGCGCGGGTGCGCGAGCTCGACGAGGGGCAGGACTACTACCGGCCGGTCGCCGGGCGCTTCCGGCCGGGGCAGGCCTCCTCCGCCGAGGCCGACGTCCTGCTCGCGCTCTCGCGCCGCGAGGACTCCTGGCTCGACATCGGCGCCGGCGGCGGCCGCTTCGCGCTCCCCCTCGCCGGGCGGGTGCGGCGCGTGATCGCGGTAGAGCCCTCTCCGGCGATGCGGCAGGTGCTCGACGAGGGCGCCCGGGCGGCCGGCGCGACCAATCTCTCGGTGCACGACGCGAGGTGGCCCGTCCCCGGGTGGTCGGAGCGGGCCGACGTCGCGCTCGCCGCGCACTGCCTCTACGACATCCGCGAGCCGATCCCCTTCGTCGAGGCGATGGAGCACGCCGCCCGGCGCCTCTGCGTGGTGGCGCTCGCGCAGCGACCGCGCGGATCGCAGCTCGCCGACCTCTTCCGGGAGGTGCACGGGGAGCCGCCCGCCGTGCTCCCGGCGCTCCGGGAGTTCGTGGCGCTCCTCGGGGCGCTGGAGCGCCCCTACGAGGTCAGGCGCGTCGTGGCCGGCTCGGCCGCGGCGCCGGTCGATCCCGGGGAGGCCCACGCGCTCGGGCGCCGCATGCTCTGGCTGAGCGCCGGCTCGGAGAAGGACCGCACGATGTGCGGGCTGATGGAGGAGTGGTGGGGGGAGCCGGGCGGCATCCGGCTCCCCATGGGGTTCCGGGAGATCGGGATCGTCACCTGGGAGCCGGGGGACTAGCCGCCTCGCGGGCATCCCCGCCGGCAGTGGAGCGCTGCCGGCGCTGGCCGTAGGGTGGGGCCCGGGATCGACCGGACGGCCCGGGCTGCCGGGCGGATCGGGCTGATCCCGGGCGGGCGCGCGGCGTGCGGGGGAGCGGCCGGTGAGCAACGAGCGACGGCGGAGACGCAGGCGGCGGCGGCAGCCCGGCTACGAGCCGGCGGGGCCGATCGAGTTCCCGGGCTTCATGGGCTACCTGCAGCGCAACCAGCGCGTCTTCTACCTCGGCGGGATCGTCGTGATGGTGCTCTCACTCGGCGGCATCATCTTCGCGACGGAGTGCACCGCCGGCGCCCCCGGCCCCACCCCGGCCGACCCCGGAGCCGCCGCGACCGAGGCGACCGCCACCCCGGCCGCCGACGCGACGCCGGCCGGCGACGAGGCGACGGCCGGCCCGGGCGACGAGGCGATCGTCCGCAGCTACGACTCCCCGCCCCCGCTTCAGATCGACACCTCCGCGGGCTACGAGGCGGTGATCCGGACCGAGCGCGGCGAGATCCGCATCGAGCTCTACCCCGACGAGGCTCCCGGTTACGTCAACAACTTCGTCTTCCTGGCGCGCAACGGCTTCTACGAGGGCCTGACCTTCCACCGCGTCGTCCCCGGCTTCGTCGCGCAGGGTGGCGATCCGACCGGCACCGGCTTCGGCAACCCGGGGTACGAGCTCGAGGAGGAGCGCAACGGCCTCCCCTTCGACGCCGGGGTGATCTCGATGGCGAAGGCCGGCCCCAGCGTCAACGGCTCGCAGTTCTTCCTCACGCTCGCCCCGACGCCGCACCTCGCCGACGACTTCACCGTCTTCGGGCGCGTCGTCTCCGGGATCGAGGTGCTGGGGGCGCTGAGCCCGCGCGATCCCGCCACCGCGACGGAGCCGGGCGACCGCATCCTCGAGATCGAGATCCTCGAGCGCTAGCGTCCCCTACGGCTCGGGCGGCACGCGGCGGTCGGAGCGCCCCTCGGCCAGGCGCTCCACGACCACCATCAGCCCGAAGGCGGGGAGGAAGGCCGCGAACGCCACCACCGAGGGGAGAACCGAGCCCCCGATCAGCAGCAGCAGCCCGATCGCGAGCGCGAAGGACATCCCGAGGATCGAGCCGATCCGCGCGACGAGCACGTACGGAGGAAGTTCGTTCAGCATGGCCGATCCCGCATGCGATGCCCGGGGGGCGGATCGTAGCAGCGCCCCCGACCCCCCTCAACGGGTCCGCGCGGGCCCCGCGGCCTCTCCGCGAGGCGACGGCGTGCGGCCGTGGTCGGGGCGCGCAGATTTGAACTGCGGACCTCTGCGTCCCAAACGCAGCGCTCTGCCAGGCTGAGCTACGCCCCGATCGCCGCGTAGACGACGCTACGGTCGATCCGGTTGCGGGTCAACGAGCGGCGCCGCGCCGGCGGGAGGCGACTCAGCGCCTCTCGGCGACGGCGCGGGGCCGGGACCCGGCGCCCGGCCGGGCGGCGCCGACGATCTCACGGAGCTCCCGGACGCCCTCCGCCTCGCACCACGCCTCCAGCTCCTCGAGCACGTTCCACGGCGCGCGGGGATCGAGGAAGCTCGCCGTCCCGACCTGCACGGCGGAGGCGCCGGCGAGCAGGAACTCCGCCGCGTCCCTCCCGGTCATGATCCCGCCCGAGGCGATCACCGGCACCGGCGTCACGGAGGCCGCGAGCCAGACGTTGCGCAGCGCGATGGGCTTGATCGCCGGGCCGGAGAGCCCGCCGAAGACGCTGCCGAGGACCGGGCGGCGGCGGGCGAGGTCGATCGCCATCCCCGGCACCGTGTTCATCACGGTCACGCCGTCGGCGCCGGCCTCCGCGACGGCCTCCACGACCGGCCGCACGTCGGCGACGCTGGGCGTGATCTTCACCAGGCACGGGAGCGAGCTCTCCCGGCGCACCGTGCGCACCACCTCGGCCGCGAGCGCCGGGTCCTGCCCGAACTCCATCCCGCCGACCTCGACGTTGGGGCAGGAGACGTTGACCTCGAGCCCGGCGACCCCCTCCACGTCGTCGAGGCGCGCGGCGAGGCGGCCGTACTCGTCGAGCGTGTCGCCCATGATGTTGACGACCGCCGGCACCTCCCAGCGCGCCCACACCGGCGCCAGCTCGCGAATCAGCGCTCCGACGCCGATGTTCTGGAAGCCTATCGAGTTGAGCATCCCGCCCGCGGTCTCGACGGTCCGGGGCGTGGCGTTGCCGCGGCGCGGGCGGAGCGTCGTCCCCTTGGAGACGATCGCGCCCAGCGCCTCGATGTCGAAGTGGCGGGCGAGCTCGAGACCGTTCGAGGAGGTGCCGGAGCCGGTCATCACGGGATTGCGGAGCCGGAGCTGCCGCTTGCCTCGCGGTGCCAGATCGACGGAGAGATCCACGGGCGCCCCCCGGCGATCATACGCGCACCCCGCGGCGGCGTGCGCCGGGGATGAAGGGGGGCGGCGCCCCGGGACGCCGCCCCTCCGGCTGCGGTGCCCGGGCCGGGCTCCTACTCCTCGTACTCCGTGTCGTCGGAGAGGCGGAGCGTCCTCGGCCGCGGGACGGTCTGGAGCTCGGCGCGGATCGTGTTGCCGCGCTCCCACATCACGCTCTCGTTGGAGTTCGGGAAGACGCGCGTCGCGCCGCAGTGCTTGCAGGTCCCGCTGCTCTCGCGCCCGTTGGGGGCGTCGATGACCCAGTGGTGAGCCTGGCACTGTACGCTGCGCCGTGTTCTCGCCGTTGCCATCATGCCACCTCCTCCAGCAGCCCTTCCCCGGCTGCTCACCCGCTCGTACCGGTTCACCCCTCACCGGCCTCATCGGCGGATTATGTGAATTGTACTGCCACCGCCCCCTGCCGTCCACTAAAGGATCGTAAAAAAGTTAAAAAACCCTGTTAAGCGCTGTTCGCGGTTCCGCCTACTCCCGCCGCTGCGTATACTGACCACGTTCGAGCGTCTGCTCCGCCGTCGCTCGCCCGTCCCCCGCCCACCGGTCACCCGACGGCCGATCCGCCGGGATCCGTGGATAGGGGTGCAATCTAGATAACGCGGCCGGGGCCGAATGGTTCCCTCGCGACCGTCCCCGGCCGAGCCCAGCAGAGGCAGAACGAGGAGAGCACGTGACAGCAGCCGCTGAGCAGAGCGCCGTTCTCGAGGCGCTGCGCTCGGTCCAGGATCCCGAGCTTCACCGCGACATCGTCTCCCTCGGGATGGTTCGCGATCTCTCCGTCAGCGGCGGCGAGGTCCGGTTCCAGCTCGAGCTGACCACCCCGGCGTGCCCGCTCAAGGACCAGATCGACGCCGACGTCCGGGCGACGCTCGCGCGCGTCCCCGGCGTCGAGAGCGTCGAGATCGAGTGGAGCGCGCGCGTGCGGGCGCAGGCCGCGCGCGAGGGAGGTCCGAAGCCGATCGCCGGCGTGAAGAACGTCATCGCCGTCGCCTCCAACAAGGGCGGCGTCGGCAAGTCGACGGTCGCGACCAACCTGGCGGTCGCGCTGGCGCGCCGCGGCGCCGCGGTCGGCATCCTGGACGGCGACATCACCGGCCCGAACATCCCGACGATGCTCGGCCTGCCGGCGGGCGGCCTCGCGGAGGGGCAGCAGGGGCTGCACTCGCTCGAGGCGCACGGCGTCCGCGCCGTCTCCATCGGCTTCGTGCTTCCCGAGGGGACGCCGGTCGTCTGGCGCGGGCCGATGATCGGCTCCGGGGTCCGCCAGCTGATGCACGACGTCGACTGGGGAGAGCTCGACTACCTGATCATCGACCTGCCGCCCGGCACCTCGGACGCCTCGATGTCGATGGCGCAGGAGGCGGCGATCGCCGGCGTCGTCATCGTCTCGACGCCCCAGGGCGTGGCGATCGAGGACGCGACTAAGGCCGTCGGGATGTTCGACCGCCTGGGCGTGCCGGTCTTCGGCCTCGTCGAGAACATGGCCGGGGAGGTCTTCGGACGCGGGGGGGCGCGCAGCGCCTCCGAGGAGCTCGGGCTCGAGTTCCTGGGCGAGATCCCGCTCGAGCGGTCGATCCGCGAGGGATCGGACGCCGGCGTCCCCGTCGTGATCGGCGACCCGGATTCCGAAGCGGCGACGGCGCTCGCCGGCCTCGCCGAGCAGGTGGCGGCGCGCTGCTCGGTGCTGCAGTTCGCCGGCGAGAGCAGGGTCGCATGAGCGCGCGCGGCGGCAACGGGCGCCGGCGCGGCGGCTCGCCGGACGCGCGCTCGCTGATCGCGCGCCGGCGGCCATCCCGGCCGCAGGCGGAGGGCGGGGGCGACGCGCAGGAGGCGGCTCCCCCCGCGGAGGCCGTCCCGGAGGAGGCCGCCCCCGAGGCATCCCCCCAGGAGGGCGCCGCCGCGGAGAAGACGACGCGCAGGCGCCGCCCGCGCGCGGCCAAGCCGGAGGCGGCCACGCCCGAGGAGGAGGCCCCGACGGCGGCGGTGGCCGGCGACGAGGCCGAGGGCGCCCCCGCGGGGAAGACGACGCGCCGCCGCCGCTCGCGCGCGGCCGCGCCCGAAGAGGCAAGCCCGCCCGAGGAGGCCGGCCCGCCCGAGGAGGCGGCCGCGGCCGCCCGGGAGGCGGAGGACGCCCCCGCGGAGAAGACGCCGCGCAGGCGCCGTTCGCGCGCGGCTCCCTCCGCAGAGAGCACGCCGCAGGCGGAGCCGGCGGCCGCCGAGACGGAGGTCCAGCCGGCGCGCGCGGCGACCTCGCCGACGACGCGCCGCCGCACGGCCGAGGCGCTCGCGGCGGTGGAGGAGCGGCTCGGTCGTCTGGAGCAGCTCGGCACCGAGATCGCGGGCCAGCGCGCCGCGATCCTCCGGCTCGGCGAGAGCGTCGACGAACTGGCGGCGCGGCTCGATCGCGCCGCGCGCAAGCCGCGGCTCGGCGTCTTCGTCGACGTCCCGAACGTCCTCTACGGCGTCGAGGCCGGCGAGCCGCCGATCGACATGGGGAAGCTGCTCGCGATGCTGCGCGAGGACCGGGACCTGGTGCGGGCGACCGCCTACGCGCCGGTCTCCGACGACCCGCGCGAGGCCGTGGAGCAGCAGAAGTTCGTGGCGCCCTTCGTCCCCTACGCCTACCGCATCGTCACGAAGCCGCTCAAGCGCTTCGCGGACGGATCGGTGAAGGGGAACTTCGACGTCGAGATGGCGATCGACCTGGTGACGATGTCGGAGCGCCTCGACGTGGTGGCCGTCGTCTCCGGCGACTCCGACTTCGCGCGCGCCGTGGAGATGGTGCAGTCGCGCGGTGTGCGCGTCGAGGTGGTCGCCTTCGCCGGCAGCACGTCGGTCGAGATGCGCGCGCTCGCCGACCACTACGTCGAGCTCGACCGCTTCGCGGCGCAGCTCCGCTAGGACACCGCCCCGCAGCCGGACGGCCGCCCGCATCCCCCCGGCCTGAACGGCGGCCCCCGCCCGGGGCGCCCGATGGGGGGCGCTCAGGGGAGGCTCGCGTGCAGGACGATGCCGAGCAGCATGGCGAGGGCCCGGAGGCCATCGAGGCCGTGGTACCTCCGCCCGGCCGGCGCCGCGCCCGCCTCCGCGCCCGCCGCCGGGCTCACCCGCCTGCCTCCCGACCGGGGCGGCCGCGCAGCGCCCCGGCATGGCGCGCCGCCGCCCGGACGGAATCCTAGAGGGCGCGGCCGTTCCCGCCGCGGCCCAGTCCGGCGAGCCCGGAGCGCGCCTCCGCGTCCGGAGCATCGCCCGGATCCGTCCCGGCCGGCTCGTCCGGGAGCCCGGCGCCGACCCGGAGGTGGGCGAGCGGATCGGACGCCGCGCCGCCGCCGGGGGCGGCGGGTCCCTCCCCCCGTCGACCCGCGAGCGGGACGCCCGCGAGGACGGCGGCGACGAAGGCACCCGCGGTCAGCCCCACGCCGGCGCCCATCAGCCAGCCGAGCGCCGCGGGTTCGGCGTCGGTGAGGACGCCCCCGACCAGCAGCCCGGAGAGCAGGCCTGAGACGACGATCGCATAGCTGGGGAGGAGCTCGCGCCTCACTGGTAGAGATCCCGGAGCTCGAACATCGGCCCGTCCGTGCACACGAGCTTCACCCCGCCGCGGCGGGGAAACACGGCGCAGCTGTAGCAGATCCCGACGCCGCATGCCATCTGCGCCTCGAGCAGCGCCTGCACCGGCGTGCGCAGCGTGCTCCGGCGCACGACGTCGTGGAGCGCCTCGAACATCGGCTCCGGGCCGCAGGCGAAGGCCTGATCGCACCAGCCGAGCAGTCGCTCGAACGGCGCCGTCACGAGCCCCGTCTCCCCGAGCGAGCCGTCCTCGGTGGTGACGACGACCTCGACGTCCGCGGGCAGCCTCGACGCCGGGAAGATCTGCGCCTCGCCGCGACCGCCCAGCACGAGCGTCACCTCGCGCCCCTCGCCGGCGAGCTCGTCGGCGAGCCAGACGAGCGGCGCGCAGCCGATGCCGCCGCCGACGAGCAGCATCCGCTGCACCTGCCCCCGGGGCTCGAAGGGGCGGCCCAGGGGGCCGACCATCCGCACGAGATCGCCGGGGCTCCGGTCGGCGAGCCAGTCGGTGCCGCGGCCGACCCGCTCGAAGAGGAGGGAGAACTCCCGGCCCGCCGGGCCCTCGCGGCGGCGATGGATCGACATCGGCCGGCCCAGCAGCGGGTCGTGACCCGCGCCGATGTAGGCCATGACGAAGGAGCCGGGCCGCGCCGGCCGGAGCGCCTCCGGCTCCCTCAGCCAGAGGACGTGCGTCTCGCCGTAGAGGCGCGCCGCCTCCGTGACCTCGACGGCGAGGCTCTTCATCCGGCGGCCCGGGGCGCCCCGGGCGGGAGCCCGAGGAGCGCGCCGACGGCGGGGAGGCCGGGGGCGACGTGGGTCGCGCCGGCGGCGCGCAGCGCCTCCGCGCCGCGGATGTGCGTCAGGCCGACGACGACGCCGACGCCGGCGGCTCGCGCCGAGGCCATGTCCTCGCAGGTGTCCCCCACGAAGACGGCGTCACCGGCGGGGACGCCGAGGCGGGAGAGGGCGAGGAGGACCGGCGCCGGGTCGGGCTTCGGGGCCCGGGCCGTGTCCTGGCCGACCACCACCGGAAGGTGCGCCGCCCAGCGGTGGTGCGCCAGCACGAGGTGCGCGTAGCGCTCGCGCCTGTTCGTCACGAGCGCCAGGGGGACGCCCCCGGAGGCGAGGGCCGAGAGGAGCGCGTCGGCGCCGGGGAGCGGCTCGACGCGGTCGTAGTAGCGCTCGTAGTAGAGGGCCCGGTAGTCGCCGGCGAGCCGCTCCGCCTCCCCGGGCGGACGGCCCGAGAGCGTCGCGATCGCCCGCGGAATGGAGTGGTCGAGCGCCTCGAAGGCCTCCCGGACGCTCACCCGGTGGCCGTGCGCGGCGAGCGTCTCCGCGATCGCCTCCGACATCCCGCCGAGCGAGTCCAGGAGGGTCCCGTCGAGGTCGAAGAGCACCGCCGCGGGCGCGAGCCGGGGCGCGGGGCCCGGGCCGGCGCTCACCCGGCCGGGGCCTGCCGCGCGGCGGCGACGCCGTCGCGGTACTCGGGGAGCGGGCGGATCTGGTAGGAGCCGGGATGGGCGAGCGCGCGGATCGCCGCCCCCGCCGTGTCGAGCGAGGTGAAGCAGGGGATGCGCTGCTCGGTCGCCTGCCGCCGGATGTAGAAGCCGTCGCGCAGGTGGGTCGTGCTCTTCCCCTCCAGCGTGTTGACGACGGCCCGCACCCGGCCGTCGGCGATGACGTCGGCGACCGTCGGCTGCCCCTCGACGGGCTCGCGCGGCGTGCTCCCGTCGTCGGTGAGCTTGGTGACGCGCGAGACCGGGATCCCGAGCCCCGCGACCAGGTCGGCGGTGCCGGGCGTCGCGTAGAGGGGGCAGCCGGCCTCGTGCAGGGCGCGCACGAGCGGGACCGCCTCGGCCTTGGTGCGGTCGGCGAGGGAGAGCAGGACCGGCGTGCCGGCGCGAAGATCGAGATCGGAGGCGATGAGCGCCTTGCGGACGGCTGCCTCGAAGCTGACGTCGACCCCCATCACCTCGCCGGTCGACTTCATCTCGGGCCCGAGGAAGGCGTCGACGCCGCCGAGCTTCGACATCGAGAAGACCGGCGCCTTCACCGCCACCAGGGGCGGCTCCGGCCAGAGCCCCCCGGCGTAGCCCTCCCCTGAGAGCGTGCGCCCGAGCATCGCGCCGACGGCGAGATCGACCATCGGCACGCCGGTCACCTTGGAGACGAAGGGGACGGTGCGCGAGGAGCGGGGGTTGACCTCGATGACGAAGACGCCCGGGCCGTCGGCCTCGGCCTCGGGGGCGATCACGTACTGCACGTTCATCAGGCCGCGCACGTCGAGGGCGAGCGCCATGCGCGTGGTGTAGTCGACGATCGCCCTCCGCTGCTCCTCGCTCAGGTGCTGCGGGGGGTAGACCGCCATCGAGTCCCCCGAGTGCACGCCGGCCCGCTCCACGTGCTCGAGGATGGCGGGGATGAGCACGTGCTCCCCGTCGCAGATGGCGTCGACCTCGACCTCCATCCCCTCCAGGTAGCGGTCGATCAGGATCGGGCCGGAGCCCTCCTCGAGCGCGGCGACGAAGTAGCGGCTCAGCTCCCGGGCGTTCTGCACGATCTCCATCGCCCGGCCGCCCAGCACGTAGGAGGGGCGGACCAGCACCGGGTAGCCGATCGCGTCGGCGGTCGGAAGCGCCTCCTCGAGCCTCTCGACGGCGACGCCCGGCGGCTGCGGGATCGAGAGCCCGCTCACCAGCGCCTCGAAGCGGCGGCGGTCCTCCGCGATGTCGATCGACTCCGGCGAGGAGCCCGCCACCGGCAGCGCGGCCCGCTGCAGGACCGGCGCCATGTTGACCGCGGTCTGCCCCCCGAACTGCACGATCGAGGCCGGCGCCTCGCCCCCCTCGCCCGCCTCGTTGCCGAGCAGGTCGCGCACGGACTCCCCGTCCAGCGGCTCGAAGTAGAGGCGGTCGGAGGTGTCGAAGTCGGTCGAGACGGTCTCCGGGTTGGAGTTCGCGAGGATGGCGGCGACCCCGGCCCGCCTCAGCGCGCGGGCCGCCTGCACCGAGCAGTAGTCGAACTCGATCCCCTGCCCGATGCGGATCGGACCGGAGCCGATCACGAGCATCCGATCCCGCGCGAGCGGCGGCGCCTCGTTCTCCTGCTCGTAGCAGGAGTAGAAGTAGGGCGTCTGCGCGTCGAACTCCGCGGCGCAGGTGTCGACCATCTTGTAGACGGGGAGGATCCCCCAGCCCTCCCGGAGCGAGCGCACCTGCTCCGGCAGCCGGTCCGCCAGCTCCGCGATCACGGCGTCGGAGAATCCCGTCCGCTTCGCCTCCAGCAGGAGCCCCGGGGTGAGCTCCTCCGCGAGGAGCCGCCGCTCCATCGAGACGATGCGGGCGAGCCGCTCCGTGAACCAGGGGTCGATGCCGGTCCGCCGCGCGAGCTCGTGGGGGCTCGCGTCGCGGCGCAGGTGCGCGAAGAGCGCCCAGAGCCGGTCGTCGGTCGCCCCGAGCGGCGGCTCGCCTCCCCCCTCGTCGGGGGCGCGCTTCCAGGAGGGGTGCTCCCACAGCAGCGAGCGCCCCGAGACCTCGAGCGAGCGCAGCGCCTTCTGGAGCGCCGCCTCGAAGGTGCGGTCGGCCGCCATCACCTCGCCGGTCGCCTTCATCTGCGTGCCGAGGCTGCGGTCGCCGGCCGGGAACTTGTCGAAGGGCCAGCGCGGGATCTTCACCACGCAGTAGTCGAGCGCGGGCTCGAAGGCCGCCGTCGTGCGGCCCGTGACGGAGTTGGCGATCTCGTCGAGGCGCCGCCCGATGGCGATCTTCGCCGCGACGCGCGCGATCGGGTAGCCCGTCACCTTCGACGCCAGGGCCGAGGAGCGGGAGACGCGCGGGTTCACCTCGATCACGTAGTAGGGCGGCGGCTCCCTGCGGTCGCGGGCCTCCTCGGCCCCCTCCCAGGCCACGACGTCGGGGCGCGGGGCGAGCGCCAGCTGGACGTTGCAGCCGCCCTCGATGCCGAGCGCGCGGATGATGCGGAGCGAGCTCGAGCGCAGCAGCTGGTACTCCTGGTCCGAGAGGGTCTGCGAGGGGGCGACGACGATGGAGTCGCCGGTGTGGACCCCCATGGGGTCCAGGTTCTCCATGTTGCAGACCGTGATGCAGGTGTCGGCCCCGTCCCGCATCACCTCGTACTCGACCTCCTTCCAGCCGAGCAGCGAACGCTCCACCAGGACCTGCCCTATAGGCGACGCGGCGAGGCCGGAGCGCACGATGCGCTCGTACTCCGCGGGCGTGGCGGCGACGCCGCCGCCGGTGCCGCCGAGCGTGTAGGCGGGGCGGATCACGGCGGGGAGGCCGATGATCCGCGAGGCCCGCTCCGCGTCCTCCCACGACTCGACGATGACCGAGTCCGGCGTGGGCTCGCCGATCTCGCGCAGGAGCCCGCGGAAGCTCTCGCGATCCTCGGCGAGGCGTATGGACTCGAGCGGCGTCCCGAGCAGCCGCACGCCGTAGCGCTCGAGCACCCCGGCCTCGGCGAGGTCGACCGCCAGGTTGAGGCCGGTCTGGCCGCCGAGCGTCGGCAGGAGCCCGTCCGGCCGCTCCCGGTCGATGACGCGCGTGAGCGCCTCGACGGTGAGCGGCTCGATGTAGACGGTGTCGGCGACGCCCTCCTCGGTCATGATCGTCGCCGGGTTGGAGTTGACCAGGACCGAGGTGACCCCCTCCTCCCGCATCGCCAGGCAGGCCTGGGTGCCGGCGTAGTCGAACTCCGCGGCCTGGCCTATGACGATGGGGCCCGACCCGATGATCAGGACCTTGCGCGGCCGGGCCGGGGCGGCCCCCGCGCCCCGGGAGGCGGGATCGTCGGCGAGGGCCCGCGAGCTCAGTTGTGGTACCCCGTCCGGTAGGCCGCCCCGAGCAGGCCGATCTCGGCGAGGACGTCGGGCTCAGGCGTGCGGATGTCCGGGTCGGGGGACATCCGCGCCATCTTGATGTGCGTGACCTCGACCTCGCCGAGCTCGATGTCGCGGTAGCCCTCGACGGCGCGCGCGACGGCCAGGCGATCGGCGCCGGCGAAGTGCGCCACGTGCACGACCGGCATGAAGCGGTCGCCCCGGGGCGTCACCTGCGGGTCGACGCCGCGCAGCACCTGCGACACCTTCGGCACGCCGAGGCCGACCTGCCGGCGGACCTCCCTGAGCGCGTGGCCGTCGTCGACGCCCAGGTAGAGCGTCTCCTCGGTCGCCGAGATGCCTCCGAGGCGGAGCGTGAAGGGCTCGACGCGGTGGATGCGGGGGGCCGCGTTCACGTAGAAGGACTCCACCTGCGACCACATGACGTCCGTCGCCATCATCCACCCGATCTGGATCGCGGTGGCGTGGAGGTACCCGGCGGGGAGGATCTCGACGCCGCCCGCGGCGCGCAGGCGCTCGTAGAGCGGCTCGAGCGGGGCGAGCGCCTCGGGGTGATCCCGGCCGAGCGGCTGCAGGAAGGCGATCCACTGCCGCCAGCCGTGCGAGCGCTCGGCGTAGCGCTCCCAGAAGTCGGGGAGCGGGCCCCGGCCCCCCAGCAGGCGCTCCCAGTCGGCCTCGCGGCGCCCCCGGTACTCGGCGGCCGAGTCCGGCGCCCCGCCGGGGCCGGCCCAGCCGGCCTCCTCCTCCTCGCCGGGGAGATGCGGCGGCGGGTAGGCGTCGCTCACGACGGCTCCGGGTAGAGGGGGAGCTCGAAGCTCGCTCCGGGGTTGGTGAGGGGGACCAGGGCCCCTATGGCCGAGAGGTAGGAGAGCGCCGGCTCGTTGTTCGCCGGGAGGCGGCCGCGGATGCGGCGGTAGCGCTGCTCCCGTGCGAAGGCGAGCGCGACCTCCGCCAGGGCGGTGCCGATGCCGCGGCGGCGGTGGGTGCCGCGCACCCACGAGCCGAAGGTGCACTCCCCGGGATCGGATGCGGAGGGATCGACCGAGCCGAAGGCGACGACCGCGCCCTCCTCCTCGGCGATGAAGGTCGCGCCGGCGCTGCCCTGGCGCTCCAGCAGCGTCGCCACCTCCTGCGTGTCGAGCGCGCGCTCGAACGAGATCGCGAGCCCCTCGGTGAGGATCTCCCCGATGATCGCGGAGATCGCCCCGGCGTCCCGGAGCTCCGCGCGCCTGATCGTCGCCATCACGCTCCCCCCACGCGCTCGGCGGCCGCCGCGAGCGCCTCCCCGTCCGCGACGGCGGCGAGGAAGCGATCGAAGAAGAACTCGGTGTCGTGCGGCCCCGGCGACGCCTCCGAGTGGTACTGGATCGTAAAGATGGGGAGCTCGCGGTGCACGAGACCCTCGACGGTGTCGTCGTTGAGGTGCTGCTGCTCGACCTCCATCTCCGGCAAGAGCTCCGCGCCGTCGACGGCGAAGCCGTGGTTCTGCGAGGTGATCCACACGCGCCCCGTCCTGAGGTCGCGCACCGGGTGGTTCGCCCCGCGGTGGCCGAAGGGGAGCTTGTAGGTCCTCGCACCGAAGACCCGGCCCAGCACCTGGTGCCCGAGGCAGATGCCGAGCATCGGGTAGGCGCCGACCAGCTCCCGCGCCGTCCGGACGACCCCGTCGAGGAGCATCGGGTCGCCCGGGCCCGGCGAGAGCACGACCCCGTCGGGGCGGAGGCGCCGGATCTCGGAGGCGGAGGCGGTGTGGGGGACGGCGGTGACGCGGCAGCCGCGCCCCGAGAGGATGCGCATGATGTTGCGCTTCACCCCCAGGTCGAGCACCACGACGTGCGGCGCCCCCCCGGCGGGATCGTCCCCGGTGGCGAAGGCGTAGGCCTCGCGGGTCGAGACCTCCGAGACGTAGTCGCCGGAGGCGTAGTCGGGCGTGCGGCGGAGCCGGGCGAGCGCCTCCTCCGCGCTCTCGTCGCTCGTCACCGTCCCCATCAGCACGCCGCGCGTGCGGAGGTGGCGGGTGAGGGCGCGCGTGTCGATGCCGGCGATGCCGGGGACGCCGTGCTCCGCGAGGTAGCCGTCGAGCGTGCCCCGGGAGCGCCAGTGCGAGGGGAGGTCGGTGAGCTCGCGGACGGCGAAGCCGCGCACCTGGATGCGACCGCTCTCGGAGTCGACGGCGTTCACGCCGTAGTTCCCCTGCAGCGGGTAGGTCATGACGAGCACCTGCCCGCCGTACGAGGGGTCGGTGAGCGCCTCCTGGTAGCCGGTCATCGAGGTCGTGAAGACGACCTCCCCCGTCGCGCGCCCCGGCGCGCCGATCGCCTCGCCCTCGAAGACCCGCCCGTCGGAGAGCACGAGCCGCGCCACCCCGCGCGCCGCGCCGCCCCCGGGCCCGCGCGTCACAGGGCGCCCACCGTCTCGAGCCGGTGGACGAGGCGCCCCCCCGCCACGGTCGCGACGACGCGCCCGCGCAGGGTGCGCCCGGCGAGCGGGGTGTTGCGGCCGAGCGAGGCGAACCGCTCGGGCTCGACCGTCCAGGACTCCTCCGGGTCGAGCACGACGGCGTCGCCGACGGCGCCCGGCGCGAGCGTCCCGAGCCCCCCCAGCCCCGCCCGCTCGTCGAGACGCCAGGCGCGGACCGGTCCGGCGGTCAGGCGCTCCACGAGCAGCCCGAGCGTGAGCGAGCCCTGGTGGACGAGCGACATCAGCAGCCCGAAGGCGGTCTCGAGCCCGCTGATCCCCGGCGCGGCGAGGTCGAACTCGATCTCCTTGTCGTTGCCGGCGTGCGGCGCGTGGTCGGTGGCGACGGCGTCGATGACGCCCTCGCGGAGCGCCTCGACGCAGGCCTCGACGTCCGCCTCCTCGCGCAGCGGCGGGTTCACCTTGGCGTGGGTGTCGTAGCGGAGCTCCCGGTACCCCTCGCCCGGCCGGAAGGCGACGGCCTCGTGCGTGAGCGTCAGGTGGTGGGGCGTCACCTCGGCGGTGACGCGGGCCCCCCGCGCGCGCGCGGCCCGCACCAGCGCGACGGCGCCGGCCGTCGAGATGTGCGCCACGTGGAGGTGGGCGCCGCTCTGCTCGGCGAGCGCGATGTCGCGCGCGACCAGCGTCTCCTCGGCGCTCGCGGGCCGGCCCCGGAGCCCGAGCAGGGAGGCGACCCATCCCTCGTGCATCTGCCCGTCGCGCACGAGCTGCGGGTCCTCGCAGTGCTGCGAGATGGGGAGCCCGAACGCCGTCGAGTAGGAGAGCGCCTGCCGCATCACGTGGGCGTCGGAGACGGCGTCCCCGTCGTCGGAGAGCGCCACGACGCCGGCAGCGGCGAGCTCGCCGGCCGGCGCGAGCTCGCGCCCGGCGCGGCCGCCGGTGATGCAGCCCAGCGGGAGCACGCGCACGAGGGCCGAGGAGTCGACCTCCTTGAGCACCGACTCCACGGCGGCGCGCGAGTCGAGCGGGGGCTCGGTGTTCGGCATCGCGCAGAGCGTCGTGAAGCCGCCGCGCGCGGCGGCGCGCGTGCCGGAGGCGATCGTCTCCTTCGACTCGAAGCCGGGCTGGCGGAGGTGGCAGTGCAGGTCGACGAAGCCGGGGGCGACGACGAGGCCGGTGGCGTCGACGCGCTCCGCCTCGACGACCATCTCCCCCTCGCCGGGACCGACGCGCGCCACGCGCCCGTCGACGATCACGACGTCGGCGATCCCGTCCCGACCCAGCGCCGGGTCGATCACGCGGCCGTTGTGGATGGCGAGCGTCGTCACGGGCCGGCCTCCGCCTCCCCCGGCCCGCCGCGGCCGGAGAGCAGGTAGAGCAGCGCCATGCGCACGGCGACGCCGTTGGTGACCTGGCGCTCGATGATGGAGTGATCGCCCGTGGCGATGTCGGAGGCGATCTCCACGCCC
>DAOULG010000069.1:0-4443 GCA_034420495.1 Dehalococcoidia bacterium
GCCGAAACCGGCTTCGACGCGCGACTTGCATGCATTAGGCACGCCGCCAGCGTTTATCCTGAGCCAGGATCAAACTCTCCAACAAAGAGCCGCCCCACAGGGGCGGCCATTAGATGCTGATCACCGCCCCGCCCGCCGCCAGCCCGCGCTCCGGCCGGTGGCCGGGACGCCGACGAACGCGACGAAGCCGAGCGGGTCAACGGAGACCCTGCTTTCAGATTCTGCTCGCTATCCAGATGTAAATGTGCGCGCCACGGCCCCATCGGGACCGGCCTGACGATGCGAAGGGAGATGGTATCGGCGTCGCTATTGCCGGTCAAGCATCGCCGCCGGCGCGCTCGATGGTGAGGACCGCCTCGTCCGACCGGCCGCGCCCCCCCGCCAGGTCGACGCGCGAGCCCCGGCGGCGCGCCGCGCGGGCGAGCGCGCCGAGCTGGCTCGCGGTCGCCGAGAGGCCCAGCTCCCCGACGGCCCGCCGGAGGACGCGCGCCGAGATCGCCTCGGGCAGCTTCGCGAGCGCGCGTCGCTCGAGGGCGACCGCGCCCGGACTGCGGATCGCGATACGCGCGAACTCGCCGGCCGCGACGCTCTCCAGCGCCTCGTCGTCGCGGCGCGCGAACGCCGCGAACTGCGCCAGCGAGCGCGCCGCACCCGCATGGACCCGCTCCAGCTCGGGCAGGATGCGCAGCCGGACGCGGTTCCGGGCGTAGCGCAGCTCGTCGTTGCTCGCGTCGTGCCGCGCCTTGATGCCCAGCGCGCCCAGGTAGCGTCCCACCTCGGCGCGGCTGATGCCGAGCAGCGGGCGCGCCAGCACGAGCCCCGGGGCGTGCTCGGCATCGGCGAGCGGCCACGGAGCGCCCGGGGCCATCCCCGCGGCGCCGGCGAGACCGCTCCCCCGCGCCAGCCTCAGCAGCACGGTCTCGGCCTGATCGTCGAGCGTGTGTCCGGTGACGCAGCAGACGGCGCCGGACCCGGCCAGGGCGCGCGCGAGCCAGCGGTAGCGCGCCTCGCGGCTGTGCGCCTCCGAGGTGCCGGCCCCCGCCCCGTCCGCGGCCCCTGCGAGAACGGGCACCCCGAGGAGCGCGCCGAGGCGCTCGACCCAGGCCCGGTCTCCCTCCGCCTCCTCGGCCGGGCGGAGGCCGTGGTCGAAGTGAGCCGCGCTCACGCGCCGGCGCGCGCGCGCGACCGCCACCAGGGCCGCGCTCGAGTCCGGGCCGCCGGAGCAGGCGACGACGACGGGAGCGTCGCGCGGCGCGACCCGGTCGAGCGCGCGCGCGACCCGGCGCTCGAAGGCGCCGGTGATCCGGCTGCGGGCGAGGGAGTCAGCGCTCACGGCCGGGGGCGGCGGCGGATCTCTCCGGGGCTGGGGGCATCTCCCTCTCCCGTCGCCTGAGAGGCCGCCTCGGGAGCGGCCGACCGAGCCCCCGCGCGGGGGGCGCGCCCGCCGCCGGGGCTAGCGCCCGAAGCGCTCCTCCCACCAGCGCTCGCCCGGCTCGCGGCCCGTGCCGACCGGGTCGGGGGCGTCGACGAGCACCGAGATCTCGCCCTCGCGGGCGAGGCCGAGCTGCTGGCGCGCGACCCCCTCCAGATACTCGTCGGAGCGCAGGTACTGGGCGAGCCCCTGCAGCTCCGCGCGCTGGCGGCGGAGCTCCCACAGCTCGAGCTCGAGCCGGTACCGCTCCTCGGCGAGGCCGTGGCTGCGGGCGGCGCTCTGGACGGCGGCATAGGCGAAGAGCGAGACGAGGAGCATCGCCACCGCGAGCACCATGTAGGTCGGGCCGAAACGGACTCGGGGAAGAGGCAGCGGCATCGCAGCTCCGCACCCCGCCACCACTAGCAACGTAACAGAGTCCGGCGGACTCGCTCAACGCGCGGCGGCGGCGGGGTACCCGGTCCCGCACGCCCGGTTGAGCGCGACGACCGCCCACGGCTCCCCCGGGCGCAGCTCGACGATCGTGAGCGAGCAGAGGTCGAGCCGCAGCCTCCTCGCCGCCGTGAGCGGCGCCCCCAGGGCCTCGCAGACGAGCGTGCGCAGCGCCAGATTGTGCGAGACGACGACGACGATCTCCCCGCCGTGGCGCTCGCCGATCTCCGTCGCGGCCGCGACCATGCGCGCGCGCGCCTGCTCCAGCGACTCGCCGCCGGGCAGGACGAGCGAGGGGCCGCCGGGCCCGCGCCAGGTCTCGAGCAGCTCGGGGTAGTGCTCGCGCAGCTCCGCGCCGGTCAGCCCGTCGAGCTCGCCGTGGTCGAGCTCGGCGAGCCGGGGGTCGACGCGCACCTCGAGGCCGCAGGCGGCGGCGACGGCGGCGGCGGTGTCGCGCGCCCGCGAGGCATCGGAGCTGTAGACGGCCGCCGGCCCGAGCGGCGCGAGCTCCCGCGCCGCCGCCCCGGCCTGCCGGCGTCCACGCTCGTTGAGCGGGGGGTCGTCGCGGCCCTGCGAGCGCCCCTCGGCGTTGCGGTCGGTCTCCCCGTGGCGCAGCAGGAGCAGCAGCGTCCGGGCCGGGGGCTCGCTCACCCGGCGGCGCCGAGGGCCGGCGGGGCGGGGGCGGCCGCGATGCGGCGGCCGCGCGGGGTGATCACTCCTCGTAGCGCCCGCGCGCCCGCCAGGCGCCGAGCGCGATGCGGGGCCGCTCGAGCTCGAGCTCGGTGCGGACCATCGAGAGCGGCTCCGCCTCCACGCCGAGCGCCTCGACCACGGACTGGGCGCGCACGCCGCGCCCCTCGTTCAGCGAGAGGCGCAGCGTCAGCACCACGGTCCCCGGCGAGCCGGAGCGCCCGGCCCGGGGCGGCTCGGTCGCGAGCGCCGCCTCGAGCACGCCCTCCCGGACGTCGACGGTGCGCGTCTTCTCGCCGCGGCGCTCCTCCCACGAGAGGCTCTCGAGCGCCAGGAAGTCGGCGAGCCGGGCCTCGAGGGCGGCCGGATCGACCGCGGCACGGTCGTAGCTGACGCGGTAGCACGCGGTGCGCAGAAGCGACTGCAGCGAGGGGAGGCGCTCCGCCACCTCCTCGACCCCGACGATCTCAAGCCCCGAGGGGAGCTTCGGCTCGAGGCGTCCGTGGACCAGGGCCGGGTCGAGCGCCGGGTCGAGCCAGACGTCCATCAGCTCCCGCTCGCCCTCGAAGCCGACCGGCAGCGGCGCTGCCAGCGCGATGCGCGGGTGCGGCGAGAAGCCCTGGGTGTAGGCGAGCGGCAGGCCGGCGCGCCGGAGCGTGCGCTCCCACGCCCGCATCGTGTCGAGGTGGGAGACCCACTGCAGCACGCCGCGCTTCCGGAAGACGACACGCACCCTCTGAGGCATGGAGCCAGTCTACGGGCGATCCCGCCGCCGCGCCCCGGGGCGGCGGCTCAGGGGGACGGGGGGTCCGGGGCCCCGCCCGCGCCGGCGCCGATGGCGGCGAGCAGCTCGTCGGCGGCCGAGCGCGGATCGCGGCGGCGGGCGACGACCTCGCCCACGAGCCGTGCGAGCACGCCCGATCGCCGCGCCTCGCCGAGCGCCCGGCGCGAGAGCGCGGCGGTCGCAAGCGTCGTCAGCTGCGCCTCCACGAGCGCCCGCCGCTCCGCCTCCGCGTGCCGGGAGTCGCGCAGGTGGCGCTGGTGGTCGTCGATGCGGTCGGCGAGCGTCTCGATCCCCTCGCCCGAGCGCGCGACGGCCTTCAGGACCGGGGGCTCCCACGCGCGCGGCGCGGCGATAGCGAGCAGGGAGAGCAGCTGCTGGACCGCGGTGTCGGCGCCGGCGAGATCGGCCTTGTTCACGACCAGGAGCTGGGCGACCTCCATCAGCCCCGCCTTCATCGACTGGATCTCGTCGCCCGCCGCGGGGCTCGTCACGAGCACCGTGCTCTGCGTGGCCGAGGCGATCTCCACCTCGTCCTGACCGGCGCCGACCGTCTCCACGATGACGACGTCGTAGCCGCCCGCATCGAGCACGTCGACGACGCCGGATGCCGACTCGGCGAGCCCGCCCAGGTGGCCGCGGGAGGCCATCGACCGGAGGAAGACTCCGGGATCGGCGGTCAGCTCCTGCATGCGGATGCGGTCTCCCAGGAGGGCGCCGTGCGAGAAGGGCGAGGAGGGATCGACGGCGACGATGCCGACGAGCCGGCCGCGGCGGCGCTGCTCCGCCGCCAGGCGCGCGACGAGCGTGGACTTCCCGACGCCGGCCGATCCGGTCACGCCGACGGTCTGCGCCCGCCCCGTGCGCGGGTAGAGCGCGGCGAGCAGGGCGCGGCCGGCCGCGTCGTCGCGCTCGACGTGGGTGATGGCGCGCGCCAGCGCGCGCCGGTCGCCGCCCTCCACCCCGCCTGCGAGCGCGGTGGCCGTCTCCTCCGCCGAGGGGGCCGTCACCCGGAGCCGCCCTTCCCCGCGGCCGCCGCTAGAGGACGCGCGCCGGGAGCGTCGGGAGCTGCTCGCGGATGAACGTGGCGATCTCCCGCGTGTCCGTC
>DAOULG010000070.1:0-6837 GCA_034420495.1 Dehalococcoidia bacterium
GACGCTGTTCGAGCGCTGGTCGTGCTCCCAGAAGTCCTCGCCGTTCACGACGGTCACGACCGCGCCGTCGTCGATGACGGTGCCCCGGGTCTCGACCTCCCAGCGCCAGCGGAGGGGATCGGGGTCGTACCACCAGCGGATGAGGGTCCGGTGCCCCGGGCTGCCGAGGCGGGAGGGCGCCTCGGCGGGCTCCGGCGCAACGACGGCGGCGAGCTCGGCGTAGAAGGCGGGGGTGCGCGGCGATCCGCCGAGCGCCGAGCAGGCGGGGAGGAGGGCCGCCGCGAGCAGCGCCGCCAGCAGGACCCTCATCCGCCTCGTATGACCGGTGTGCATGGTCGTCGCATCCGTACGGCCGGCCGCGCCGACGGGCATCCGCCTCCCGCCTCGCCGCGCCCATCATGGATGCTAGGCGGGCCCGGGGGTACGATGGCCCCCATGATGCACACCGCGCCCCGCCTCCGGACCCGCCTCGCACTCGCGGCGGCCGTCCTCTCTCTCCTCGTCGCGCTCACCGCGGCCTGCGGCTCGGACGAGAGCCCCGATCCGGAGCCGACCGCGGCGCCGACAGCGACCCCGACGCCCGAGCCGACCCCGACGCCCACGCCCGAGCCGACCGCCACCCCGGAGCCGGCGCCCCCTGCGTCCATCGACGATCTCGTCCTCACCGACGAGAGCACCGTGCGGGACATCGTGGCCGCGCTCTCCGAGACCGAGGCCGCCTGCATGCGGGAGGCGATCGGCGAGAGCACCTTCGAGGTGATCGCCGACGTTCCCCTGGGTCTGCTGCCCGAGGATGCCGGCGCCTTCCCCGTGCAGTGCCTCGAGCCCGAGAGCGCCGCGGGGATCTCCGTCGCGTTCATGGCGCGGGAGGCCGGCGGGCTGAGCGCGGAGGCGCGCTCCTGCCTCGTGGCCCTCGGGCGCGAGAACCCCGCCGCGCTCGGGCTCGTCCCGCCGTCGCCGGACGCCGGCGTCGAGGAGCTGCTCGGCGCGGCCGTCGGCATCAGCCTCTGCCTGAGCGACGAGGAGGCCGTCGCGCTCTCGGGCGGCGGCGACGAGCTGCTCCCGCCGCCCACCGTGCTCCGGTGCATGGAGGAGGAGCTCGGCGGACTGGACGCCCTCCTGGCGGCCTTCGCCAGCATGGCCGGCGCGGCGCCGGACCCCCAGGCGGCGCTCGGCCTGCTCTCGGCGGCCCAGGCGTGCGGGGCCGACCTCTCGGCGGCCCCCGCCATCCCGGCGCCGTAGCCGCAGGGCGCCCGGCTACCTCGTCGTCCTCGCGCTCGCCGCGCTCGTGTCGGGCGGCGTGCGAGCGAGCATCGCGGGCCCACGTCTACAGGCTACGGTCGCGGCCCTCAGGTCTTCCGTCTCCGGATCCCGCCAACGCTTCGGGCGAACGCCGCCGGGGAGGCGCGGAACATCGCCCCATCGTCATGCTGGCGGCAGGAGCGGGTCGAGGGCGGCGCACCCCATGACGGCTGCAGCGGCCCATCATCGGCCGAGCGACCGGCCGAGCCGATTGCGGGATCCCGGCCCGGAGCTCACAGCGCCGACCTCCTCAGCGCCCGACGCCTCCCCCATCGGGGATCCGACCGGAGGCGAGGTGCACGGTGAGCCGGGCGCCGGGCCGGAAGACGAACCTCTTCCCGATGCGCGCCTTCACGAAGAGCCCCAGCGCCTCCAGCCCCAGCAGATCCGCGCGGGCGGTGGCGTAGGCAACGCGGTGCCGTCGCGCCTGGTCCTGGATCGTGAACCACGCATCGGGGTCTCGTATCGCGTCGCTGACGAGCGCGATCTGGCGGTGGTTGAGGTGCGGACTGCCGTGAAGGAGTCGCGCGGCGCGCCTCTGCTCCTCCATCTTCCTCGAGAGGTACGCCTCGAGGCTTGCGACCGCCCGGTCGATGACCGAGAGCTGGTGGAGGACGAAGTAGGTGAGATCGCCGCCGTCGGTCTCGACGTGCAGGTACGCCCGGACGTACTGCGCGGGTGCCGAGCGGAGGATGCTCGAGATCGAGAGGTACTGCGTCAGCCAGTAGCCGGAGCGCAGCATCGACCAGTAGAAGAGCGCGCGCGCCGTCCGCCCGTTGCCGTCGACGAAGGGGTGATCGTAGGCGAGCGCGAAGTGCAGCACGATCGCGCGCACCACGGGGTGAACGAAGCCCTCGCCACTGAGACCGTTGGCGAAGTCGCACAGGAGCTCCAGGCGCCGGGGAAGCGCCTCGGCCGGCGGGGGGGAGTGCAGGACGGTCCCGTCCTGCCACACCACGGCGATGCGCTCCTCGCCGGGGCGCTGCAGCCGCCCGGCGTCGCGCTCGTCGTCCAGGGTGTCGCGGGTGACGGCGCGGTGCAGGTCGGTGACGTCGCCGGGCGTCAGCGGCCCGCCGCCGGCGGCCAGCGACGCGACGGCCTGCAAGACCTCGAAATTGTTCAGGATCATCTGTTCGCTGCGGTCCCGCGGGCGGCGCCCGCTGCGCAGCATCTCCTTGGCGACACGGCGCGTCGTGCTCGCCCCCTCCAGCTGGCTCGACGTGATCGCCTCCTCGTGGAGCGAGCTGATGACGTAGCGATCGCTCGACCGGAGGCTCGTCACCACCTCGTCCGCCAGAATCCGTCCGCTCGCTTGCTGATCGATGCGGTGGACCAGTTCCTGGACGCGATCGACGTTGCTGAAACGGAAGGGCGTGCCATCGGCGCCGGTCAGGGGCAGAGGGCGGGCGATTCCCTGGCGCGAGATCGCCGTGCCGAGCCACCAGGACTCGTGCGTGAGGGCCGCGGGAGGCGGGCGTCGGCGCAGTTCGTCCCAGTGCAGGTAGCGACCCCGGTTATCGACGGGACGCCCCTCGGCTATCGCTTTTGCGAGCTCGACGGGGTCGCCGGCGAGCCGGTCCAGTAGATCTTTCGTCGACGGGGGTGCCTGCGGGATCTTCACGAACGAACTCTCAATAACCCATCAATTAGTGTCAGAATGATAGCAAACTATCATGATGCGCTGCAGCACCGCATCAGCGCATCTCGCGACAGGCCATCTCTCAGCTTGTCATCAGTATGTGTCAGTTTGATAGGAAGCGAAGGCGGCAGTCGCCCGCGCGCTGGCGGTGCACGACACATCAGCTCGGCCAGCCTCGCCCTGGGGGATGATACGCTGCGCCCCCTCCCGGCGGCGACGGTCGGTCGGCGGCCCCGGCCCTCCCGGCGCCGTTTCCATCGCCCGCGCCGGCGGCCGTCACGCCCTCGCGAGCGGGCAGACGCCGCTCACTCGCCGCTCCCTCCGGCCGCACGAGGCACGGCGGTCGCACGGATCGCCGCGCGCGGTGCCATCGCCCCCGGATCTCGGCCGCCCGGTGGCGGGATACTCGTGATTGCACTGCAATCATGGCATAATCGGGTGACAGCGGACGGGAGTACGATCGTGGCCAGCATCACGGTCCGGAACCTGGACGACGGGCTCAAGCGCCGGCTGCGCATCCGGGCGGCCGAGAACGGCCGCTCGATGGAGCAGGAGGCCCGCGACATCCTGCGTGCAGCCCTCGATGAGGATGCGGCGCCGGTCAGGAATCTCGGTACCGCGATACACGCCCTGTTCAGGCCGTTCGGCGGGGAGGAGCTGGAGATCCCGCCCCGGGAGCCGATGCGCGAACCGCCTCGGTTCGAGTAGGGGCGGGCATACTCTATGCTCGTCCTCGATACCAACGTCGTCTCCGAACTGATGAGGCCGCGCCCCCAGGGCGCGGTCCTCGCATGGCTGGACGGCCAGCTCACGGAGACCCTGTTCGTGACCGCCATCACCGAGGCCGAGATCCGGACCGGCGTCGCCGTCCTCCCCGCGGGGGAGAGGCAGCGTGGCCTGGCCTCCGCCGCCGACAGGCTCTTCGACGTCCTCTTCTCAGGGCGCATCCTGGCCTTCGACGGCGATGCCGCGGCCGCCTACGCCGCGATCGCCGCCGCGCGCCGCGCCCGGGGGCGTCCCATCGCCCATGCCGACTGCCAGATCGCAGCGATCGCGCGCAGCCGCGGAGCGGCGGTGGCGACGAGGGACACCGCCGACTTCGAGGGGAGCGGGATCGAGCTCATCAACCCCTGGACCGGCGCGCCCTGAGGCCTCGCCGGGGAACGATCGCGCGCCGGAGCGCGTATCGGAGGGTGCTACGCTGAGCCCCCTCCGGGCTCCACGCCTAAGGAGGGCATGCGGGGGCCGGCACGCCCGGGGAGGAGCCCCCGTGAGATCTGGAGCGAGAGGGAGGCGCGCGTCCCTCGCCGCGCTCCTGCTCGCCCTCGCGCTCGCCTCGGTCACCGCCTCGCCCCCCGCTCAGGCCCGCACCTCTCCCGGGACCCTCGACGTCGACGTGCGCCTCTGGCAGGACGTCGAGAACCCCCTGCGCCTCTACATCAGCGCCCGGCCCGCGGGCGAGGGATGGGAGGCGCTCGGAACCGTCCGCCTCCTCCTCGACGAGGGGCTCACCGGCCCCCGGACGGAGCGCTTCGGGGACGTCGTCGTGGACGGCGTCGAACTCCGCGTCTGGCAGGATCTCGCCCGGCCCCTCCGGCTCCACGTCGGCGCGCGCGCCCGGGGCGGCGACTGGGAGGCGCTGCCGCGGATCCCGCTCCCGCTCGACGACGGTAACAGCCCGGGCGGCCACTACCGCTACGGCGACATCACGCTCGCCGTGCCGCCCGCCCCCACGCGCCCGGCCGTCTCTGTCTCTCCGGCGGGCGAGGAGGTGCCGCGCCTCGCCTCGCTCACCGTCACCTTCCGCGAGGCGCCGCCCCGGTCCCGGCCGGAGGCGCTGCTCACGGTCGAGCCGCCGGCCCCCGGCTCCTTCGCCTGGCTCGACGATCGCACCCTGCTCTTCCAGCCCGACTTCCCGGGCTGGGAGCGCGGCCGGAGCTACCGCGTCACCGTCGACGCCGCCGCGGCCGGCCTCGCCTCCGACCACGTGCACCGCTTCACCGCCGGCGGCCGCCTCGAGGTCGCCCACGTCATCCCGGGCCCCGGGGACGTCGAGGTCCCCGCGAGCGCGCAGATCCTGGTGCAGTTCAGCCGCGCCGTCGCCCCCCTCACCGTGCTCCAGGAGGAGGGAGCCGGTCCGCTGCTCTCGGTCGACCCGCCGCTCGCCGGCAGCGGTGAGTGGCTCAGCACCTCGCTCTACCGCTTCATCCCGGAGGAGCTTCCGCCCGACACCGAGTACCGCGTCCGGATCGCCGCCGGGCTCCGCGGCGAGCCCGGCGGCGCGCTCGCATCCGACTACCGCTGGAGCTTCTCGACCGTCCGCCCCGCCGTCGCGGGGATCGAGCCGCCGGACCGATCCCTCCACGTGGAGCCCGACGTGGAGCTCGTCGTCACCTTCAACCAGCCGATGGAGCGCGGCTCCGTCGAGGCGGGCGTCGCGCTCCGGGCGCTCTCCGCGGAGGGGGCCGGGGATGAGGTCGCGGCCGCGCTGCGCTGGAGCGAGGACGGAAGCGTGCTCACCCTCGTCCCCGACGCGCCGCTTGCACTCGGCGGCTCGTACGAGCTTCGGGCCGCCGCCGGACTCAGGGGCGCCCGGGGCAGCCCGACCCTGGCGGCGCGCTCGGCGCGCTTCGAGGTGGTCCATCCGCCGATGCTCGCCATGACCTTCCCCGCGGAGGGAGAGCGGGAGGCCCCCTGCTGCTCGCTCCGCCTCACCTACAACAACCCGATGGACCCGGAGTCCTTCCCCGGCCGCATCTTCATCGACGGCGAGCCGGTCGACGGGCACTCCCTCTACGCCCGCGGCGACTCCGTCTCGATGTGGGGCGTGCTCGAGCACTCCCGCGAGCACACCGTGCGCATCGCTGAGGGCGTCCGCGACCGAGGCGGCCGCGCGCTCCCCGGGCACGAGTTCTCCTTCACCGTCCGCCCCCCCGACCCCTCACTCCGCTTCACGAGCGGCCCCTTCTCCATCTGGCAGGCGGGGGTGGAGCAGCAGCTGGAGTACGTCCCGACCGGGGTGGGGGAGGTCCGCTTCCGGCTCCACCGCCTCACCGATGCGGAGGCGGAGACGCTGCTCCGGCGCGGCTTCGTCGACGGGTGGGACGAGGAGGCCGGGGGCCCGGTCTCCTTCGAGCCCTCGGGCGCGGCCGTCCGCGAGTGGAGCGAGACGACGCGCACGGAGCCCGGCGGCGCCCCGGCGCTCCACGCCACCCCCCTCGGCCCGGGCGAGCCGCTCGCCCGCGGCCACTACCTCCTCTACGCGGGCGCACCGGAGCTCCCCCTCGAGCGGAAGCTCGTGCTGAGCGTCGTCGACACCACCCTCCTCACCAAGCTCGCAAGCGACGAGCTCCTGGTCTGGGCGCTCGACTACGCGAGCGGCGAGCCGCTTGCGGGCGTCGAGGTGCGCGCGGGCCCCGCCGGCGGGGGCGCGCAGGGTCCCGACCAGGTCGCGACGACCGGCGCGGACGGGCTGGCGCGCTTCGCGATCGCCACGACCCCCGGCAGCTACTGGAACCCCTACGGCCACTTCCTCGCGCGCATCCGCGGCGATCGCACCGGCGTCGTCCTCACCTGGTGGGACGGCGACGGCCTCCCGCGCCCGGCGGGGATCCCCTCAGCCGGCTACTTCCCGGGGCTCACGGCCCACCTCTACACCGACCGGCCCCTCTACCGCCCCGGCGAGACCGTCTTCTACCGGGGAGTGGTGCGCTGGGACGACGACGCCTCCTACTCCCTCCCCGCGCCCGACGGGGAGCTCACCGTCACGCTCCGTGATCCCCGCTACGAGCTCCTCGCGGAGCGCGCGGTCGAGCCGGGCGCGCACGGCTCCTTCGCGGCCGAGTGGGAGCTCCCTCCCGGCGCCCCCACCGGTAGCTACCGCATCACGCTCAGGG
>DAOULG010000071.1:0-2963 GCA_034420495.1 Dehalococcoidia bacterium
GGCGGAACGCTGGTGGCGGCGCACGCGGCCGCGCGCCTCGGACTCCCCGGGAACCCCGTTGGGGCCGTCGGCGCGACGCGCGACAAGTCGCTGCTCAGGGAGCGGCTCGAGGCGGCCGGGATCCGCTCGCCTCCCTGGTGGCGGCTGCGCGAGGACGACGATCCCGCGGTCCTCGCCCGGCAGATCCGCTTCCCCTGCGTGGTGAAGCCGCTCGCGCTCTCCGGGAGCCGCGGCGTGATCCGCGCCGACGACCCGGGCGCCTTCGCCGCGGCCGCGGCGCGCGTGCGCAGGCTGCTCGCTCGCCCCGAGATCGTGCGGGAGTGCGGCGGGAGCGCCGACCTCCTGGTCGAGGGCTACATCCCCGGCCGCGAGATCGCGATCGAGGGGCTGCTGGAGCCCGATGCCGCGGGGAGGGCGCGGCTGCGCGTGCTCGCGATCTTCGACAAGCCCGATCCGCTCGAGGGCCCCTTCTTCGAGGAGACGCTCTACGTGACGCCCTCGCGCCTGCCGGCGCCGGAGCAGCAGCTCGCCGCCGACGTCGCCGAGAGCGCAGCGCGCGCGCTCGGGCTCGGCCGGGGGCCCCTGCACGCCGAGCTGCGCCTGAACGAGGGCGGCGCATGGCCCGTCGACCTCGCCGCGCGGTCGATCGGCGGGCTCTGCGCGCGCGCCCTCCGCTTCGCTCCGCGCCGGGCGGGGGGAGAGGGGGCGGAGCTCTCCCTCGAGGAGCTGCTGCTGCGCGACGCGGTCGGCGGCGCGCCGGCCACGACCGGCTACGCGCGGGAGAGCGCCGCGGCGGGGGTGATGATGATCCCGATACCCGCCGCCGGGATCCTGCGGTCGGTCGCCGGCGTGGCCGAGGCGGAGGCGGTGCCCGGCATCACCGGCCTCTCGCTCGGTGCGGCGAGCGGCCGCAGGCTCGTCCCGTTGCCGGAGGGCGGCGAGTACCTGGGCTTCCTCTTCGCCCGCGCCGGGACGCCCGGGGCGGTCGAGGCGGCGCTGCGCCGCGCGCACGCGGCGCTCCACTTCGAGGTGGAGGACGGCGGTGGGGAGACCGGCTAGGGCGGTGCGGCGCGGGAGAGCGAGGCCAACTGCCCCGCGGTGGGCTCCGCTCAGCAGAACCACGCCTCGGTGAGGCCGGGGACGAAGGGCGCCGGAACGGCGGCCGCGGCGGCCCGGAGCGGCCCGCCCGCCGCCCGCAGGGCGGCGTCGCGGAGGGCTCCGAGCACGGCGGGGCTGGTGAGCGCCGCGCGCGGGCGCGCGTGCGCTCCGCACGAGCCCTGCTCCGCGGCCACGATCGCCTCCGCGTCGGCCGCAAGCCCCTCCACGCGCGGGTCGGGGTGCCGCCAGAGGTAGCTCAGCCGCTCCCGATCGAAGCCCTCGATCCGGCCGGCGGCGGAGAGCCGCGGCACCAGCGGGGAGCCCGGCGGGAGGAGCAGCCGGAGCGCGTACTGCACCGGCGGCGCCGCGGCCTGGAGGCCGTGGCGCTCCACGAAGTCGAGCATCGCCAGGTAGTCGTCGGGCCCGCCCCAGGGCGTGAAGGCCACCCAGGTCGGCCGCAGCGCCACCCCGTGCCGGCGGGTCGCCTCCACCGCGCGCTCGAGATCCGAGGCGGCGTGCCCCTTCTCGAGCTCCGCCAGGACGCGGTCGCTCGTCGACTCGAAGGCCGACGTCACGAAGAGCAGCCCGTAATCCCGCAGGCGGGGGAGGAGATCCTGGTGCTCGAGGAGGTGCTCCACTTTCGCCGTCGCGTCGAAGGTGACGCCGGGGTGCCTCCGGGCGAGCTCGGCCACGATCGCAAGCGTGTGGGGCACGGCGTTCAGGAAGTCCGGATCGCCGAATGTGATGTGGCGGGCGCCGGCCTCGATCTGCTGTGCCGCGTCGCCGAGCACGACCCGACGGCCGACGAGCCGGAGCCGGCCCCCGTAGACCGGCGTGATGGGGCAGTGCGTGCAGCGGTGCGCGCAGCCCCGGCTCGCCTCCACGTAGCCCGCGAGCACGAGCCCGTCCCCCGTGTCGCAGCGGGCGTAGCGATCGAGGCCCGGCAGCCCGGAACGGTCCGGGGGGAGGAAGCTCTGCCGCGGGAAGGACGGCGCGGGCGCGTCGGGCCCGCCGCCCCGGGGCGGCTCGACGCGGCGGGGAGCGACGCCCGGCGCGCGGCGCGCGATCGCGTTCGCGAGCGAGACGAGAGCGGGCTCGAACTCGCCGGCGAGCAGGGAGTCGGCGAGCGGGGAGTCGGCGAGCGGGACCGACGCGGCGCCGGCCGGTCCGGGGCCCGCGAGCGCGCTCGCGTAGAGACCGAAGAAGCAGAGGTGCGCGCGGGGAGCCGCCTCGCGCAGCCGCGGCGCGAGCGCGACGGCGAGGCGCGCTGCGGTGTGCATCGGCACGGCGACGGCGACGAGATCGGCCGCCGCGGCGAGCGCGAGCAGGGCGCCCGGCTCCTCGACGGAGAGGTCGACGCAGCGGACGCGGTGGCCCGCGTCCCGGAGCGCCGCCTGCGCCTGGGCGAGCAGCAGCGGCTGGTGCCCGAGCTCGTAGGTCGAGACGAGCAGCGCGTCGGAGGCCCGCCCCGGCCCGTCCGGGGACGGCGACGCGCCCTCGCGGGGGCGGCGCCCGCTCATCGGGGCCGCCTCACTTCTTCTGGGGGGCGTAGTAGGGGTTCTCGCCGTCCTGATGGTTGGTCGTGTCGACGATGCGCTCGATCTCCGGCAGGACCTCGCGCACGGCGGCCTCGATGCCCTGCGTCAGCGTGACGGCGGCGAGCCCGCAGCCCTGGCACCCCCCGCCCATCTCGATGTAGGCGACGCGATCGCGGAAGTCGAGCAGCGTCACGTATCCCCCGTGCGCCGCGATCCCCGGGTTGATGCTGTCGTCGATGAGCTGCTGGAGCTGGAGCGCGAGCTCGTCGAGCCAGAGCGGGTTCGGGTTCTCGAAGACGAACCCGTTCGAGCGCCCGTCGGCCGGAT
>DAOULG010000072.1:0-2004 GCA_034420495.1 Dehalococcoidia bacterium
CGGCGCAGGCGGCCGCCCAGGAGCCTGCGGAGCCCGCGGAGCCTGCGGCCCCGGCTGCGCGCCCTGCGGCCGCCGCGCCGGCCCGCCGGCCGGAAGGGGATGGGGTCGAGCCCGGTGATCTCCGCGAAGCGGGGCGCGCGCTGCTGCCGGAGAGCCTTCAGGGCCGCCTCGAACGAGGCGGCGTCCTTGCGCGTGGGCAGCGGCCCGGAGGTCCAGAGCAGGGAGGGATCGCCGCCCGCCGTCGACGGGACCTCGCCCGGCCGGTGCTGGCGGAGGCGGTGAGGGACGTGCGCGGTGTGCCCCACGTAGTGGCCGGAGTCGGTGCCGAGGACGTAGACGTGGAACCGCCGGCCGGGGCGGGCCGCGTCACGGCGATCCTGGTCGCGGCCGAGATCCTCCGGCTCGTGGAACCCGCGGCGCCGCGGCATCGGCGCAGCATACGGGACGGCCGCGGGCGCAGGGCACGGGGCCGCACCCGGATCCGCCGCCCGGGCGCACTCCCGCGGCGGCGGCCGCTAGTGGAGGATCAGCGTGATCGCCTCCATCGGGGGCGGGTGGCCCTCGCCCCCCGATGGGTCCACCTCGAAGACCTCAAGGCGGCCCGCCTGCATCACCGGGACGTCGTACTCGACGGTGAAGGAGAAGCGCCCCGGCCCGTCGACGCCGCCGCCGCTCGCGTGGCCGGAGGCGATCTCGGCCCCCGCGCGGTCGAGCAGCCGCCAGTTCACGGTCGACTCGAAGGTGCGCGAGCAGCCGCTCACGGTGAAGCGGCCCAGCACCTCGCTGCCGGAGGCGGGCGCGGTCACGATCAGGAAGCCGCCCACGCCGGCGAGCACCGGCGCCTCGCAGGCGCCGCTCCCGAGGTCGACGAGCCTCCCCTCCTCCAGCGCGACGTGCCGGGTGACGGGGATCGTCGGCGGGCTCACCATCGGCGCGTCGAAGGCGCGCGCCAGGTAGGAGACGGTGACCCGGCCGTGCGCGACCACGACGCGCTCGACCGCCACGCGGTCGCCGAGGAAGAGCGTCGGGCCGGGCCCTCCGGAGCCGCCCGGGCTCACCGCCAGGTAGTGGAAGGTGCCGCTCCCGCCGGGGTTCTGCACCAGCGCCGAGGCGGCGTCGAGCGCGCCGTCCCCGTCGAGATCGCCGTAGGCGCGGTGCGCGCCGAGCTCCGTGCGCGTGCTGGTCGCCGAGCCGGGGGCGACCGGGACGTCGGAGAGGCCGTCCTCGAGCACCACCTCCTCGCGCTCGACCAGGTAGGCGGCGTTCGCCGGGTCGACGGCGGGGGCGCGGTCGCCCCAGCAGCGCACCCGGAGCTGCGTCCCGCCCGGGACCCGCTGCGGGAAGAGCGCGTTCACGAAGGCCGGCGCGCCGGGGATGTAGCCCCGGAGGGCCCCGGAGGCCGCGACCCAGATGCTCACCGGGTCGCAGCCGGCCTGGCGGAGCGTCTCCGCGAGCGCCTCGGGCGGGGCCTGCTCGGCGGTGACGACGACGCCGAGGGAGCCCGGCCCGGGCGGGGACCCCACGAAGGCCCCGAGCTCCGGGCTCGAGGCGCGCGCCTCGCCGCCCCCCGCCGCGAGCGCGCCGAGGAGCGCCGCCGCGAGAGCGAGCGAGCGCGCGGCCCGGCTGGCCGAGATGAGCCTCATGGGACGGAACCTCCCCCGCTCCCCCGGGCTGCGACGGTAGCGAGGGGCGGCGGCCGACGCCACCGGCGCGCGCGGCTCAGGGCACGAGCACGCCGGTCCCGTCGAGCTCTCCCCGCTCGAGCCGCGCGAGCGCCGCGTTCGCCTCGCCGAGCGGGAGCGCCTCGACCGCCGTGCGCACCGGGATCGCCCGGGCGAGCTCCAGGAACTCGCGCGCGTCCTCGGAGGTGACGTTCGCGACCGAGCGCAGCGAGCGCTCCCCCCAGAGCAGCCGGTAGGGGAACTCCGGCACGCGGTCGAGGTGGATGGCGTTCACCACCACGCTCCCCGCCGGGGCGAGCGCGGAGAGCGCGGAGATCACCAC
>DAOULG010000073.1:0-3003 GCA_034420495.1 Dehalococcoidia bacterium
GCTCGAGGCCGCGGCGGAGGCCGCGCGGGCGGCCGGGGCGGCCGACGCGCTCCCGATCGCCGGGGACGTCACCGACCCCTCCGGCTGCGAGCGGATGGTCGAGGCGGTCGCCGCCCGCTTCGGCGGCATCGACGTCCTCGTCAACAACGCGGGCGGTTCCTTCCGGGAGGGCGAGCTCGGCGAGCGGTGGGCGCGCTCGTACGAGACGAACCTGCTCGCCCCCGTGCGGCTGATGGAGCTCTGCCACCCGCACCTCGCGCGCAGCGCCGCGGAGCGGGAGGGCGGCGCCGCGGTCGTCAACGTGGCCTCCATCTACGGCCGCGAGTCGGGCGGGCCGGCCTCCTACAACGCGACGAAATCGGCGCTCATCGCCGCGAGCAAGGCCTACGCGCTCGCCTGGGCTGCAGACGGCATCCGCGTCAACGTCGTGGCGCCGGGCTCGATCGCCTTCGAGGGCGGCTCGTGGGGCGAGCGGGTGCGCCGGGAGCCGGAGGCGATGCGGGAGTTCGTGGCGCGGGAGATCCCGGCCGGGCGCTTCGGTCGCCCGGAGGAGGTCGCGCGGGCGGCCGTCTTCCTCGCCTCGCCCCGCGCCTCCTGGGTGATGGGGGCGGCCCTCAACGTCGACGGGGGGCAGTCGCGCTCGAACATCTAGCGAGCGTCCCCGCCCGACGGGCCGGGGGCGCCTTCCCCTTCCGGGGAATCGCGCTACCATCGCCCCGCACACCGGCGAGCGGAGCGGCGCATCGCCAGCGGGACGGGGCGGGCAGGGGGCGAGGATGCGGTTCACACGACGGGATCTGGTCGGCATCGCCATCGCCACGCTCGGCGGCCCCCTCCTCCTCCTGGTCTTCCTCGCCTCCTACGAGCTCTGGGATCACCGCCACACCGTGCTGCTCGCGGGGCTCTCGCAGAACATCGCGATCGGCGCGGCGGTGATCGCCTTCTTCAGCCGTTTCATCCGTCGCTGGGACGCCGTGCTGGGCCTGCTCGCCCTGATCGTGCTGATGGTGATCGCCGTCAACTGGCTGCACCGCACCGGGGACGGGACGACCGCGCTCGCGACCGCCTTCAAGTGGGTCGGCGTGATCAGCTTCCTGCTGCTCAACCTCGCCGTCGCCTGGGAGGTGCTGACGAACGCGGTCGTGCCCTGGCTCGACCGCCGCGAGGAGCGGCGGCGGGCCGCCGCCGAGGCGGAGGCCGGAGGCTGAGCCAGAGCCGGCCTGCGGGCCGGGCGCGGCGGATCGCGGCGTGACGTCGCCCGGGACCGCCTCTCCCACGGGGGACTCTCCCCCAGGGGACCTCTCACGCATCGGGCGCGCGGGGCTGGCGATGCTCGCCGCCTGGATGAGCGAGCGCTACTTCCGCACCTTCCGGCCCGCGGCCGAGGCACCGCCGCCCTTCGACGCGATGCTCAGGCAGCGGGAGCGCCGGATCGGCGTCTCGGTCGCCAAGCTCTGGGACCCGCCCGGCCTCCCGGACGCCGCGGCCGCGATGGAGGGACTGCTCGCCTCCGACGTCTCGGCCGGCGCGTACGGGGAGGAGCGCGCCGCCTACGCCGTCTGGATCCCGCCCGGGACGGAGCTCCCCGACGGGGAGCCGCACCGGTCGCAGCTGCGCCTTCTGCTCGCGCGCGGCCTCGCCGGCCTCCCCGCCGGCGAGCGCCGCGAGGTGCGGGTGCCGGTGACCTGCCAGCTCGCCAAGGTCGACGACCAGGGATCCTACGTCTCGGTCGCCGGCGGGCTCTCCCCGCTGTGGACGCAGCTCTCGGAGGGTGTCCCGGGGGCCTTCCACCTCGACTCGCGGGCGCTCCGCCGCCTCCCCGAGGAGGAGGCCGAGAGTGCGATCCTGATCTCGCGCGTGCGCGACCGGGCGCAGCTCCTCGCCACGGGCGAGGTGAGCGCCCTCCCCCTGCACGACTACTGGCTCCTCTCGCGGCTCCCCGCCGACGAGCCGGCCGGCGTGACGCTCGTGGCCGCGCCCGCCCCGTTCTCGCCTCTCGACGGATCGCTCACGCGCCGCCTCTTCCGCCGCGCCGTGGCGCGGGCCGCCTCCCAGCGCGCGGGGCGGGAGGTCGACCTCGCGGCGCTCCTGGTGATCGCACCGATCGGGCACATCGAGGAGGAGCTGGTGACGGCCGCCCTGCGCGGCATGAGCCCGCAGGCCTACAGCGCGCTCGATCTCATCGTGCTCGTCGGCGACGGGCAGGTGCGCCAGGTGCTCCAGCCGCGGTCGCTCCCCTGGTGAGCCCGTCCCCGGCCCGCCGCGCCGCCGCCCCGTCCCGCTACGTCTGCTCGGGGTCCGCCTCCGGGAGCTCGGAGAGGGGCACCACGTAGGTGCGGGCGGCGTTGTCGTGGAGCGTCTGGACGCGCGAGTCCCAGACGGCCCAGACGTAGCTCAGGTAGAAGGGGACGAGCAGCACGATCACCGCGCGGACGCCGCCGGCGAGGAGGCCCGGCGGACGCCCGCGATCATTGATCAGGCGCAGCCCCGCGACGCGCTTTCCCGGCGACCACCCCAGGGAGTCGAAGGTCCAGTGGTACGCGACCGGGATCACGATCGCGATCGCGAAGAAGCCCGGCGAATCGACATCGGTGCCGGTGAAGACGAGCACGAGGAAGAGGAGGAGCCGGTGCGTCAGCTCGTCGGCGACGAAGCCGACGGCGCGGCGCCCGACGCCCGCGACGGAGCCGTCGCGCCGCAGCTGCAGACCCGCCGCGTCCGGCCGCGCCCGGCCGCCTCCCTCCGCCGCGGCTCCCCCGGCCGCCGCGCCCGTCGCCGGCCGACCGAGCAGGCCGCTCCCATCCCACGCCGGCCCGGGCCTCCCCAGCGGCGCGGGCGCCCGGGCGGGGTGGCTCCCGCCGCCCGCCGCCCCGTCGCCGGCGGGGGAGGTCACGCATGCACCGCGAGACCGCCGTCGACGGCGAGCACCTCGGCGTTCACGTAGTCCGCCGCGTCCGAGGCCAGATAGAGCAGCGCGCCGACGAGGTCGCCGGGCCGCCCGAT
>DAOULG010000074.1:0-4108 GCA_034420495.1 Dehalococcoidia bacterium
CACGCGGCAGAGGTTGCTGAAGAAGGGGTGCCGCGCCGCCGAGAAGAGCACGTGCCCGTCCTTGCAAGGGTACGCGCCCATCGGGTAGATGCCGCGGTAGAGGCCGGCGGAGCGCGGCTGGACGGCGCCGTTGACCGCCCAGAGGAAGAACGAGCTGTCGACGTTCCCCATCAGCGCCTCGACGCCGGCCACCTCGACATCCCGCCGGCGCCCGTCCTGCCGGCGGCCCCAGACGGAGACGAGGCCGAGCATCCCGGCCGTGTTCGCCGCCTGGATCATCCCGGCGTGGGGGGCGTAGCGCAGCGGCTCGCGGCCCTGGACCGAGTGGCGATGCGCGCGCGTCGACCATCCGAAGATCGTCAGGTCGTTCTCGAGTCGCTCCGCGTACGGCCCGTCCATCCCGTGGGCGGTGATCACGACGGTGCAGGGCCCCGACGTCGGGTCGATGCGCGCAAGGAGCGCGCGCAGCTCGGGCACCGGCTGGTGGGCGATGAGCAGGTCGGCCGGGGCGAGGAGGCGGTCGAGCACCTCGCGACCCGACGGCGTCCCGAGGTCGAGCGCGAGCGAGCGCTTCCCGGTGTCGAACGCCATGTGCATCGCGCCGGTGTCGAGGCCGGGGCGGTCGTCCGGGAACGGCGCCAGGCGCCGGATCTCGCCTCCTGTGGGCGGCTCGACCTTGACGACGCTCGCCCCGAAGTCCGAGTAGCGCTTCGTGGCGACGCCCGCCGCGAGCGTGCCCCCGACCTCCACGACGCGCAGGCCGGCGAGTGGCTGCATCAGAGACCTCGCATCAGCTCCGGCGTCATCCCCGCCCCCGGAGCGCCACCCTACGAATGTCCGCCGCGCCGCGGCAAGCCCGGGCCGGCCGGCGCCTCGCCGGGCTCCGGGTAGCCCTCGGCGATGGCGCCCGCGCGCAGGAGGCCGGCGATCTCCGCGGCGCCGTAGCCGAGCTCCGCGAGGATCTCGCCGTTGTGCTCGCCGACGAGGGCGGTCGGCCGGTCCCATGTCAGCGGATCCTGCTCCACCTGCCAGAGGAAGCCCCCGACCATCGCCGGCCCGGTCCACCGGTGCTCGATGGTGTGGCTCCACCGGCGCGCCTGCAGCTGCGGCGACATCAGGACCTGGGAGGAGGAGATGACCGGCGCGCAGATGACGCCGGCCGCCTGCAGGTCGTCCGCCAGTTCGAAGGCGGCGCGCCCGCCGGTGGCCGCGGTGATCGCCCGGTCGATCGCCTCGCGCTCGCGGAGGCGCCCGGGCAGCGTCGACCAGGGGTGGGGCTCCTCGGCCCACCCGCCGTGCCCGAGCGCGCCTGCGAGGGCCGTCCACTGCGCATCGTCCTCGGCCGCGATCGCCACCCACTCGTCGTCGCCCGCGGCGCGGTAGACGCCGTGCGGGACGACGTGCGGATCGCGGTTGCCGAGCCGCGCCGGGAGACGCCCGTTCATCGTCCACTCGGCCAGGAGTCCCGGGAACTGCCAGACGAGTCCCTCCCACTGCGAGAAGTCGGTGAAGCAGCCCTCCCCGGTGCGCTCGCGCTGCTCGAGGGCGGTGATCGCGGCGCAGACGGTGGTGGCGGCGCCGGTCGCATCGGAGTGGAAGTTGGAGCGCACATCCTCCATCGGACCGTCCGGGTAGCCGCGCACGGCCATGTGCCCGCTCGTGGCGTCGAGCCCGGCGCCGAGCGTCACCTTCCCCGCGTAGAGCCCCTCAACGCCCCAGCCGGCGAGCGAGATCATGCAGGTGCGGGGATTGAGCGCGTGCACCGCCTCCCACCCGAACCCGAGCCGCGCGATCGTTCCGGAGGAGTAGCCCTCGATGAAGAGATCGGCGCCGGCGACGAGGCGGCGCAGGACCTCGGCGCCCCCTTCGGTGCGGACGTCGAGGCAGACGTTCCGCTTGTTGCGGTTCCCCTGGTGATGGAGCGCGTCGCGCTCGTACGGGGGGCCGTCTCCCGGCATCGTCGCCTCGCGCGGGCGCACCGGGCGCGTCATCGAGCTGCGCGGATACGACTCCACCTTCACGACGTCGGCGCCCATGTCGCCGAGCAGCGAGGCGCCGACCGGACCGGCCCACGCCTCCGTCATCTCGACCACGCGCAGCCCCTCCAGCGCCCGCGTCGTCACCTAATCACCCCCGCCCGGAAGAGCGCGATCGCCTCGTCGGCCGCGTAGCCGAGCTCATCGAGGAGCTCGTTCGTGTGCTCCCCGAAGCGCGGCGAGGGCCGCGCGCGCCACGCGTCGGAGGCCAGCCCGCCGGTGCGGTACGGGGCGCCGGCGAGCGCCTGCCCGCCGATGCCGGGCTGCTCCACCGAGACGAAGGAGCCGCGCGCGACGGCCTGCGGCTCGGTCAGGACCTCCGACATCTCGAGCACCGGGGCGACCATGACGCCGGCCTCCTGCAGCTCCTCGAACGCCTCGTGCTTCGTGCGCGAGGCGAGGTAGGGCCCGAAGTACTCCATGAAGTCCTCCCAGTGCTGGGAGCGCTCGCCCGGCTGGAACCGCGGATCCTGCGGTATCTCCGGATGGCCGATGGCGGCGCAGAGCCGGCTGAACCACGGCTCCATGTGCGCCGAGATCGTGAGGTGGCCGTCGCGGCAGCGGTAGTTCCCCGTCGGGTAGATGGCGTGGGACTGCCCGCCCGTGCGCGCCCACTCGGCGCCGGTGAAGGTCCAGGGGACGAAGGAGGTGTCGACGTTGCCGAGGATCGCCTCGACCTGGGAGACGTCGACGTCCCGTCGCACGCCGCCGTGGCGCAGCCCCCAGCAGACCGCGAAGCCGGCGGCGGCCGCGGTGTGGGCAGCCTGCACGTGTCCCGCCTCGGGCGCGTAGCGGAGGGGCTCGCGGCCCTCGATGGCGTTGCGGTGGACCCGCGTCGTCCACGACAGCACGGAGAGGTCGTTCTCCCGGCGCTCGGCGTAGGGGCCGGTCAGGCCGTGCGGGGTGATCGCGACCGTGCTCGGACCCTCCTCCTCGTCGACGAGCGCGCGGAGCCGCAGGATCTCCGAGGGCGCGCCGTCGAGGACGGCGAGCTGCGCGGTGCGCAGGAGCCGCGCCAGCACCTCGCGCCCCGACGGCGTCCGGAGGTCGAGCGCGAGCGAGCGCTTCCCGGTGTTGAAGGCGAGATGGTAGGCGCCGCGGTCGACATGCGGCCGGTCGCCGGGGAAGGGGGGAAGCCGGCGGAGCGGCCCGACCGCCGGGGGCTCCACCGTCACCACGTCGGCGCCGTAGTCGGAGAAGGTCTTCGTCGCGGCGGCCGAGGCGACGCTGGCGCCCACCTCGACGACCCGGATGCCGTGAAGGGGCTGCATGCGACCCCCCTCCGCTGCCGTGCCCCGTCGCCGCGCCCCCGCCGGGCAGGGACGCGCTGCCGCCCTGTGTAGCAGAACCGGCGGCGCGCGGCGAGGCCGCGCGCCCGGACTGGTAGGCTCGTGAGGGGAGGGCCCATGGCGAGCCGCCGGTCGGCGATCGAGCTCGACGAGGGCGGGCGGCGGGCGCTGCTCGAGGAGGCGCGCACGCTCGTGCTCGGCACCGTCGGTCGAGACGGGCGCCCGCACGTCGTGCCCATGTGGTTCGTCCTCGACGACGCGGGGCTGCCCCTGCTCACGAGCTACGCCCGCTCCCAGAAGGTGCTGAACATCCGGCGCGACCCGCGCGTCACCGCGCTCGTCGAGGCGGGATCGAGCTACGGCGAGCTGCGCGGCGCCGTCATCGACGGCCGCTGCGAGCTCATCGAGGGCGACCACGAGCGGACCCGCGCCGTGATGGAGTCGATCGGGCGGCGCTACGGCGCCGACGCCTCGCCGGAGGCGGCCCGTCCCGCGCGCCAGGCGCCGAAGCGCGTGGTGCTGCGCATCCACCCCGAGCGCATCTGCAGCTGGGACCACCGCCTCCCCGGCGCCCGCCGGGGGCCCGCCGCGACCTAGCGCCCCCGCAGCGGGCGCAGGCCGCGGCGCGCGCGCACCGCGTTCGCGGCCGCGAGCGCCGCCGGATCGCGGGCGAGCAGCCTCGCGGCCCGCGCGCTCCCGATGCCCCCGGCGGCCGCCGCCGGCGCCAGCGCGCCGCCGTGCGCCTCGATGAGGTCGAGCAGGGCCGCGACGGCCGGCAGGTAG
>DAOULG010000075.1:0-4036 GCA_034420495.1 Dehalococcoidia bacterium
ACGCGGCGCCCGCCGGTGGAGACGGCCTGCTGCCGCCCGAGCAGCAGGCGCTGGTGGTGCGGCTGCTGCTCGACGCGATGAGCGATCCGGATTCCGAGCTGTTCTCGGGTTCGCTCGACGCTCTGCCGCCGGAACTGCGGGCGCTGTTCGACGCACTCGGCGCCGACCTGCTGCTGGGCGTGATCATCGCCGATCTGGGGGGCTCCGGAACGGTCGTCGCCGTCCTTCCCGGCTCGCCCGCCGAGCGCGCGGGCCTCGCCGAGGGCGATCAGATCACCGCGGTCAACGGCGCGCCCGTCGCGAGCGGCGCGGAGTTGCGCGCCGCCATCGAGGCGCTCGCCGAGGGCGAGGCCTACGTGCTGACGGTCAGCCGCGGCGGGGCGGAGATCACGCCGGACCTCGAACGCGAGACTGCCTCCGAAGGCGACGCCTGGCGCGCGGACCTGCTGCGCGCGGTGGCGCTCGCGCTGGTGCTGCAGGATGCGCCGGACGGTCCGGACATCCCGCCGTCGCTGCTCGGCGAGATGGTCGAGGAGACGCCGGACGGCCTGCGCGTGTTCGCCGTCTTCCCCGGCTCGCCCGCGGACGCGGGCGGCATCCTCCCCGGCGACCTGCTGGTCTCGATCGGCGGCCGACCGCTCTCGACCCTCGCCGACCTCGATGCGCTGATGCGCTCGTCCGCCCCCGCGGGCGGCACGATCGAGGTCGTGCTGCTGCGGGACGGCGAGGAGCTGACGCTGGAGATCGACCTCACGGCGGGCCTGCTCGGCGGCGGCGCGGCGACGCAGTAGCGGCGGAGAAGACAGGGGAGGGGCGGCGGGGATGCCGCCCCTCCCGTCGAGATCCCGGGTGCGGGGAGCCCGGGGTCGAGAATGCCGCGAGCTACGGGCCGGGCGAGCCGTCCCCCCCTCGTCGTCAGGCGGGCTCGGCGGCGCGCGGCGGCCGGGGAGGACGGGGAACAGGCTCCCTCGGGGCTGGTCCGAACGGGATCGCACTGGCGCTCTCCCCCGGCTGCTGCGCGGCCCCCCGCCGCCTTCGAACGGGGTCAGCATCCGGGCGCTCCGTTAACTCCTCGTTGCAGCGAGATGAGCAACGCGTTTAAGCAGTTCCGCCCGCGCGACGGGCAGGTCACGGGCGCCACGCCCCCGCCCGGCTTGACAACCTCGCGAGGCTTGCCGAGGCTCACGCGAGAGCAGGGCCCCGACAGGCCCCCGGTGGAGCGAGGCGATGGCGAAGAGCGACGCGAACAGCGACCGCGCCTACGACGAGCGGCCGCGGCCCCTCGCGGGGGTGCGAGTGGTGGACTTCACCTGGATCGTCGCCGGTCCGCAGGCGACACGGATCATCGCCGACCTCGGGGCGGACGTGATCCGCGTCGAGAACGAGGGCCACATGGACTCGCTGCGGACGGGGCTGCCGCCGGACGGGGATCCGCACCCGGACCGCTCGGGGATCTTCAACAACTTCAACCGCAACAAGCGCGGCATCACCGCCAACATCTACCACCCGCGCACCCGCGAGCTGATCGAGCAGCTGATCGCCGGGGCGGACGCGGTGACCGAGAACTTCAGCCCCGGCGCCTTCGCGCGCATGGGCTTCGGCTTCGAGCGCCTGCGCGAACTGAACCCGAAGATTATCTACCTCTCGCTCTCCGGCTACGGCCACTACGGCCGCGACAGCTCCTACGTGACGTGGGGCCCGACGGCGCAGGCCGTCTCCGGGCTGACCTACATCTCCGGCCTGCCCGACCAGGACCCCGCCGGGTGGGGCTACTCCTACCTCGATCACTCGGCGGGCTACTACGGCGCGATCGCCATGCTGCTCGCCCTGCGCCGCCGCGAGCGCATCGAGGGCGCACAGCGCATCGACATCTCGCAGGTCGAGACGGGCATGGTGATGACCGGCGTGACCATGCTCGACTGCCAGGTCAACGGCCGCCCGTCCGAGCGCATCGGCAACCGCTCGCGGCACCCGGCGATGGCGCCGCACGGCGCCTACCGCTGCGCCGGCGACGACCGCTGGATCACGATCGCCGCCGAGACCGAGGAGCACTGGCGCGAGCTCTGCGAGGAACTCGGCCACCCGGGACTCGCCGAGGACGAGCGCTTCGCCAGCCTCGAGGCGCGCCTCGCCACGCAGGACGAGCTGGACGCGGCGATCACCGCGTGCACGCGAGAGCGCGACGCGCGCAAGCTGATGTTCGCGCTGCAGGCGCGCGGCGTCCCCGCCGGTCTGGCGCAGAACATGCCGGACAAGATGCAGGACGAGCAGCTGGCCGCGCGCGGCTTCTACCGCGCCGCCCCCAGCCCCTACGTCGGCGATCGCTTCTACGAGGGCCTGCCCTTCCTCTTCCGCCGGCTCGGCTGGGACGTGCAGCGCGGTGGTCCCGGCATCGGCGAGCACATCGACGAGGTGCTGACGGAGCTGGGCTGCACGCCCGAGGAGATCGCCCAGCTGCGCGCGGAGGCCGCCGTATGAGCGAACGGCCTCCGCTGCCGGAGTTCGCGGCGAGCCTGGACGGCGCGCCGATCCTCGATCGCGTGCGCATCGTCGAGGTCGGCGACCTCGGCGAGGTCGCCGGGCGGCTGCTGGCCGACGTGGGCGCGGACGTGATCCGCGTCGAGCCGCCGTCGGGCACGGACTCCCGCCACATCGGGCCCTACCCCAACGACGAGCCCGGCGTCGAGACATCGCTGCGCTTCGCGGCGCACAACGCGAACAAGCGCGGCGTCACGCTCGACCTCGAGCACGCCGAGGGCCGCGAATTGTGGCGGCGGCTCTGCGAGAGCGCCGACGTGGTGATCGACGGCTCCGGGCACGGCGCCCTCGACGCCCTCGGGGCGGGCTGGGACGCGCGGCTCGCGGACGGCTGGGCGGGTCCGCGCGTGTGGTGCTCGATCACGCCGTTCGGCCGCGAGGGGCCGTGGGCGGACTGGGCCTCGAGCGACCTCGTCCAGCTCGCGCTCGGCGGCCCGATGATGAGCACCGGCTACACGGACCACGACTTGCCGCCGATCCGCGGCGGCTTCGACCACTCGTACTGGATCGGCGGCGAGTACGCGGTGGTCGGCATCCTCGGCGCGCTGTTCGGGCTGGACGCCGGAGCGGCCGAGGGGCCGGAGCTGGTGGACATGGCGATCCACGACGCGGTGAGCGCGACGACCGAGGGCGCGTTCCCGAGCTGGGAGTACCGCCGCGAGATCAACCAGCGCGCCACCGGCCGCCACTCGGCGCCCGGCCCGACGCCGGAGATCCAGTTCCCCACCGTCGACGGGCGGCACATGAACGTGATCGGCGGCGGGCAGCCACGCTCCGCGCGCTACCTCGACGACATGCTCGAGTGGATGGACCGCTACGACGCCGCCGAGGACCTGCGCGAGCCGCGCTACCGCGCCGCGATCTTCGCGGCCCGCAACGAGGCGGAGGAGGAGCGGCAGCGTTTCTCCGAGGTGACCAAGCGCTTCGTCGCGATGCTGACCACGGAGGAGGCCTACCGCGGCGGCCAGGGGATGCACCTGCCCTGGGGCATCGTGCGGCGGCCCGAGGAGAACCTCGACGACCCGCACTGGACGGACCGCGACTCGTTCGCCCCGATCGAGCTGCCCGGCGGTCGGCAGGCGCGGCTACCCATCGCGCCGTATCGCTTCGAGGGCGTCGAGCGCGTGCGGCCCTGCCGCGCGCCGCTGCTCGGCGAGCACAACCACGCCGTCTACCACGAGGAGCTGGGCGTCCCCGCCGAGGACCTCCCGGGCCTCGCCAAGCGCGGCGCGATCTAGCCCCCTCGGTTCTTCCCAGCAAGATCCGCGTCCCTTGTGGGGGGCTGCGCCCCCCACACCCGCATCCGGACGAGCACGCGCTGCCGCGCGGCTCGGACCCACCCACCCGCCCCGGATTTCTTCTTCTGTGGGGGCGGAGCCCCCACACCCCCTCGGCTCCGCCGCCAGCCCCGACGCCTGTCCTGCCCCCTCTCCCCGAGGGAGAGGGCGGGGGTGAGGGAGGCGCGCGCCGGAGGTCCGAGGGGCAACGGTCGATCGAT
>DAOULG010000076.1:0-2027 GCA_034420495.1 Dehalococcoidia bacterium
CTCCTGCGGCACCCGATAGGACCGGCGTACCGCTGCTTCCTTCCGGACCTGACGGGGTTGGCCGGGTATCGCCGCGCAGGACCAGACTCTCAACGCCGCCTCGCGGGGCGAGCGGCTCCCGGCGTCGACCCTCGGGCGGGCATTCAGTCCCGCTGAAGCGGATTGCGGGTACAGGGCACCGCTAGCTCCCCACCTAGCACGACCGCGGGCGATCGTAGGCGCGCCCCCTCTCCCCGGTCAAAGCCACCCGCTCCCCGGCGCGGCGCTCACGGGGGGCAGCGGATACGATGTCCCGCGCGGGGGCGCCGGGAGGCGCCCGGGAGGCCCGTGATGCGCGTGCTCTCAGTCGGCCACGCCCTGCCGAACCCGGCGGTCGACAACCGCACGATCTTCGACGCGCCCACGCTCTTCGACTACGAGGCGATCCTCGTCGACCTCCAGGCGGTGCAGGAGTCCGTGCGCGAGGCGGCGCTCGCGACGGCCGCGCACCAGACCTCCGCCGGCGTCCCGGTGGTGAACGGCGAGAGCATCGGCGGCGCCTCGGGGCTCGCCGAGCTGCTGAAGCGCCGCCGCGACGAGATGGCGCGGGCGCTGGAGCAGGGCGCCGTCGTCGCGGCCTACCTCTACCCGACCTCGCTCATCACCGAGGTGGCGGGGATGAGCGGCCTCGATCGCTACTTCCTGCTCCCGGCCCCCGCCGGCATGGGCTGGGATGCGCAGACGATCCGGGGCGGCGAGGGCCGCACCGGGGCGATCGTCGATCACGCCCATCCCTTCTCAGGCGTCGTGGAGGAGACCCGCCGGCGGCTCCACTACCGCGCCTACCTGAACGACCGCGCCCCGGGCGTGGCCGAGCACGCGCGCGTCTTCATGCGATCGCCCGGCGGGGCGCCCATCGGGGCGCAGATCCCGCTGCTCGGGGGCCAGCTGATCCTGCTGCCGGCGATCACCGGGGCCAGCTCCCAGCAGGCGATGCCGGAGGCGCAGGCGGTCGTGCGGGCGATGCAGGAGGCCCGCGGGCGCGTCGACGACGACCGGCGCCCCCGCTGGCTCGACGACCAGCCGGTGCCCGGGCTCCCCGGGCGCGAGGAGCGCGTCGAGGAGACGCGCGCCGCGCTGGAGCGCGCGCAGGGCGCCTACGACGACGCCCGTGCATCCGCGGCCGAGCTGAGCCCCCTGCGCGAGGTGCTCTGGCGCGCGGGGGAGCAGGCGCTGCTGCCGGCCGTCGTGCGCTGCCTGGAGCTGCTCGGCTTCTCCGCGCGGGAGGACGGCTCGGGGTGGCTGCTCACCTCGCCCGAGGGGGAGCTGCTGCTCGAGGCGGAGGGCTCGGAGCGCGAGGTCGGGATGGCGCCGCACTACCGCCTGCGCGCCCGGGCCGACCGCCTGCTCGAGGAGCGGGCGCGCCCCGCCCGCGGCCTGGTGGTCGTCTCCGGGCACCGCATGACGGAGCCCGGGCGGCGCGAGCAGCAGGCCGGCGAGGCGCTGCGGGTCGCGGCCGAGTCGGTCGGCTACGCGCTCCTCACCGCGGACCAGCTCTTCTCCGCCGCGAGCGCGGCCCTCGCCGGGGCCGACGGGGCGGAGGGGGGCGCCGACGAGGCGACGCTCGCGGGCTGGCGCGCCCGCCTCGCCGCGGCGGACGGGCTCGTGGCGCTCGCGGCGGAGGGTCCCGGCGGGCCCGACGGCGGGGCGGAGCCGGGCAGCGGCGGGGACTAGGGGCCCGGGGCGGCCACGAGCGGGCGGTCCAGCTCCGTCGGCTCGGCGTAGTCGACGCCCTCCACCGAGAAGCCGAAGAGCTGCTCGAAGTCGCGGCGGTACCCGCGGTAGTCGCTCAGCTCCTCCAGGTTCCCGCTGTCGACCCGCTCCCAGATCTCGGCGACGCGCGCCTGCACCCCAGGCTCCATCTCGAGGTCATCGAGGCGGATCCGCCCCTCGCCGTCGACCTCGCCCGCGCGCGCGGCCTGAAGCCGCTCGCCGAAGAGCCGCACCATCTGCTCGGTCGCGCCCTCGTGCGTGCCGCGCTCCTTCAT
>DAOULG010000077.1:0-3393 GCA_034420495.1 Dehalococcoidia bacterium
GGCTCCCGGCGCTACCGACCGCCCGAACACGCGGTGGTCGTCGAGCCAGGCCGGATCCTCCTCCGACATCTCCCGCTCGAAGAGCACCTCGCCCCGCGGCGACTCGTGGCGAACCCCCAGCAGCGGATGCCCGGCGGCGAGCCGTCTCCGGCGAGGCGGCTCCACCCAGTACCGCTGGCGCTGGAACGGGTAGCCCGGCAGCGAGATGCGCCGTCGCTCCTCCCCCGCGTACAGCCCCTCGAACGAGATCGCCAGACCCGCCTCGTACGCCTCCGCCACCGCCTCCGCGAAGCCGCTGTCGCCCGTCTCCTCAGCCTCGGCGGGACCGTGCTGGCTCGTGACGCTCGCCGGCTCGTTCGCGCCCGGCCAGCTCATCGTGAACAGGGTCCCCAGCGCCCTCTGCGCCCCCACCTCCACGACCACGTCGACGCCCATCTCCGCGAGCGTATTGATGCACTCGCGGAAGGCCACCGGCTCCCGCGCGTGGCGGCGCCAGTACGCTCCGTCGGGCCTCGCAGTGGGCTCGACCAGCCGACCCGTCGTACTGCTGATCAGGTCCATCGACGGCGGTGCGATGTCCAGATCCCCGAACAGCGCCTCGAGGTCATCCAGCGCGGGCTCGACGAGGGCGCTGTGGTACGCGAGGCTCTTCCGCAGCTGCCTCGCCCACAGGCCCTCCGACGCGAAGCGCTCCACGAGCGCCTGCACGTCCGTCGCGGGGCCGCTGATGACCTGCTGCGCTCCGTTGTCCGCGGCGATGTTCACATCCAGCCCCGCGGAGGCGGCGTTCTGCTCCTCCACCGCCGCCGCCACGCGGTGCGCCGGCGCGAACACCGCCGCCATCGCCCCCTCGCCCGGCAGCGCCGCCATCAGCAGGCTGCGACGGGCGGTGAACCGCATCCCGTCCTCCAGGCTGTAGACCCCTGCCGTCTGCGCCGCCGCGATCTCGCCCAGGCTGTGCCCGAGCACGACATCGGGCCGGACGCCCACGCTCTCCCAGAGGGCCGTCAGCGCGCAGCCCAGCGCGTAGATCGCCGGCTGCATCCACTCGGCATCGTCGAGGTCCCGGTCACCCGCCTCGTCGCGCCCGAACATCACGTCGAGCAGGGAGGCGCCCCGCTCCTCGCGGAAGACCGCCTCGCAGCGGTCGAGCACCGCCCGTGCCACCGGCTCGCGCTCATAGAGCGCCTTGCCCATGCCCGTCCACTGGCTCGACCCGCCCGTGTAGGCGAACGCCACCCGTGTCGCCGACCTCGGCCCGGGGCCCGCGGCCGCCTCGGAGAGCGCCGCCAGCCCCTCCCGCAGCGATGCTGCGTCGCGGAAGGTCACGCCCGCCCGGTGCCCGAAGTGGCTGCGCCCGACCCCGGCCGTCCAGGCCATGTCGACGAGCATCTGGTCGGCCCCGTCTGCGTTCTCCACCTCCCCGGTGCGCTCCTCCAACCATTCGAGATAGCGCCCCGCCAGCTCCCCCAGCGCCTCATCCGACTTGCCGGAGAGGGGAAGCACCCGCGTCGCTCGTTCCTCCACGGCGACCTCTGGCGCCGGCTCCGGGAGGGGTGCGGCGACGAGGCGCGGCGGACCGGAGGCCCAGCTCCGTTCCGTGCCGTGAGCGTCGCCGGCGCTGTGCCCCCGCACGAGAGCGTGCGCGTTCGTGCCCGACCACCCGAATGCGCTCACGCCCGCCAGCCGGGGCCGGCCGGAAGCGCCTGGCCAGGGCGTCGCCTCCGTCGTCACCCGCAGGGGCAGCTGGTCCCAGTCAATCGCCGGGTTCGGGTTGCGGAAGTTCCGGTGCCGCGGGATCAGGCCGCGCTTCACCGCGAGCGTGGCCTTGATCAGGCCCGCGATGCCCGCCGCCGCCTCGAGATGGCCGACATTGGTCTTCACCGACCCGATCAGCAGCGGGTTCGCGGGATCGCGGCCCCGGCTGTAGGCCGTCCCCACGGCCTGGGCCTCGATCGGATCCCCCACCGATGTTCCCGTCCCGTGCGTCTCCACGTAGTCCACGTCGGATGCCTGGACGCCCGCACGCGCGAGCGCCTCCCCGACGACGCGCTCCTGCGCCTCCCGGCTCGGGACGGTGAGGCCGGGCGTCGCACCGTCCTGATTCACCGCCGAACCCAGGATCACGCCCCAGATGCGGTCCCCGTCCGCCTCCGCCTGGCTCAGCAGCTTCAGGGCCACGATCCCGCAGCCCTCGCCCCGCACGAAGCCGTTCGCGGAGGCGTCGAACGCCTTGCACTGGCCGTCCGGCGCCAGCATCCCCGCGTTGCCGCGCAGTTCGGTCAACCGCCCCGACAGGATGGCGTTGACGCCGCCGGCCAGCGCCAGGTCCGCTTCGCCCCGCTGCAGTCCCACCACCGCCTGGTGAACCGCCACCAGTGACGACGAGCAGGCGGTGTCAACCGCCATCGCCGGCCCGTTCAAGCCCAGCGCGAAGGCGACCCGCCCGATGGCCGTGTTGAGGGACGTGCCGCTGACCGAATACAGGCTGGTGGTCGCCTCGTCCGTGTCGCTCGACTCCAGGGTCAGCCCCCGGTAGTCGAGATTGCTGATCCCCGCGTAGACACCCGTGCGGCTGCCCGCCAGCGCCTCCGCATCGATCCCCGCGTCCTCGAGCGCCTGCCAGCTCGTCTCCAGCATCATCCGTTGCTGCGGGTCCAGCAGCTGCGCCTCAAGCGGCGAGATGCGGAAGAAGGTCGCGTCGAACTGGTCGATGCCGTCGACGTACCCGCCGAAGCGGCAGGCCTCGTTCTGCACGTCCGCATCGGGGAAGAGCTCGCCGATGCGCCCCACTCCGGACCCGGGGACGCCCTCGATCACGCCGCTCGCGCCCGCCTCCAGCAGCCGCCAGAAGGCGTCGAGGTTCTCCGCCCCGGGGAACCGGCAGGCCATGCCGATGATCGCCACAGGCTCGCCGGCTGGAACGGCCCCCGCGCTGTCCGCTGGCATCCGCTGCTCCCTGGCGACCGCCGGCCCGAGCACCGGCCGGCGCGCGACTCACGAGCCCCCGATCGGACCATATCACGCAGCGCAGCCCCTTCTCGCCGGTGGGCCGACCCCCGGCGGCGCGACAGCGCCCGGACGCAGCCCGCGCCGGGGCCTCGCCACGGAAGCGGCAGGCTCATCCACCTCCGGGCCCACACGGGGGAAGAGGACTCCGTGAGGGGCCGCAGCACCGTCGGCACTGGCCTGCCGTCACCCGGACGCGACGTCCCACGCGGGCCCGCCGGTGCCCGGGACCCGCGCGCGGGGCGGGCCTAGAGGGATACCTGCCGCTGCAGGAATTCGCGCAGCGTCTCGGCGCACTTCTCCGGCTGCTCGATCTGCAGGAAGTGCGTGGCGTCGGGAAGGAAGTCGTAGTCGATCTCCTCGATGTCGCCGAGGTCGAGCGTC
>DAOULG010000078.1:0-12109 GCA_034420495.1 Dehalococcoidia bacterium
CGGCAGGGGGATCTTCGCGAGCCTGCGAGGAATGCGAGCCCGCGCGGCGGGCGGCTTCACCGCGACGGGCCTCCTGTGACCGCCTTCACGGCGACCTGTCGCTCACGCCTCCGCCGCTGACTGTATCCTGCACCGACGCCGCAGGCGGTCGTGCCGCGCTGCACAGCGACAGTGCTACGGGAGCAACCCATGACCAAGCAGGGCGTCGTGCCGGACAGCTTCAGCCAGCCGTTCTGGGAGGCCGCGAACAAAGGGCGGCTCGTCATCCAGAACTGCCGCGCCTGTGATCGGTTGCAGCATCCGCCGGAGGAGGCCTGCCTCGACTGCGGCGCCAGCGATTCGCTCGAGTGGAAGCCCGCCAGCGGCCGCGGCACGATCTACAACTACGGCGTCGTCCATGACTGCCCCGTGCGGCTCCTCCAGGAGGATCAGCCCTTCAACCTGGCCGTGATCATGCTGGACGACGATCCGGACATCCAGATGTTCTCGCACCTCCCGGGCACGCCGGTGGACGATGTACCTGTCGGCGCGGCCGTCGAGGTGATCTTCGAGCGCTCGGCGAACGGTCAGCTCGTGCCCGAGTGGCGCGTGATCGCTGGCTGATCCCGATCCACCGGAGGACCCCGTACGCCAAGGGAGTGCGCGCAGTGACGACACCGACCGCACCGCAGGCGATGTACCGCAACGACGAAGGGCTAGGCATCTGGGAGCACCGCGGCAAGGTCGCCGCCGTCGGCGTCGGTCACACGCCGACGGCCCGGCGCTGGGACGGGCGCCCCGAGACGTGCGTCGGTGCCCTGAGCATTCAGGCGCTCCGGCGGGCGATCGCCGACGCCGGCGTTGCGCCCGAGCAGGTCGACGGCCTGGTGGTCGTCCCCGCCACCACGACCGGCTCGTTCTGGGAGGAGGGCAAGCCGCTTCCCACGGACGTGATCCAGAGGTTTCGGCAGACGGAGGACCCGCTCGACGGCATCGCGAAGATCAGTGCTGAGTGGCTGCTGGCGAACATGCCGGAGCTCACGAACGTCCACTTCACGATGTACGGGCCCGGCTGCATGTCGAACGCCCTCAATGTGGCGGCCCAGGCGGTGGGCGACGGTCTGACCCACACCTGCCTCGTTGTCAAGAGCTGGCACAACTTCGAGGGCCGCTACTACCAGGGCGGGGCCAACGCCGAGGAGGCCCTGCCCGGCACCGCCGCGATGACTCGACTGTGGGGCGGTCCCGCCTCGTACGGCACGGCCCTGCAATTCGCGGAGTATTGCCGCAAGTACGGCAAGACCCACGAGATGATGGCGCCGTTCATGGAGAACTCCCGCCGCAACGGGCTCATGTTCCCCGAGGGCTACTGGGCACAGCACCGGCCCGAGGAACTAGGACGAGAGGACTATCTCGCGGCGCGCTGGATCGCGAAGCCCGCCAACCTCTTCGACAACGACATCCCCATCATGATGTCCGGCGCCTACCTCTTCTCCACGGCCGAGCGCGCGGCGGACATGAAGCAGAAGCCCGTCTACATCCTCAATCACGCGTCCAGCAACGCCCGGCCCCGCAGCCTGACTCCCACGCTCGACGAGGTGGAGGCAGAGACGGCGCGCTCCGCTCGCAAGATCTACGAAGGCGCGGGGATCACCGCAGACGATCTCTCCTTCGAGAACATGTACGACGGCTTCTCGCTCTTCCACCAGTTCCACCTCGAGGGACTGGGCTATCGCGGGATCCGGTTCGGGGAGGCGCTGGACTTCTACCAGACCGACATCAGTATCGAGGGCCCCAACCCGGTCTCCCCCAGCGGGGGCAACGTCGGCAGTGGCCGCAGCCGGATCTGGATGCACACGGACTGCATTCAGCAGCTGCAGGGCCGCGCCGGCGCGAGGCAGGTCACCGGCGTCAAGCCGGAGGTGGCCGTCTCGGGCGGGCCGATGCCCCTCGGGGGGAACTTCACCGTGTGGAGCGCCACCCCCGACTAGTCAGGGTCGAGGAGAGGGAGCAGCGCGTGGTGGTTCTGATCAGCTTCGACATCGACGGCACGCTGGAGGTCGGCGATCCCCCTGGCGTCCTGACAATGGAGATGGTCCGCCGGGTACGCGACAAGGGCTTTCTGATCGGCAGCTGCTCCGATCGCACGCTGAGCGGCCAACGAGCGATCTGGGCCGCACACGACATCGAGGTCGACTTCGTTGCCTCCAAGCACATGTTGCCGGACGTGAAGGCGAAGTTCGAGGCGGACGCGTACGTGCACATCGGCGACCGGGAGGACCTCGACCGCCGCTACGCGCTCGCAGCGGGGTTCGACTTCCTGTGGCCCCATGAGGCTGTGGCGCACCCGCACTTTCGTCCGGAGCCCTGATCGCTCGGTCGGCCGCGGCTCCCGGAGCCCACCTGCCCGACGCGGCGTTGTCGCATCGAGACCAGGATCCCCGACCCTGCCGGCTACGACTCGTCCGGGATGGGATCGTCCCAATCGATGCCGCACGTCGAGCACCATCGCCTGAGCCAGACATCTCCGGTCGCGTTCTCGTCACCGAGCTCCGCGTGGATCTGCCCCCCGCATCGACACGACCGGGGAAACGACGTCCAGCAGCCACTGCAGCGGCCGTCGAGCCGATGCATCTGCAGGAACAATGGGTGCGCGGACAGGCTCATCCACACTCACCTCTCCAGCCATGGCGCGCCCGGGCCGACGGGGCAGTGCCGGTTTTCCCGGCCTCCGACACGCGACCGGACACCGCAGGGAGAGCCCCGGCGAGGCGGCGACTACCCGGGCGGCGAGGCGGCGGCCGGCATCCGGCCCCGGGCACCGGATCCCTCGCGGTGGAGGAGCCCCACCGGGATCGCGGGCAGCGTCGTGATGTGGGCTCCGGCGCGGACCCCGAGGGCGAGCGAGAAGCTCGCGGCCGACTCGTTGTCCGGCGCCTCGAGGATGCTGACGAAGTCGAATGCCCCCAGCACTGCGTAGAGGCCGAGGCACTGCACGCCGTTGATCTCGGTCTCGTTCTCGGCGCGCAGCAGGCTGTCGGGATCCTCGAGCATCTTCTCCCGGCCCTCGGCATTGAGCGTCAGAAGCAGGATGTACGTCGCCATGGCCGCCTCCGGGGACTGCGCCGCGCGTTCGGCGGCGCCATCATGGCACGTCCGTCGCGGCACGGGGGACCGGCGCCGCCTCGCGCCGGCGAGGCGCGCGAGGAGGAGACGCTACCGATCGAGGGGCGACGGCGGCGGCGGCGTCCCGGCCGCCTCTTTCTGGAGAGCGATCAGCGACGACCAGAGCTCGGCGTAGCGGATCCCCTCCTCCGTCTCCTGGTGCGCCGCGGCGCCGACCACCGCCTTCGAAGCGGCGACGGCGAAGGCCGACATCGCGGCGATCTCCCGCGCCAGATCCCTCGCACGGTCGAGCAGCTCCCCGGATGGGTGCATCGCGTTGGCGAGCCCGATGCGGACGGCCTCCTCCGCGCCGATCGGCCGGCCGGTCCACAGCATCTCCTTGGCGCGCGCCGCGCCGATCAGCTTCGGCAGGCGTGTGGTGACGCCGGCTCCCCCGATCGCCGCCAGATTCTTCGTGTGCCAGTCGGAGATCTGCGCGGCCTCGCCGACGAGCCTGAGGTCGCAGCTGAGGATCAGCTCGAGTCCGCCGGTCGTGCAGATCCCGTCGACGACCGCGATCGACGGCGTCGACATCCGCTCCAGGTATCCGAAGACATGGTTGAAGCGGGACTGGTGCTCCGGCCCGACGCCCTGCGCCACCTCGCGCGCCGCGACCAGGGTGTGCGCCAGCGGCTCCCCCGGCGGCGACGCGGACGGCCCGCCCGACGCCTTGATGTCGGCGCCGGCGGAGAAGTTCGGTCGGCCGGGACCGCGCGGCGCGCCCGTGATGAGCACCACCCGGGTCTCCGGATCCGCCTCTGCCGCGCGCAGCGCCGCCTCGAGCTCCTCCAGGAGCACGGGCGACATCGCGTTCAGCACCTCCGGACGGTTCAGCGTGAGCGTGACGATGGGTGGCTCGCGCTCGACGAGGATCGTCGACGGGGCGGCGCCGGCAGGCATCGGACGCTCCCTTCGCTGCGCCGCGCACACCCGGTCCGCGGCATCTCGGGCGAGCTTACCCCGTCGGCCGCCTCGAACGCCCGGCGCGGCTAGACGGCAGCGCGGGCCCTCCGTAGACTCCGCCGCGACGCGCAGCCGACGGCGCCGCGAAGACCGCGACGGCGGGCGCCTCGCGGGAACGAGCGAGATGACGACGGCACCCGCTGACGGAGCACCCGAGGCCGGCCCCCTCTCGGGCGTGCGCGTGCTCGACCTTGCGCAGGGAATCGCCGGACCCTACGCGGCGAAGTGGCTCGGCAGCCTCGGCGCCGACGTCATCAAGGTCGAGCCGCCGTCGGGCGATCCCGCGCGGCTCGCCGGGCCGTTTCCCGGTGATGAGAGCGACCCCGAGGCGAGCGGTCTCTACCTCTACCTGAACACGAGCAAGCGCGGCATCACCCTCGATCTCGACACCGGGGAGGGGCGCGGCCTGCTCGGCGAGCTCGCGGCCGCGGCCGACATCGTCATCGAGTCCTTCGCGCCCGGCCACCTCGCCGACCGGGGGCTCGGCTACGAGGCGCTCCGCGAGCGCAACCCCGGGCTGGTGCTGGTCTCGATCACGCCCTTCGGGCAGAGCGGCCCCTACGCCGGGATGCCGGCCGATGAGATCACCCTCTACGCACTCTCCGGCCACATGTGGCTGACGGGCGATCCCTACCGGCCGCCCCTCAAGAACGGCGGATCGCAACCCTCCTACCAGGCCGGCCTGAACGCGCTCGCCGCGGCGATCATCGCCTACTACGGGTCGCTGGTCGGCGGCGAGGGGACCCACGTCGACCTCTCGGCGCAGGAGACGCTCGCCGGGATGCTGGAGCTCTACGGACCGTTCGCCTCGCAGGCGGGGATCGACCCGAAGCGGCGCGGAAACACCGTGAGCGCCATCTACGGGACGTACCAGTGCGCCGACGGCTACGCCGGCGTCTACTGCCTCCCGCGCAACTACGAGAACATGGCCAGGGCCGTCGGCATCCCCGAGCTGCTGGAGCCGCCGTTCACCGACGCCGACGAGCGCCTGCGCTCGAACGACGTGCTCGAGGCCCTGCTCTCCGGCTGGTTCTTCCAGCACTCCGGGAGGGAGATCTTCGAGCTGGGCAAGTCACACCGATTCCCGGCGGGCTACGTCGCCGACGTCGAGGATCTGCTCGAGTCGGAGCAGCTGCGCGAGCGCCGCTTCTTCGCCGAGGACGACCACCCGCGCGCGGGTCCGATCCGCTTCCCCGCCCACCTCTGGCTCTCCTCGGAGCACGAGTGGAGCACGGGACGGGCGCCGACGCTCGGCCAGCACACCGAGGAGGTGCTCGACGAGCTCGGCGTCTCCGCCGGGCGCCGCGGGGAGCTGCGCGCCGCCGGAGCGTTCGGCACGGGGGGTGCGTCGTGAGCCCGGCCGGGCGCCCGCTCGACGGCATCCGGATCGCCGACCTCACCGCCATGTGGGCCGGCCCCTACGCGACGATGGTGCTCGCCGATTTCGGCGCCGACGTCATCAAGGTGGAGGCGCCGGGGGCATGGGACAACCTGCGCACGCTCATTCGCCCGCCCCTCGCCCGCGGCGAGCACTGGTGGAACTCCAACGCGTACTTCCAGGAGTACAACCGGAACAAGCGCTCCCTGACGCTCGACCTGACGGACGAGCGGGGGAAGGAGCTCTTCGGGCGGCTCGTTCAGCAGAGCGACGTCGTGATCGAGAATTTCCGCGCCGACGTCATGGATCGGCTCGGCATCGGCCCCGACTGGCTCCGCGAGCAGCGCGAGGACATCATCGTCGTCGGGATGGCGAGCTTCGGGAAGACGGGGCCCGACGCGAGCGCCATGGCCTACGGCCCCGTCGTCGAGCAGCTCTCGGGACTGGCCTCGCTCACCGGATACGGCGACGGAATCCCGTTCAAGACCGGGGTGTCGTACGGCGATCCGGTCGCCGGAGTCGCGGCGGCCGCCGCCGTGGTCACGGCACTGATCCAGCGCCGCCGCACCGGGCGCGGGCAGGTCATCGATCTCGCGCAGCGCGAGCCGATGACGACGCTCATCGGCGAGGCCTTCATGGAGTGGGCGATGAACGGGCGCCTCGTCCCGCATCGCGGCAACGAGAGCGCGGAGATGGCGCCGCACAACGCCTACGCCTGCGCGGGCGAGGACGAGTGGGTCGCGATCGCCGTGCGCGGCGATGAGGAGTGGGCGGGGCTCTGCGAGGCGATGGGGAGCCCGGACCTGATCGGCGACTCCCGCTTCCGGACGGCCCGCTCCCGCCTCGAGCACCGCACCGAGATCGACGAGGCCGTCGGGTCGTGGACCGCGGCGCTCACCAAGCAGGAGGCGTTCGAGCGCTGCCGCGAGCACGGCGTCCCCGCCGGTCCGGTGTGGACGCTGCCCGAGGTGCTCGGCGACCCTCACCTCGCGACGCGCGGCTACTACGAGACCGCGGAGCACGCCGACGTCGGGACGTGGGCGATGCACGGCTGGCTCTGGAGGAGCACCGACGCCGGCCCCTGCATCCTGGCGCCGGCGCCCGATCTCGGGAATCACAACCGCGAGATCCTCGGAGGCCTCCTCGGCGCGAGCGACGACGAGATAGCTGCACTCGCCGCGAGCGGCGTGATCGGCGACGCGCCCCTGGGCGAGCGCACGCGATCCGAGATCCTCGGCTCCCGGCGATAGGCGGCGGGGCGTGACGGACGGCCAGCCCGCCCGCGAACGAGCGGACGGGGGCGGCGACCCGGCACTGGAGTGGCTCTTCCATCCCCGGTCGATCGCCGTCGTCGGCGTCCCGTCCGGCGATCCCCGGGGCGGCAACTTCCTCCGCGCCCTCCGGGCGCTCGGCTACGACCGCGATCATGCGCTCTACCCCGTCAACCCCAGGCTCACCGAGGCGGCCGGCCTCCCGTGCTACCCGTCGCTGCTCGCATGCCCGGGCCCCGTCGATCACGTGATCTCCCAGGTTCCCGCACCGGCGGTCCCGGAGCTCGTCGAGCAGTGCGTCACGCGGGAGGTCCGTTCGCTGCAGCTGTTCACGGCCGGCTTCTCGGAGACCGGCGACCCCGCCCGCGCGCGCATCGAGGAACTCGCCGTCTCGCGCGCCCTCGCGGCGGGGATCCGCGTGATCGGCCCGAACTGCATGGGCCTCTACGTCCCCGACGAGGGGATCGCGTTCACCGGCAATCCGCCGCCCGATTCCGGACGCGTCTTCCTCCTGTCGCAGTCCGGGGTCCACGCGGCCGACCTGATCTTCCGCCTCGGAGCGATCGGGATGCGCTTCTCGAAGGTCATCTCGTACGGGAACGGGGCCGACCTCGCCGCCCACGACTTCCTGAGCTACGCCGCCGAGGATCCGCAGACGACCGTGGTCGGCGCGTACATCGAGGGCGTGCCGGACGGGGCGGCCTTCGCCCGGGCGCTCCGGCACTGCGCCCGCGTGAAGCCGACCGTCGTGCTCAAGGCCGGCACGTCGGAGGCCGGCGCGCGGGCCGTCCGCTCGCACACGGCATCGCTCGCCGGATCCGCGGCGGTCTTCGAGGCGCTCTGCCGCCAGGCGGGGGCGCAGCTCGTCGCGAGCATGGCGGAGCTCCGCCAGACGCTCGTCGCCCTCACGACCTCGGCGGGTCGCGTGCGGGGGACGCGCGTCGTGATGCTGAGCTCCGGCGGCGGCGTCGGCGTGCTCGCGACCGACGCCTTCGCGCGCGCGGGGCTCGACGTACCGGAGCTGCCGGAGGAGACCAGGAGCGAGCTCGCCTCCTTCATTCCGGTGGCGGGGACGAGCGCCCGCAACCCCATCGATGCCGAGAGCTTCGGGGGCCGGGGGCTGGGAGCGGGGGAGGCCGAGCGACGGCGCGGCATTCTGGCCGCGGTGGCCCGCGCCGGCGTCGCCGACGCGATCGTCGTCTCGCCGGGCATCGTTCAGGGCGCCCACGGCAGCCGCGCCCCGTGGCACGACGACGTTCCCGCCTCGCCCCCGCCCGGCGAGGCGCGCGCGGAGGCTCTCGCTCTCGCCGCCGACCTCGCCGCGGCGCAGGAGGAGGCGGGCTGCCCCGTCCTCTACGTCGGGAGAGCCCGCATCTGGGGCGATCTCGGACCCGATCTCGAGGTGGAGAGGGCGCTCCACGGCTCCGGGATCGCCAGCTACGACTCGGTAGAGAGCGCCGCCGCCGCGCTCAGGCGCATGCTCGACTGGCGAGCGCGACGCCGGGGGTGGCCGGAGATCTTCTAGGCGCGGCGCCCCGGGATCCCGGCGTGAGACGGTCCGGGGCGCCCGGCGACAGGGGGGCGCTAGCTAGACGGCCTCGAAGAGCGAGGCGAAGCCCTGACCCCCGCCGACGCACATCGTCACGACGCCGTAGCGGCCGCCGCGACGCCCCAGCTCCCGCAGGAGGTGCCCGACCTGGCGCGAGCCCGTCACGCCGTAGGGGTGTCCTATCGAGATCGCCCCGCCGTTGACGTTCAGCGACTCCTCCGGGATGTCGAGCATCTTCCTCACCTGCACCACCTGCACGGCGAACGCCTCGTTCAGCTCCCACAGGTCGACGTCGCCCGCCGCGACGCCGCTCTTCTCGAGCAGCCGCGGCACCGCCTTCGCCGGTCCGATCCCCATCTCGTCGGGGTCGACGCCGGCGACCGAGGTGCCCCGGTAGATCCCCATCGGCTCCAGGCCCAGCTGCGCCGCTCGCTCGGCCGACATCACCAGGGTCGCCGAGGCGCCGTCCGAGAACTGCGACGAGTTGCCCGCCGTCACCGATCCCGAGCCGTCCCGCGTGAAGACCGAGGGGAGGTTCGCGAGCGCCTCCATCGTCGTCTCGGGCCGGTTGCACTCGTCCTGCTCGAGCACGACCTCCTCGTCGTAGGGCTCGCCCTCCCTCGGGGAGACGCGCCGCACGGTGGAGACGGGGATGATCTCGTCGGCGAAGATCCCCTCCCGCTGCGCCCGGGCGGTGCGCTGCTGGCTGCGGAGCGCGTAGGCGTCCTGCTCCTCGCGGCTCACGCCGTAGCGGTCGGCCACCACCTCGGCCGTCCGACCCATCACCCAGTAGACGGCCGGCCAGTCGGCCCGCACCCGCGGATTCACCAGGTGGTTCATGTTGCGGCTGCCGTCGTCGATCATCGAGATCGTCTCGACGCCGCCGGCGACGACGATGTCGAGCCCGTCCTGGATCACCTGGTTCGCCGCCGTCGCGACCGCCTGCGCCCCCGAGGCGCAGAAGCGGTTGATCGTCTGGCCCGGTACGGACGTCGGCAGCCCCGCGAGCACCCCGGCGATCCTCGCGACGTTGAGCCCCTGCGCACCCTCCGGGAAGCCGCAGCCGATCGTGACGTCCTGGACGTCCGCCTTGTCGAGCGCCGGGTGGCGGGCGAAGAGCTCGCCGATGACCTGCGCGAGCATGTCGTCGGGACGCGTGATGTTCAGTGAACCCCGGAATGACTTGCCCAGCGGCGTGCGGACGCTGTCGACGATCACGGCCTCGCGCATCTCGACCCCTTTCCCGGCCCTCGCGGCGGAGGACCCTCGCCTGAACGGCGCTGCGATCATACTGTCGCCTGCATCGGCGGGGGGATCGGAGGGAGCCACGTGGTGACAGAGGGTGATACGCCGCAGTACGAGACGATCGTCGTCGAGGAGCGGGAGCGCACGCTCTGGGTCGGGATGAACCGGCCCGAGGTCCTCAACGCAACCAACCAGACCATGCTCGACGAGCTCCACGACGCCTTCACCCGCCTCGACGAGGATCCGGGACTCGGCGTCGGCGTGCTCTACGGCATCGGCCGCGCCTTCTCGGCCGGCGGCGACATCCGGGCGATGATGGCCCTCAACGAGCAGAGCGGTCACGTCTGGAACAACAAGATGCGCCGCTTCTGCATGCAGCTGCGCAACTGCGGCAAGCCCACGATCGCCATGGTGCGCGGCTGGTGCATCGGAGGAGGCAACGAGTTCCAGCTCTACTGCGACCTCGTCGTCGCGAGTGAGAACGCGATCTTCGGGCAGTCCGGCGCGCGGGTCGGGGCGCTCCCCGTCGTCGGCGCCACGCAGTACCTGCCGCTGCTGATGGGCGATCGCCGCGCCCGCGAGATGCTCTTCCTCGCCCGGCGCTACGGCGCCGCCGAGGCGAAGCAGGTCGGCCTTATCAACGAGGTCGTGCCCGACGATCAGCTCGAGCGCACGACCGAGGAGTGGTGCGCCGTCATCAACGGCCATGCGCCGCTCACGCTGCGCTACCTGAAGACCAACCTGAACTTCCTGGGCGACCTCCACTACCCCTCGTGGATACACGGGAGCGAGCTCCTGAACACCGTCTGGAACCGCGAGCAGTCGACGGAGGGGATGGGCGCCTTCCTGGAGAACCGCGAGCCGGACTACACGCGCTTCGACCGCTGAGGAGGGCCGCGGTGCGGTCGGCTACGATGATCCGGTGAGCGCCCTCGATCGCTGCGCCTTCTGCCAGAGCCGTCCCCGGGAGGAGTCGGCCGTGCTGCGGTGGGTCGGTCCCGCCGACCGCTCCGCCGCGGAGGACGAGGAGCGCGTCACGATCGCGCTCTGCACGCGCCACCTCAGCCGCCTGCGCCGCGCCGGGAGCTCCGGGTGGGAGCACCGCGGGCGGCGCCACAAGCTCGGCTGGTGGTAGCGCCGGCGGAGTGCCGCTAGACGCCGGAGGGCGTCGCGATGCCCGGGAACTCCGTGTACACGACCGGACTGCGCGCGCCGCTGAAGCCCTCGGCGCGCAGGTAGAGCGGCGTCGTGCGGATGAGGAAGGGCACGTAGTCGTCGCCGGGGTTGTTCTCGCCGGTCTGCGTGACCTCCTCGCGCCACCGCAGGAAGGGCCGCACCACCGACTGATCCTCGATCAGCTCCGCGACGCCCTCGACCCAGATGGAGATCGGGTCGTTCCCCCGCTCCCGCGGCGTCATCCCCGAGAAGAGGTAGCCGACGCGCCGGTCGCGGCGCACGTGCCCCGTCTTGAAGTGGAGATCCTGCGTCACCGTCTGGATGTGCCAGCCGTCCACCATGTAGGCGTTGACCGGTCGCATCCTCGCCCGGCCATCCCGCCGGTAGGTGAGGAGGTACTTCGCCACGCTGTTCCAGTCCGACATGAACGCGAGGATCTCCTCGCGGTGCCGCTCCCCCTCCGCGGCGCCCACCGCCCGCTCGGCGTCGTACTTCTTGCCCACGACGGCTCCCTCCCCCTCTGCCCCAGAGGACGAGGTCACGATAGCGCGGCCGCCCGCCTCGTGTAACGGGCCCGCCCGCGGCGCCGCGCCGGCCCGGGCGCGGGCGCCGACGGGGGTGCTACTCGCCGAAGAGCAGCGTCTGCGGATAGAAGGAGAACCAGCCGAACCAGTAGGCGAGGTGCCCGGGGATCCGCGCCAGCTCGCCGCCGTCCGGACCCGCGAGGGCTCCCTCCGTCACGCGCCACGTCTCCCCCGACTCATCCACGAGCGAGCCGGGCCCCGGACCCTCCCGGAAGAGCAGGTCGCCGCGCTCGTACGCGCGGACCGTCCGCGACGCCGGCTCCGTGACCACCACCAGCGACACGCCCGCCAGATCGTCGTTCACGACCGGCTGCTCCTGCAGCTCGCGGAGCGGGTAGGCCTTCGGCGTCCCGCCGACCAGGAGCGCGAAGACGAAGGACTTCTCCGGCAGGGCCTGGCTGCGTCGGAAGACCGGGAAGAGCGTGCCCGGCGACGCGAAGTACTCGCCGTATGCGGCGCCCGGCCGGTAGTCGCGGTCGTAGCCCGTGTCGATGTCGAGCACCAGCGTCCCGGGATGCCTCTCGAGCCAGCTCCCCCAGTCCGACACCACCACGGGGAGCCGGCCGAGCTCGACGCCGCTGCCGACGCGCGCACCCACCACCGGCTCTCCGGTGAGCTGGTTCCACAGCGTATCGGTCGCCCGGTCGTACATGAGCTTGTTGCTCTCGTAGAGCAGGCCCGAGCTTCCGAACTCCAGGACCTCGTCGCCCACCCGCGCGTCGTAGAGCACCCCCGCGCCGCAGAGCGTGCAGTAGGCGAGCGCGACCGGCACCCCGCCCACGACGTCGTTGGCCATCTC
>DAOULG010000079.1:0-6123 GCA_034420495.1 Dehalococcoidia bacterium
GATTCGTCATCGAGACCCCCCGGGGCGACGTCGTCCACACCGGCGACTTCAAGATCGATCACACGCCGGTGATGGGCCAGCACACCGACCTCGCGCGCCTCGCCGAGGCCGGAGCCGAGGGCGTCCTGCTCCTCGCCGCCGACTCGACCTACGCCGAGATCGAGGGCTACACCCCCTCGGAGCAGACCGTCGCCGACGCCCTCGACCGCGCCATCGGCTCCGCCGAGGGGCGCGTCGTGGTGACGACCTTCGCCTCCCTGATCTCGCGGGTGCAGATGGTGATCGACGCGGCGGAGCGGCACGGCCGGCGGGTCTTCGTGACCGGCCGCTCGATGGTGAACAACGTGAAGATGGCGCGCGATCTCGGCTACCTGCGCTCCCGGCCCGAGACCTTCATGAACCAGCGCCAGCTCGCCTCCGCCCCCGACTCCGGGACGATCATCGTCTGCACCGGCTCGCAGGGGGAGCCGACCTCGGCGCTCACGCGGATGGCCCGGGGCACGCATCCGGTCGTCGCGATCGGCGACGGGGACACCGTGATCCTCTCCTCCAACCCGGTACCGGGGAACGAGAAGCAGGTCTACCGCAACATCGATGCGCTCTTCGAGCGCGGCGCGAACGTCATCTACAACCGCATCGACGCCGTCCACGTCCGCGGTCACGCGGCGCGCGAGGAGCTGAAGATCGTGCACCGCGTCGTGCGGCCGCGCTACTTCGTCCCGATCCACGGCGAGTACCGGCACCTGGTGCTGCACCGCGAGCTCGCCATCGAGCTCGGCATGGATCCCGACGACGCCCTCATCCTCACCGACGGCGACGTGCTGGAGATCGACGAGGAGGGGGCGCACGTCGTCGACCGCGTCGCCTCCGACTACGTCTTCGTCGACGGGCTCGGCGTCGGCGACGTCGACGAGTTCGTGCTGCGCGACCGCCAGCACCTCGCCACCGACGGCGTCCTCGTCGTGATCGCCGCCGTCGACCGGCACAGCGGGAGGCTCACGAGGCCCCCGGAGGTGATGTCGCACGGCTTCGTCGGGCCCGACGAGGAGCCCGCGCTCCTGGAGGCGGTCGCCGATCTCGTCTCGAAGGTCGTCGGGGGCGAGTCGGCCGAGCGGCGCGACTGGGCCGAGCTCCACGACTCGCTCAAGGACGACGTTCTGATGCTCATGCAGGAGCGGACGCACCGGCGCCCGCTGGTGTTGCCGGTGATGCTGGAGGTGTAACCTCCCGGAGAGGCCGCCGCGCCCTGGCGGGGAGCGGGGCGGCCGGGGATGTGGAGATGGCCGACACGCGCAGGTCCCGCCGCGGCGCGGCTCCCCGACGCCCCGCCGGTCGCCGCACGCAGCAGGGCGGAACGCCCGATCTCCTGACCGTCGGCCGGCTCGTGATCCGGCCGTCGGTGGTGGGCGCGGTGATCCTGCTCCTCGCGGCGGTCGCGCTCCCCGGCGTGATCGTGCTCCCCGGCCGGCTGCTCGACGCGCGCGCCGAGGCGGTCAGCCTCCTGGGCCTGCACCAGGCGACGCTCGCCCTGCTCTCTGCGGCCGCCGCCGCCCTGCTCCTGCTCGGCGACCGCGGACCCGGCCTGGGCGGCCCGCTCTGGCGCCACCGCCGGCATGTCCTGGGCGCCGCGCTGCTGCTCGCCTTCAGCTGGGGCCTGCTCGGGATGTGGCGACCGCTCCTCACCCTGGACGGCGTCGATCTCCAGGCCGCCTCGGCGGGAGGCGCCCTCGGCCGCTCGCTCACGACGTGGCCGCGGCTCCTCCCCTGGCTGCTCTGCCTCCCGGCCGGGTTCGCGCTGCTCTGGCCGCGCACCGCGACCGGGCTCGCCAGGCGGGCGCCGGGCGCCTGCGCGCGCCTCGCGCGCTCCGTCTGGCGGTGGCGGCTCGACCGGCGCGCCTGGCGGGGGGTGCGCGCCCTCGCGAGAGGGATCTGGCGCCTCCCCCGGGCGCTGCGCGCGCTCGTCGTCGCGCTGCAGCCGGCGATGCCGGCGAAGCGGCGCGCGCAGGCGGAGGCTCCGGCCTCGATCAGCGATCTCGCCGGGCCGCCCGAGCCGACGCTGCTCTCGGTGCCGCGCGCCGGGGCGCCGCCGGTCGAGGAGCTCGAGCCGCCGCCCCAGGAGGAGGCCGAGGCGGCGCGGGCGACGCAGATCGAGATGGATCTCGAGCGGCCGGCCGAGGAGTGGCGCCACTCCGGCGACGGCTGGCAGCTCCCGCCGCTCTCCCTGCTCGAGGATGCGGCCGCCGCCGAGCACTCGGGGACCGACAACGCCCGGCGCGCCGAGCTCATCGTCGAGACCCTCGCCTCGTTCGGAGTCGACGCCTCGGTCGTCCAGGTCAACGAGGGCCCCACCGTGACGCAGTTCGGCGTCGAGCCGGGGTGGGACGTCCGCACGCGCTCGATGCCGGAGCGCGACGAGCAGGGGCAGCCGGCGCTCGACGAGTCCGGAGAGCCCCGCATGCGCACTGTCGAGACGGCGCGCACCCGCATCCGCGTCTCGCGCATCACCGCGCTGCAGAACGACCTCGCCCTGGCGCTCGCCGCGCCCTCGCTGCGCATCGAGGCCCCCGTCCCGGGGAAGCCGATCGTCGGCATCGAGGTGCCGAACCACGCGGCGGGGATGGTCGCCCTGCGCTCGGTGCTGGAGTCGCCGGCGTTCGCGAAGGCGCGGACGCGGTCGGCCCTCCCCGTCGCGCTCGGCGTCGGCGTCTCGGGCGAGCCCGTCGTCGCCGATCTCGCGACGATGCCGCACCTGCTGATCGCCGGCGCCACCGGCTCCGGGAAGTCGGTGTGCCTCTCGGGGATCATCACGAGCCTCCTCATGAACTACTCGCCGCAGGAGCTGCGGGTCGTGCTGATCGACCCCAAGCGGGTCGAGCTCACGCCGTTCGCGGAGGTGCCGCACCTGGCCTTCTCCGAGATCGTGGTCGACATGGACCGCGTCGTCGGCACGCTGCAGGCCGTGATCAACGAGATGGAGTCCCGCTACCGGCGCTTCGCGCAGGCCGGCGTCCGCAACATCGCCCGCTACAACGAGCAGAGCGCGGCGCGGGCGCTCCCGTACTGGGTCGTCGTCGTCGACGAGCTCGCCGACCTGATGATGGCCGCGCCCTTCCAGGTGGAGGCGCAGCTCGTGCGGCTGGCGCAGCTCGCGCGCGCGACCGGCATCCACCTGGTCGTGGCGACCCAGCGCCCCTCCGTCGACGTGATCACGGGGCTCATCAAGGCGAACTTCCCCACGCGCATCGCCTTCGCCGTCGCCTCGCAGGTCGACTCCCGCACCGTGCTCGACCAGGGCGGCGCCGAGAAGCTGCTCGGCCGCGGCGACATGCTCTTCCACGCCTCCGACGCCCAGAAGCCGACCCGCCTGCAGGGCGTCTTCGTCGCCGACACCGAGATCGAGGCGGTGGCGGGCTTCTGGACGTCGGACCGCTTCTCCTCCCTCGCCCCCGAGAAGCACGACGATCTGCTGCACGAGGCGGAGCGCCAGCTCGCCGAGGAGACGGAGGCGGGGGCCGGCGGGGGCGGGAGCGAGGAGGACGACCCGATGCTCACCCGGGCCACCGAGCTGCTCCGCGACCACCAGCGCGTCTCGACCAGCCTGCTCCAGCGCAAGCTCCGCGTCGGCTACCCGCGGGCCGCCCGGCTGATGGACGAGCTCGAGCAGCGCGGCCTCGTCTCCACAGCCGACGCCGGCGGCAGCTCGCGCGCCGTCCTCCTCCACGGCGACGAGGAGCCCGCCCCGCCGGGCGCTCCCGAGCCGCCCCCGCCCCTCCCGGAGCAGCCGGGGGCGCCCGAGGCGGCGGAGCCGAGGCCGGGGCGGGCCGGCGGCGCCTATCCCGCCTTCCCCCGGCCCTTCGACGAGGACTGAAGGGCCGGCCCGCCCCCGCCCCGGGGACCCCGCTCGTGAGGCGATGCACATCGGCGAGCACCGATGCGGCGGCGCGCGAGAGCGCGAGGCAGGGCGCCCTGCCGCGCGCGTGCGCACGCCCCACGCCCCCTCCCGGAGGTTGCCTCGAGGCGCGGGCAGGCCCGATAGTTCGGGGTACGCGGCGCTGGACGGCGCGAATCCACGGGAAGGAGGTACCCCGCCCTTGGACAACGAGGATCCTGCAGCGGTGTCGCCCTCCGCCCTCGTGAGAACGGCGTAGCGGCACACCACCGGGCATCCGCCGGCGGGACGATCCGACCGTCGCCGCGGCGGAGCCCCCTCGGCACCGATCGTGGCGAAGCGAGCCGCGCGCCGGGGCGGTGGAGGCGACAGGGCATGTGAGGCGGGCCCCGGACCTCCGGGGCCCGTCGGCGTCCGGGCGGGAACGGGCGGGCCTAGCGCCTCCTGCGGCCGCGGCCGCGGCGCACGCCCCCGGTGCCGGATGCCGGCCGCTCGGGCGCCAGGCGCCTGAGGCCGGCCGGCGCCTCGCCGAGGAGCTCCCCCCGGAGCTCCATCACCTGGTCCCGGAGCAGCGCGGCGCGCTCGAACTCCAGGTCGCGGGCGGCATCGCGCATCTGCCGCTCCAGCTCTGAGATGAGCCGCTCCAGCTCCTCGCGCGGGAGATCGGAGGCGGCGACGTAGGGCGCCGCCTCCTCCCCGCCGGAGCGCAGCTGGTCGGTGATGTCGCGGATCGTCTTCTCGATCCCCTGGGGCGTGATGCCGTGCTCCTCGTTGTAGCGCCGCTGGAGAGCGCGCCGGCGCTCGGTCTCGTCGAGCGCCCGCCGCATCGAGTCGGTGATCACGTCGGCGTAGAGGATCGCCTTCCCCCGCGGGTGCCTCGCGGCCCGGCCGATCGTCTGGATGAGCGAGCCGGAGGAGCGCAGGTAGCCCTCCTTGTCGGCGTCGAGCACGCAGACCAGCGAGACCTCCGGCAGATCGAGCCCCTCCCGCAGCAGGTTGATCCCCACGACGACGTCGTACGATCCGGCCCTGAGCTCGCGCAGGATGTCGACGCGCTCCAGCGTGTCGATCTCGGAGTGCAGGTACATCGCGCGCACCCCGACCTCCTGGAGGTAGTCGGTCAGGTCCTCGGCCATCTTCTTGGTGAGCGTCGTGACGAGGGTGCGCTCCCCGCGCTCCGCCCGCGCGGTCACCTCGGCGTGGAGGTCGTCTATCTGCGCGCGCGTGGGACGGACCTCGAGCTCCGGATCGGGCAGCCCCGTCGGCCGGATCAGCTGCTCGACGACCCGGGTGGAGCGTCCGAGCTCGTAGGAGCCGGGGGTCGCCGAGACGAAGATCACCTGGTTGAGGTGCCCCTCGAACTCCTCGAAGGAGAGCGGGCGGTTGTCGAGCGCCGAGGGGAGGCGGAAGCCGAACTCGACCAGCGTCGACTTGCGGGAGATGTCGCCGTTGTACATGCCGCCGAGCTGCGGCACCGCCACGTGCGACTCGTCGACGAAGAGCAGCCAGTCGTCGGGGAAGTAGTGGAGGAGCGTCCACGGCGTCGAGCCCGCCTCCCGCGCCTGCAGGTGCCGGGAGTAGTTCTCGATCCCCGAGCAGTAGCCGATCTCCTGCAGCGTCTCCACGTCGTAGCGCGTGCGCTCCTCGAGCCGCTGCGCCTCGAGCAGCTTCCCGCCTGCGCGCAGCTCCCGGAGCCGGCCCCCGAGCTCCTCCTGGATCGTCGCGATCGCCTGCTCCAGGCGCTGCTCGGAGGTCACGAAGTGCTTCGCCGGATAGACGGCGGCGTGCTCCACCTCGCCGAGGATCTCCCCGGTGAGGGGATCGAGCTGGGCGATGCGCTCGATCTCGTCGCCCCAGAAGTCGACGCGCAGCGCCGTGTCCTCGTAGGCGGGGAAGATCGTCAGTGCGTCGCCGCGCACGCGGAACCGTCCGCGCTCCGGGCTGACGTCGTTGCGCTCGTACTGCATCGCGATCAGCTGCCGCACGAGCGACCCGCGGTTCACCCGGCGCCCGCGGTGGAGCGCCATCACGAACGACTGGTACTCCCCCGGCTCGCCCAGCCCGTAGATGCAGGAGACGGAGGCGACGATGATCACGTCGCGCCGCTCGAAGAGCGAGCGGGTCGCCGCGTGCCGCATCTTGTCGATCTCGTCGTTGATGTCCGCGTCCTTCGCGATGTAGGTGTCGCTGCGCGGGATGTACGCCTCCGGCTGGTAGTAGTCGTAGTAGGAGAC
>DAOULG010000080.1:0-1880 GCA_034420495.1 Dehalococcoidia bacterium
CCCGTCGCCCGTCCCGGCCCGGTAGCAGCCGTGCGGGACGAGGTGGGGGTCGGCGTTCCCCAGGCGCGGCGGCACGCGGCCGTTCAGGGTCCACTCGCCGAGCACGCCGGGGATCTGCGTCGCCAGCTCCTCGATCTGTGCGAGGTCGATGTAGCTGCCCTCGCCGCTCCCCTCGCGCCTCATCGCCGCGGTGACGACGGCGAAGATGAGGGCGAGCGGCACGGTGGAGTCCGAGTGCAGCGTCGGTATCAGCTCCTCGACGGGCGCGCCGGGATAGCCGCGGACCGAGGCGAGTCCCGACATCGCCTCGAAGCCGGCGCCGTACATCACGTAGCCCTGGTACGGCCCCTCCTGGCCCCATCCGGCGAGCGAGATCATGGTGAGCCGGGGATTGAGCGCGTGCACCGCCTCCCAGCCGAAGCCGAGCCGGCCGATGGTGCCCGCGGAGAAGCTCTCCACCAGCACGTCTCCGCGCCGCACGAGGCGGCGAAGCACCTCCGCCCCCTCGGGCCGGCGGATGTCGACGGCGATGTTGCGCTTGTTGCGGTTGCCGTGGTGGTGGGTGTTGGCGCGCTCGTAGACGGGCCCGGGCCCGTCGGCGACGCGGGCGTCGGGGACGGTGAGCGGTCGGGTGGTGGAGGTCCTGGGGTAGCTCTCGAGCTTGATGACCTCGGCGCCGAGGTCGCCCAGGAGCGAGCAGCCGAACGGTCCCGCCCAGACCTCGGCGAGCTCGATGATGCGGAGGCCCCGCAGCGCCTCGCTGCTCATCGGCGTGCTCCCCCTCCGCGCCGCGTCATCCCGTCACGCCCGCCCGGAAGAGAGCGATCTGCTCGTCGGCGGAGTAGCCGAGCTCGCCGAGGATCTCCGGGCCGTGCTCGCCGAGCTCCGGCGAGGGCCGCGCCCGCCAGGCCTCTCCCCCCACACCGTCGATGTGGAAGGGCGCGCCGGCGATGGTCACGGTGCCCAGCCCCGGCTGCTCCACCTCGACGTAGGAGCCGCGCGCGACCATCTGCGGGTCGGCCGTCACCTCCGAGGCGTCGAGCAGAGGTACGGTCATCGCCTGGTAGCGCTGCATGTGCTCGAAGACCTCGTACTTCGTCCTCGTGGCGAGCCATTCCCGGAGGACGGGCGCGAAGTCGTCGAAGTGCAGGGGCTTCTGCGCGAGGTCGGCGAAGCGCGGGTCGCGGGCGATCTCCGGGCGCCCGATCGCCTCGCAGACGCGACTGAAGAAGGGCTCGCGGCCCGCCGCGAAGAGCACGTGCCCGTCGCGGCAGGGCCAGGCCCCCGCCGGGTACATCGCCCGCGACTGGCCCGCGGCCCGCGGCTGCACGGCGTTGTTCACCGCCCACAGGAAGAACGAGGTGTCGACGTTGCCGGTGATCGCCTCGACCGCCGCGATCTCGGCGTCCCGGCGCCGGCCGTCCTGGCGCCGGCCCCAGAGCGCCGCGATGCCGACCGCCGCGGCGGTGGATCCGACCTGGGCCATCCCGAGGAAGGGGGCGTAGCGCAGCGGCTCGCGGCCCTGGATGGAGTGCCGGTGCGCCCGCGTCGACCAGGCGAAGAGCGAGAGGTCATTCTCCCTCCGCTCCCGGTAGGGGCCGTCCATCCCGTGGGGCGTGATGACGACGCTGCACGGACCGTCCTCGGCGTCGATCGCGTCGAGGATCCTGCGCGCCTCCGCGGGGGCCAGGTCGAGGATGATCAGCTCGCACGAGGCGGCGAGGCGGCTGATCACCTCCCGCCCCGAGGGCGTGCGGTGGTCGAGGACGAGCGAGCGCTTCCCGGTGTTGAATGCGAGGTGGAACGCGCTTCGGTCGATGTGCGGGCGGTCCTCCGGGAAGGGCGGGACGCGCCTCGCCTCGCCGCCGCCCGGCGGCTCG
>DAOULG010000081.1:0-16657 GCA_034420495.1 Dehalococcoidia bacterium
GTAGCCGACCGAGTTGGCGACGATGGTGAGATCGCGCGTGCCGCGGCGGTGGAGCGCCCGCAGCAGGTTCCAGGGCGTTCCCGGCCCGAAGCCCGGCACCAGGATCGAGGCGCCGTCCCCGACGCCGTCGAGGGCGGCGTCGATGCTCCGGGCGATCACGGGTCCGCTGCGGCGACGCTCCACGCCCGCATCGTACGCGAGCGCGGCCCCCGGCCCGCCGGCCGCCGCGTCCCGGTCGGTCCCGGCGCCGCCGCTCAGGCCGAGCCCACGCCCGCGGCCTCGGCCGCGAAGTCCGGCATCACGTCGCGGCCGAAGCGCTCCATCGAGCGCAGCACCATCTCGTGGGGGAGGTCGCCCCAGGTGAAGGAGAGCATCATCCCGCGCACGCCGGCATCGCGGATCTCGCGCAGCCCCGCGCGCACGGTCTCCGGCGAGCCGATGATGAAGCCGCGGGAGATCAGGTCGGCGACCGCCTCCTCCGGGGTCGAGTCGGGCGAGCTCCACTTCTGGGAGGCGTTCTGTGACGCCCGGGCCCGGTTGTCGACGTCCGCCGGGTTGAAGGTCTGGCGGGAGTGCTGCAGGTGGGCGTGCAGGCGGAAGGTCGCCTCCTGCACCTCCTCGTGGGCCTGCTCGTCGGTCGGGGCGACGTAGATGCTGCGCTGCAGCGTGCATGAGTCGAGCGCGGTCTCGATCTCGTCCGGCGGGTGCGACGCCTCCTCCATCGACCGCCGGTAGAAGGCGAGCCGCTCGGTGGCCCGGCCGAGGTCGAGGCGGGGCATCATGATCGGGTAGCCGCGCGCGGCGGCCCAGGCCACCGTGTCGTCCGAGAGCACGGAGAGCATGAGCGGCGGATGCGGCTGCTGCACCGGCGCGGGGCGGACCCCGGGGATCCGGAGCCGGAAGTGCTCCCCCTCGTAGGGGGTGTTGTCGCCGGCCCAGGCGCGCTCCATCAACTCGATCGCCTCGAACATGCGCTCGCGCTGCCCGTCGGAGCGCACCCCGAAGGCGACGTACTCGTACTCGTTGAAGGCGGAGCCGCGGCCGATGCCGATCGTGAGGCGGCCGTCGAGCAGGTTGTCCAGCAGGCTCGTCTGTATCAGGAGCCGCGTCGGGTGGTGGATCGCCATCTGCACCACGGCGAAGCCGACGCGTATCCGGCTCGTCCTCTGCGAGAGGGCCGCGCCGAAGACGATCGGGTCGGCGTAGGCGCTCTCGCCGGTGAAGTTGTGCTCGGTGAGCCACGCGTAGTCGAAGCCGAGCGCCTCGGCGGCCTCGATCTGCTGCAGCTGCTCCTCGATCACCCGGCGATCGTCGGCCGGGCCCGGGGAGAGCGGCAAATGGAAGGTCCCGAAGCGCATCGGCGGCTCCTCGTCCTCTGCTCGGCGGCGCGGGACCCGCGCCCGGGCCCCACCGGCCGGAGCCTACACGAGGCCGGCCCGCGGTCGCATCCGGCGCCGCGCGCCTGACGCCGGCGGGCTCGAGGCCCGGGCCGGCCGCGCGGTCCTAGAGCCGCGCGGAGGCGGTCCCGGCGACGACCTCCTCGCCGCCCTCCTTCTCCGCCCAGACGCGGCAGCGCGCCCGCCCGTCCGAGCGGTCGAGGATCGCGCCGTGGATGTCGATGCTCTCCTCCGACCAGACCGTCCGCGTGAAGTGGATGTCGAGCTCGCCGCCGGAGACGAATCCCTCGCCGAAGCGGTCGCGCATCATGCGCGCTATCAGGCCCATCGCGAAGGCGCCCTGCGCCACCGGTCCCGGCTGGCCGCGCTCGCGCGCGGCCGCGACGTCGGTGTGGCCGTTGTGCTCGCCGGGGCCCTCGAACTCGTTCATGCGCTCCTGCGCCAGGTGCAGCGAGAGCGGTCCTAACCGCTCGGCCGACGCGGCAGCGGGCGGCGGGATCTCCCGGCCCCGCTCCTCGAGGCCGTCGAGCTGCTCCTCGGTCGCCTGGAAGTACCAGGTGCGCGCGTTGCGCTGGATCAGATCGCCGTCCGCGCGCGCCTCGATCTGCCACTCGATGTAGCCGCGCCCGCGGCGGCGGTACTTGGAGAGCACGCGCCCCGAGATCTCGAGGGGCCGCTCCCGGGGGACGGGCCGGACGAACTCGCAGCGGAAGCGCGCGAAGCCCGCCGAGATGTCCCGCAGGGGCGCGACGATGCTCTGCCCGGCGTAGTAGAGGATGTAGTGCGGGGCGTGCTCGGCGTAGAGCCGGGGGTCGTCCTCGTAGAGCCGGCACCAGCGCTCGACATCGTCGGGCGTGACGGTGAGCTCGAACGAGCGCGGGAAGGCCCCGAGTTCGAAGTCGTCCCAGCCGGCGCTGCGGGGCTCGCCGACCTTCGGGATCTTGTGCGTGGCGGGAATCGTCGCTAGCTGCGTGGTCATGGCCCTCTCCTCCGGCGGGGCTGCTCGCCGGCCGCCTCCCCGATTCTGCGCCGCCCGGCGATCGACCTGTCAACCGCCCCGCCCCGGCTCGCACCCGGGGCGCGAGCGGCGCGGGGCGCGCGTGCTAGCATCGCGCCCACGCGCCGGGTCCATCGCGGCCGGCGCGTGGCGGTCGCGTGAGGGGGGCGGGATCATGACGGCGCGCGAGCTACGGGTGGCGATCTCTCCCGGCGCGACGGGGTTCGACGCCGAGGCGCGCGGGGCGAACGGTTTCCTGCAGCGCCTCTGCTACGCCCGGCTGCTCACCTACCCCCCGAAGCCCCGCCCGGACGGCGATCCGCTCGGCGACGTCCCCACCCTCGAGGGAGCGCTGGCCGAGAGCTGGGAGGCGTCGGAGGACGGCACGGTCTACACGGTGCGGCTGCGGCGCGGCATCCGCTCCGCCTTCGGCAACGAGTTCACGGCCGACGACGTCGTCTGGGGATGGGAGCGGGCCTTCGGCCTCCGCGACGTCGGCAAGTGGGTCGCGATCATCGGCTCGGTGACCGACCCGGCGAACGTGGTCGCGCGCGACTCCCACACCGTCGAGTTCCACCTCCGGGCGCCGAACCCGACGCTGCTCCAGCAGCTCACCCGCATGACGCCGGTGATCCATGACTCGACGGCGGCCCGCGAGCACGCGACCGACGCCGATCCCTGGGCGACCGAGTGGCTGACCAGGACGCCGGCCGGCTTCGGCGCCTACCACCTGGAGTCGCTCACCCCGTGGGACGAGGCCGTCTTCGCGAGGAACCCCGGCGCGCCGGCGGCGCCGGCCATCGAGCGCATCCGGGTCCGCTTCGTGGCGGGTGCTCGCGAGCGGCGCCGGCTCCTCGAGGCCGGCGAGATCGACATCCTTCCCGAGATCCGCCCCGGCGAGGTCGCGGCGCTTCGAGCCGCCGAGGGCGTGCGCGTCGCGCACGCCCCCTCCGGCGCGCACGTGCTGCTCGCCATGAACTGCCGCCAGGAGCCCTTCACGAGCCGCGAGGTGCGGCAGGCCGTCTGCTACGCCGTCCCGTACGACCAGATCCTCCGCGACGTCTATCTCGACACGGCGGCTCCGTGGCGATCGCCGCTGCCCATGGGCACCCCGATGGCGAGCGACGAGGGCTGGCCCTACCGGCACGATCCCGACCGCGCCCGCTCGCTCCTCCGGCAGGCCGGCCTGCCCGGCGGCTTCGAGACGGATCTCTTCGTGGACGTGGGAGCGCCGGATCACGTCGCCTCGGCGCACCTGATCGTCGCCGCCCTCGCCGAGGTCGGGATCCGCGTCGAGCTCGAGCTCCTGGATCCCACGACCCACTGGGCCGGCGCGCGCTACTTCCGTCCCTACCCGATGCTGATCTACTCCGATCACCACCAGGTCCCGGATCCCTACTACGGCCTGGTGCACGACTACTCGCCCAGCCGGCTCGGGCTGATAAACGTCGGGAACTACGCGAACGACCGGGTCGTGGAGCTCACGGCCGAGGTCGAGCGCACGCCCGACCCGGCGGCCCGGGAGCAGCTGGTCCGGGAGGCGCAGCAGCTGATCACCGAGGACGCGCCGAACGCCTACCTCTCCCAGCCGGCCTTCCTCGCGGCGATGACGGAGGATCTCGAGGGCTTCTACTGGCCGCCCGACCGGGGCCTCATCGCCGAGCGCCTCTCGTTCCGGGGCTCGTAGGGTGGCGGGGGGGCGCCTCGTCGGGAAGCGGGCGCTCGTCACCGGCGGGGGCGCCGGCATCGGCCGCGCCATCGCGCTCGCCTTCGCCCGGGAGGGCGCCTCGGTGCTCTGCGCCGACATCGACGAGGGCTCCGCCCGGGCGGTCGCCGAGGAGGCGCGCGCCGCCGGCGCGGAGGCGGAGGCCGTCCGCTGCGACGTCGCCCGCGAGGACTCGGCGCGGGCGGCGGTGGAGGCGGCCCGCGAGCGGCTGGGCGGCCTCTCGGTCCTGGTGAACAACGCGGCGAACCGCGACCCGTCGGCGACCGTGGTCGAGCTCGACCCGGAGAGCTGGCGGCGCACGCTCGACATCAACCTCACCGGCGCGTTCCTGATGGCGAGGTACGCCATCCCGCTCATGGCGGAGGGGGGCGGGGGGAGTCTCATCAACGTCGCCTCGCAGCTCGCGCGGGTCGCCTCGCCGCGCTCGCCGGCCTACTGCGCGACGAAGGCGGCGCTGGTGCAACTCTCGAAGGTCCTGGCGCTCGACCACGCCTCCGAGGGGATCCGCGTCAACAGCCTCTCGCCGGGTGCCGTCGAGACGGAGCGGCTGGTGCACCGCTTCGGCAGCATGGAGCGGGCGCGCGAGGCGATCGCCTCCAAGCACATCCTCGGACGCCTCGCGCGGAGCGAGGAGATCGCCGAGGGCGCCGTCTTCCTGGCCTCGGACGAGTCCTCGTTCATGACCGGCGCCGATCTGCTGATCGACGGGGGATACACCGCCACCGTCTAGCCCGCAGCCCCTGACGGGGCCGGCGGCGTCGCAGCGCCGGCGCGCCCGGGGCCGTGAGCCGGGGCGGGGGCGGTCCGCGCATCCGCCGCTCGCGGGAGGCGGCTGCCGCGCGCCGCGGGCGCACCCGCTGCGGGCGCGGGGAGGGCCGCGATGCTGCACCGCCTCTTCCCCCGCGTCTACGAGGGGTGGATCGTCGTCGGCGCGGCCGGCGTGGTGATGCTCGTCAACGGGACGACGTTCTTCTACGGCCTCGGGACCATCTTCAACGACCTCGTCCTCGAGTTCGGCTGGAGCGTCGCCGCCACCAGCCTCGCCTTCTCGCTGCGCACCGAGGTGCAGGGGGCGGCCGCCCCGGCGATCGGCTACGCGATCGATCGCCTGGGCGCCCGGGTGGTCCTGCTCGCGGGGGTCTCGGTCGCCGCCGCCGGGCTGCTCGCCCTCTCCTTCGTGCAGAACATCTGGCAGTTCTACGCGGTGATGCTGCTCTCCGCGGCGGGGATCGGCGCCGCCGGGGGCCAGGTCGGGATGACGGCCACCACGACCTGGTTCCGCGTGCTCCGCACCCGGGCGCTGGCGCTGATGTCTATAGGCGGCTCGCTCGCCGGCGTCCTGGTGGTGCTGATCGCCCTCCTGGTCGAGGCGCTCGGCTGGCGCGGTTCGCTGCGCGTCCTCGCCGTCGCCTACTTCGTGATCGCCGCCTTCTGCGCGAGCAACGTCCGCTCGCGGCCCGCCTCGCATCCGCAGCCCCTGGACGGCATCGCGCGCGTCGCCGGCTCCCCCGGGGCCGGCGACGTCGAGGCGGGGATGACGGCGCGGCAGGCGCTCCGCACGCGCGCCTTCTGGCTGCTCGCGGTCGGGCAGGCGGCGGCCTTCTTCTCCATCGTCTCCGTGATCCTGCTCACCATCCCCTACCTGGAGTCGCTCGGGTACTCGAAGGGCGTGGCGAGCACCGGCCTCGCGATCTACACGCTCTCCTCCGTCGTCGGGCGGGTCGGCTTCGGGTTCCTCGCCGACCGGTCGGACAAGCGCCGCATGCTCGCCCTGGGCACCGCGCTCGCGGCGGCCGGGACGGTGCTCCTCGCCGCGGCCGGTCCCGCCGGATCCTCGCTCGCCGTCGCGTTGGTCGGACTGCTGATCCTCGGCCCCGGCTTCGGCGGGATCATCCCGGTGCGGACCGCGCTGATGGCCGACTACTACGGGGTCCGCCACTTCGGGACCATCAACGGCGCCGCGGCGTTCGTGATGACGGCCGGCGCGGTGATCGGGCCCTGGGTGGTCGGCCGCACCGTCGACGCCACCGGAACGTACACGCTCGGCTGGGCGATCTCGGCCGCCGTCGCGTGGCTCGCGGTGCCCGTCCTGCTCGCCGCCCGCCCGCCCGGCGCGGGAGCGGGCGGCGGGGCGACGGCGCCGGTCCGGGAGGCTGCCTCCGGCGGGTCCGGGTCGTAGACTCTCACCGCCGCGCCCCGGCGGGCGGCGGCGGAGCGGAGCGGTCGATGCCCGAGGCACGCGTCAACGGCGCGCGGCTCCACTACGAGGAGCGGGGCCCCCGGCACGGGCCGGCGCTCTTCTTCCACCACGGCTACATGAGCGCCTCCGACACCTGGGCCGGCGTCGTGGAGCGGCTCTCCGGCGGCTACCGCTGCATCGCGGTGGATGCGCGCGGCTGCGGGGAGAGCGAGCGCACGCCGGAGGGGCACACGGTGGAGCAGTACTCCGCCGACGCGCTCGCCCTGGCCGACGCGCTGGGCGTCGGGCGCCTCACCGTCGTCGGGCACTCGATGGGGGGCGCGATCGGGATGTGGCTCGCCCTCTCCGAGCCCGAGCGGGTCGAGCGGCTCGTGCTGGTGAGCCCGGTGCCGGCGGCCGGGGTCCTGGACGACGAGGCGGCGGCGGCCCGCCGGGAGCAGATCCTCGAGCGCCGGCGCGAGGCCTCCGTGGAGCGCCTCGTCGCCGAGCGGCGGGCGACGGCCGCCCGGCCGCGCTCCGACGCCGCCCTCGAGCGGGCGGCGCGGCGCTGGCTCGCCGCCTCGGATGCCCACGTCGAGGGGATGGCGCGGGCGATGCTCTCGCTCCGTCTCGGCGACCGGCTCCCCGAGATCGTCCAGCCGACCCTCGTCGTGAGCGCGGCCGCCGACGGCCTGCTCGCGGCGAACCTCGCCGACTACCGGCGGCTCCCGAACGCGACCCTCCACGTCTTCAGCCGCGTCAGCCACGGCGTCCCGGGCGAGGTGCCGGAGGGCCTCGCCGAGGTCATCGCCGACTTCATGGAGCACGGGGTCGTGACCGCCCGGACGCTGCTCGGGCGGCTGGAGGCGCTGCAGCGCGGGGAGGCCCGGTGAGCCCCGCCGGCGGACCGTGGATCTACGCCCTCGGCGAGCTCGCGCCCCGGGTCGACCCCGCCGCCTACGTCGCGCCGACGGCGACCCTGATAGGCGACGTCCTGGTCGGGCCCGGCGCATCGATCTGGTTCGGGGCGGTGCTCAGGGGGGACTCCGGCCCCATCACGGTGGGCGCCGGGACCAACATCCAGGATCTCTGCATCCTCCACGAGGAGACGACGATCGGTCGCGACTGCGTGCTCGGCCACCGCGTGCTCGCGCACGGGATCCACGCGGAGGACGGCGTGGTGATCGGCAACGGCGCCCTGGTGCACGAGGGAACGCGCATCGGGGCGGGTGCCGTGATCGCGGCGGGCTCCCTGGTGCCGGCGAACTCGGTCATACCGGCGGGGACGCTGTGGATGGGCGTCCCGGCGCGGCAGCGGAGCGAGAGCGTGCCCGACCGCATCCGGCGCCGCTTCCAGGAGACGCGGGAGTTCTACGCCGAGGCGACCCTGCGCTACCCGCGCGACCTCCGTCCCCGCTAGGCGCCCCCGCTAGGCGCCCCCGCTAGGCGCCGCGCCGGACGGCCGCCCCTTGACGGGAGCCCCGGCGCGGATAGAGTGCTGTTGCGAAGGTTCGCAGGTGCGAGCGGTGGCAGGCGGGGCGCGGCCATGAGTTGCGAGCCGGAGATCGCGCAGGCCGTCCGCGACCGCGGCCGCCGGCTGACGATCCAGCGCGTGAAGATCCTGAGCGCGCTCCGGCACGCGCGCGCGCACCGGAGCGCGGAGCAGATCCTCGAGAGCGTGCGCGGCGGCGACCCGCTCGCCGACATCTCGCTCTCGACCGTCTACCGCACGCTGGAGACCGCCACCGCGCTCCGGCTCGCCTCCGAGCTGCGCGGCGCCTCCGGCACGGCGCTCTACGAGTGGAACGAGCCGGGGACGAGCCATCACCATCTCCAGTGCCGCGCCTGCGGCCGCACGGAGAGCGTCGAGCTCGCCTCCCTCGCGCTCGCGGAGGCGGAGATCGGCGAGCGCTCCGGCTTCGAGGCGGACATCCGTCACCTCGCGATCCCCGGCCTCTGCGCGGGCTGCCGCGGGGGCGGGGGGACGGGGAGGGGCGGCGACTGATGGCGGCCGTCGACTCCCTCGCCGCCCTCGGCGCCGCGCCTCAGCCGCCGCTGCACATCCCCGACGGCTTCGTGAGCCTCCCCGTCGCGGCCGCCGGCTGGGGCGCGGCCGCGGCGGTCATCGTCGTGGCGGCCCGCCGCGCGGACCGCGATCTCGAGGAGCGGGCGGCGCCGCTGATGGGGGTGATGGCCGCCTTCATCTTCGCCGGCCAGATGGTCAACTTCCCCGTCGCCGGGGGCACCTCGGGGCACCTGGTGGGCGGGGCGCTCGCGGCGATCCTGCTCGGGCCGTGGGCGGCCGTCATCGTGATGACCGCGGTCGTCGCGCTGCAGGCGCTGCTCTTCCAGGACGGCGGCCTGGCCGCCGCCGGCGTGAACACCCTCAACATGGCCGTCGTCTCGGTCCTCGTCGGGTGGGTCGCCTACCGGGCGCTCCGGCCGCTGCGCGCCCTCCACCCGGCGGCGCCGGCCGCGGCGGCGTTCGCCGGCGCCTGGCTCTCCGTCCAGGCGGCGGCGGTCGCGACGGCGCTCCAGCTCGCCGCCTCCGGCACCTCCCCGCTCCACGTGGCGCTTCCCGCCATGGTCGGCGTGCATGCCCCCATAGGCGTCGGCGAGGGGCTGATCACGCTCGGGGCGCTCGCGCTCGTCCGCGCCTGGCGCCCCGATCTGCTGGCGCAGCCGTCGCGTACGGAGGCGTGAGGTGGCTCGCGGCGGCCTCCCGCTGCTCGTCGGCGGGCTCGCGGCGTCGCTGCTCGTCGTCGTCGTGCTCGCCCCGCGCGCCTCGGACCATCCCGACGGCCTGGAGCGCGTCGCCGAGGATCACGGATTCGCCGAGCGCGCCCGGGAGGCCCCCTTCGAGCTGCTGGCGGACTACCTCGTCCCGGGGGTCGAGGGGGAGGCCGCGTCGACGATCCTCGCGGGCGCCATCGGCGTCGTCGCCGTCACGGCGGTGACGCTCCTCTCCGCCCGCGTGCTGCGCGCACGCTCCGGCGCCGCCCGCCGACGCGACGGGACCGCACCGCCCGGACCGCGGTAGGTGACGCTCGCCGCGCGCCTCGACCGCTTCCACGCGTCGGCGAGCCCGGTGCACCGCGCCGACGCGCGGGCGAAGCTCCTCTGCGCGCTCGGCTACGTGGCCGTCGTCACGCTCACCCGCGAGGGCGACGCCGCGGCGCTGGGGCTCCTGGCGCTGCCGGTCGCGGCGGTGATCTCGGCGGCGAGGCTGCCCCCGGCGCTCGTCCTGCGGCGGGCGCTGATCGCCCTGCCGTTCCTGCTCGTCGCGCTCCCGCTGCTCGTCACGCGGCCGGGGGAGGCGCTCCTGGAGCTCCCGGTCACCGGCTGGGTCGTGCGGGACGAAGGCGTGCAGGCCGTCGGGACCATCCTCGGGAAGTCCTCGCTCTCGGTCGTCGTCGCGGCGGTGCTGCTCGCCACCACCGAGGCCCCCGCGCTGCTCGCCGCGCTCCGCTGGCTGCGCCTCCCGCGGCTGCTGGTGGCGTCGATGGAGTTCGCCTACCGCTACCTCTTCCTGGTCGCCGAGGAGGCGTCCCGGATGCTGCTCGCCCGCACGAGCCGCAGCACCGCCGCCGGCGGGCGGCGGGCCGGCGGCGGCCTCCGGTGGCGGGCGCGCGTCGCCGGCCACCTCGTCGGCACGCTCTTCGTCCGCTCCATCGAGCGCAGCGAGCGGGTATACGCGGCGATGCTGGCGCGCGGCTACGACGGGGAGGCGCGCCGCCTCGCCCCCTTCCGCCGCGACGTGCACGCCTCAGCCGCCGCCGCGGCGATCGTCCTCTACGGCTGCTGCGTGCAGGTGGCGGTGCGGCTGTGAGCGGGCCGGCGCTGAGGCTCCGCGGCCTCTCCTACCGCTACCCGGACGGGACCTCCGGGATCGGCGGCGTCGACCTCGACGTCGCCGCGGGCGAGCGCGTCGGCGTCCTCGGCCCGAACGGGGCGGGGAAGTCGACGCTGACGCGCCTCCTCAACGGCCTGATCCGCGGCGAGGGGACCGTCGAGGTCTTCGGCGAGCGTCTCACCGACGCGACGGCGCGCTCGATCCGGGCGAGGGTGGGCCTCCTCTTCGCCAACCCGGACGATCAGCTCTTCTCGCCCACCGTCTTCGACGACGTGGCCTACGCGCCGCTCTACCAGGGGCTGGGGGAGGCCGAGGTCCGGGAGCGGGCGCGCGCCGCCCTCGCCGCGGTCGGGATGGGGGGCCACGAGCAGCGGGCGCCGCACCGCCTCAGCCTCGGCGAGCGCAAGCGCGTGGCGATCGCGACCGTGCTCTCCATGCGGCCGGAGATACTGGTGCTGGACGAGCCGACCGGATCCCTCGCGCCGGGCGCGCGTCACGATCTCATCGAGCTGATGCGGACGCTCCCCCAGACGCAGGTCGTCGCCACCCACGACCTCGCGATGGCTCGCAGCCTGGCGACGCGGGTCGTGGTGCTCGACGGCGGTCGCGTCGTCGCCGACGGGGAGGCCGGGGCCGTGCTCGCCGACGCCCGCCTGCTGCGGGCGCACGGCCTCGATCCCGGGCCGGTCGAACCGCCGGAGCGGAGCCCGGGCGCCTGACGCGGCGCCGCGCCGCCGGCCAGCCGGTATGCTGGGCGCGCGGAGCCAGGGAGGGGCGGATGACGACGAGCCGGGCGTACGAGGCGGAGCGCGAGGTCTCGGCGGGGGAGGCCGAGCGGCACCGCGAGGAGATCCGCGCCTTCCTCTCCGACTGGGATCGCGTGGCGACCTACCTCCTCACCATCCGTCGCGACGGGCGCCCGCTGATGCGGCCGGTCTCGGCGTTCGTCGAGGGCTGGACCATCCAGACGGTGACGCAGGACGTGCACCTGAAGACCCGCCAGGTGCGTCGCAATCCGGTGGTCGCGTACCTCTTCTCGGGCCTGGAGGCGCGGGAGCGGGGCAACGATCCGGTCTCCGTCTACGTGCAGGGCCTCGCCGAGCTGATCGACGATCCGGCCGAGGTGGAGGCCTTCTACGAGCGCCGGGCGGCGGCGACCGGCCGCCCCCGCGGGCACGCGGGCGACACCTACACGCCCTCCGTGATCCGCACGACGCCGCAGTACCTGCGCGCCGAGGGCTTCACCGGCCGGAGGCATCCCGTCATCTACCGCGACTTCCCGGGTGTGGTGACCGCGGCCCAGATGCCGTAGACAGAGAGCGGGAGAGCGCCCTGAAGGGGGGAAACGATGGCCTACGACGACTACCAGCACCTGGTGATCGAGGTCGAGGACGGGGTGGCGGTGGTTCGGATGAACCGCCCGGAGAAGCTCAACGCCTTCAACCCGAGGATGGGGCTCGAGCTGCTGCGGGCGCCGGCGGAGCTGCGCGACGACCCCGGCGTGCGCTGCGTCGTGCTGACGGGAACCGGCCGCGGCTTCTGCTCGGGGGTGGATACCAGCGAGGATCGCGGCGCCGTCGCCGACAATCCCTTCCACCGCCGGCCGACCGACGAGATCGGATACTCCGGCCGCGTCACGCTGGCGTGGCATGAGCTCGACAAGCCGAGCATCGGCGCCATCAACGGCGTCGCCGCCGGGGGCGGCCTCGGCCTCGCGATGGCGCAGGACCTGCGCATCGCCGCGGAGTCGGCGCGGCTCATCCCGATCTTCACCGTGCGCGGGATCTCGCCGGAGCTGGGGCTGAGCTGGACGGCGACGCGGCTGATCGGGACGGCCCGGACGCTCGAGTGGTTCTACACGGGCCGGGAGCTCTCGGGTCCGCAGGCGCTCGAGTGGGGGGTCGTCAACCACGTCGCCCCGGACGACCAGTTCGAGCAGGCGACGCGCGATCTCGCGCAGCGCATCGCGGACGGGGCGCCGATCGCGCTCTCGCTGACGCGGCGCACGGTCTACAACGCGCAGATCACTCCGCTTCGCGAGCACCTCGTCTACGAGGCCGCGAACGTCGGCATCAGCGGGCAGACCGAGGACACCGTCGAGGGTCGCGCCGCCATCCGGGAGCGCCGCAAGCCGGTCTTCCACGGGCGGTAGCGTCCCCGGATCCCGGCGGCGCCGGCCGGCGCCGCCGGGGCCGCCCGCCCCGGCGGGCCCGGGATCCGCCGGGCGCGCCGCGGCTCGGCTCAGCCGTCCAGAAAGTCGAGGACGATGCGGGCGAATCGCTCCGGGTCGTCGTTGATGTTGAGCAGGCTCGGGCTCTCGGGTCGCATCCCCGTGGCGTTGGGGATCCCGTCGACGAAGCGGTCGTGCTGCTCGCCGAGCGGCGAGCCGGAGCCGTGCAGGATGAGCGCGCGCGCCTCGATGCGCGGGAGCGCGGCCCAGTAGTCGTAGCGCAGCATCCCGTAGGGCGCCGATCCCTCCCAGCCGGTGTCCCCGTAGAGCTCCTGGACGCCCTCGTCCGAGTTGATCTTGAGGTGCTCGACGACCGTCTCCATGACCCGGTAGAGGTCGGCCCCGGGGTTCTCGCCGCCGTGGCGGCGCCAGATCTCGAGCAGGTGCCCGCCGTCCGCGCGGAGGGGGAAGTAGTGGTGCGCGCGGTGGAGGCGCGCGGGACCGTTCTCGGTCGCCCCGTAGCTGTAGGGCTCCTGCACCACGATCGAGCCGAGTCGCCCGGGGTGGTTCGCCGCGAGCGCGATCGCGACCGCCGACCCCGTGTGCGTCGCGAAGAGATCGGTGCGATCGATCCCGAGGCCGTCGAGCAGCCAGACGGCGGCCTGCGCGAACTGGTCCAGCGTCGTGTAGGGCTCGGGCGGGCGGTCGGAGTCGCCGCAGGCCGGCATCGTCCACGCGACGACCCGGCGCTCGCGCGAGAGCCGCTCCATGTGGTTCAGGTACATGCGGGAGGACTGCGGGAGCGCGTGCAGGAGGAGGAGCGGGGGCCTGCCGCGCTCCTGCCGGGGTCCGGCCTCCCGATACTCGATGTGGCCGTCCGGGCCCAGCACGAAGCCGCGCCGCACCTGAACACCGCTCGTCGTCATCTCTCTCACCCCCGCCTCACCGGCTCTCGGGCGCCTCCGGGCGCGGCCGGACGGTAGCACAGTGCGGTGCCGGGGGTGCCGGGCGGGGGGAGGCTAGCCTCGCCGCTCCTCGTCGAGGAAGGCGAGCAGCTCCGAGGCGAAGAGCTCCGGCGCCTGGTTCGGGAGGAAGTTGCCGTCCGAGGGGAGGCGGAGCCCGCGCGCATCGGGGATGACCTCGACGAAGCGCTCGTGCGCGCGCCCGAGCTGGCTCGTCGTCCCGTGGATCACGAGCGTCGGCGCCCGGATCGCGGCGACCCGAGCCCAGGTGTCGTAGCGCCCCATCGCGTAGGGCGCGGCGCCGAGCCAGCCGGCGCCGCCGTAGACCTCCGCGCCGGCCGCGGAGTTGACGCGGAGCGTCTGCAGGATGCTCTCCGGGACGGGCTCGAGGTCCCGGTCGGCGAGGGCGCTCCCGTTGCGCCGCCGCTGGGCGCGCTGCCGCTCGTGGTGGCGCCACGTGCGCCTCCAGAGGGCGAGCAGGTGGCTCCCGTCGGGACGCGGGGGCTCGTAGCTGTGCGTGCGCAGCAGCGCCTCGCGCCGCGCGGGCGTTCCCCAGTGGAAGGGCTCCTCGAGGGCGAGGCGGACGGTGCGCGCGGGGTAGGCGGCCGCGAACTCGGCCGCGAGCAGCGAGCCGGTCTGCGCCCCGAAGAGGGAGACTCGGTCGATGCCGAGCCCGTCGAGCCCGCGGGCGAGAGCGCGCGCGTACTGGCCGAGCGCGGTGTACGGCTCGGGCGGGCGGTCGGAGGCGCCGTAGCCGGGGCTCGAGAGCGCGACGACGCGCCTCTCTCCCGCGAGGAGCGGCATCAGCGAGTCGAAGCTCTGCGCGGCGCCCGGCGTGGAGTGCACGAGCAGCAGCGGCTCGGCCTCGGGCGCGCGGGCGCCGGCCGTCGGCCCGAGCTCGCGGCTCTCGATGTAGCCGTCGGCGCTCTCGAGGAGCCGCCGCCGGATCCCCTGCTCCGGCATCGCCGCCCCCGGCCCCCGTGCTAGTCGAACGGCGTGTTGCCGACCTGGACGAGCACTCCGTTGAGCTCGCGGGGGTGCACGAAGATCTGCTGGGTGACCGGCTCCCCGCGGCCCGGGTCGTTGACCAGGCGCACCTCGGCGTCGCGCAGGTGCTCCACGCAGGCCCGCGGGTCGTCGTTGTCGAACGAGATCTGGTGCAGCCCCTCGCCCCGCGACCGCAGCGCCCGAGCGACGGGCCCGTCCTCGTCGAGCGGCGAGATGAGCTCGATGTAGGTCCCGTTGTCGTAGGTGATCACCGAGGTGTCGAAGCCGAGGTCCTCGAAGGCGTGCCGCTGCGTGAGCGTCCCCCCGAAGAGCCGGAGATAGCGATCCGTCGCCTCCTCGAGATCTTCGACCCGGATGAAGACGCCGCGAATGCCGGTGAACATCGGAATCCCTTCGCTCGGACCGCCGCGGGCGCGGCGGCCTTCGATGCGGCATCATAGCGCGCGTCGCCGGGGCGGACGGCCGCGGCGAGGTCGGAGGGGGGACCGGCGTGTCGATCGCCGCGCGGCGGGGCTTCGTGTCGACGGACGCCGGCCAGATCCACTACCGCGAGGCCTCTCTCGAGCCCCCGGCGGCCGGGGCCGGCCCGGGCGCGCCCGTGCTCCTGCTGCACATGACTCCCGGCTCCTCGCGCATCTACGCGGCGGTGCTCACCCGGCTCGCCGAATCCGGCTACCGGGCGATCGCGATGGACACGATGGGCTACGGGGACTCCGACTCGCTCGGCGCCGCCCCGCGCATGGAGGACTACGCGGAGTCCGCGACCTGGCTGCTCGACGGGCTGGGCATCGCGCGGGCGACGCTGGTCGGTCTCTCGACGGGATCGATCATCGCCGCGGCGGCCGCCGTCCACTTCCCCGGCCGCGTCTCCCGCCTCGCGCTCTGCGAACCGGGACGCTTCAACACCCCCGAGCGGCAGGCGCGCGGCTACATCGGGGGCCGCTGGGAGGTCGACGCCGACGGCGAGGCGCTGGCGGCCCGCTGGCGCCAGATCGCCGGCGGCTTCGGGGGCCGTCTCACGACGGATCAGGCCTTCGTGCTCTACGTCGACTCGCTCCGCTCCGGCGAGCACCAGCGGGAGGCGTACCACGCGCTGATCCACTACGAGCTGATAGAGCGGCTGCCCCGGATCGCGGCGCCGACGCTGCTCCTCACCGGCGAACACAGCACGCGCGAGGAGCCGATCGAGACCTTCCTCGACGGGATCCCGGACTCGACGCACGCGGTCGTCCCCGCCTGCGCGAACGCGCCGCCCCTGGAGCAGCCGGCGGCCTTCGCCGACGCGCTGCTCGGCTGGCTCGCCGGGACGCCGGAGCCTCCCGCTCGGGCGGGGAGCGGCGCGTGATCGTCGACGCGCAGGTCCACTTCTGGGAGCGCGACCGCGCCGACCGTCCCTACAACGGCATCAGCGAGCCCAACCTCCCGCATCCGTTCGGCCCCGAGCAGATGCTCCCGCTGATGGATGAGGCCGGCGTCGACCGGGTGGTGATCGTCCCGCCGGGCTTCATGGACCCCCACAACGACTACGCGCTCGAGTGCGCCGAGCGGTACCCGGATCGCTTCGGCGTGATGGGGTTGCTGCTGCCGGGCGCGCCGGGATCGGCGGCGCGCGTCGCGGGATGGCTCGACCAGCCGGGGATGCTCGGCATCCGCACCCACGTCAACGCGCGCCAGCGCGCGCGCTGGGCCTCCGAGGAGGCGGCCGAGCCCTTCTGGGCGGCGTGCGAGCGCCACGAGGTGCCGGTCGCCGTCTTCGCCGCCGGCGAGGCGGAGTACCTCGAGGCGGTGCTCACGCGGCACCCGGGGCTCAGGCTCGTGCTCGATCACCTCGGGCTGCCCCAGATCGACGCCGGCTTCCGCCGGGAGGACCTGGCGCCGATGCGCCGGCTCGCGCGCTACCCCGGGGTGGTGGTGAAGCTCTCGACCCTCCCCGCGCGCTCGACGCGGGGCTACCCGTTCCCCGAGGTGCACGAGGCCGCCCGGGCGGCCTACGAGCTCTTCGGGCCCGAGCGGATGATGTGGGCGACCGATCACACGCAGACGCTGAGCCGAGGCCGCGCCTCCTACCCGGAGGAGCTCCGGCTGTGGAGCGAGGCGCTCGACGTCGGGACGGCGGCCGACCTCGCGCTGATCCTGGGCGGCACGGCCTGCAGCTACCTCGGCTGGCCGGCGGACGCTCCCTCGACGGCGCTCGCCGCCGCGCGGTAGCCGGGCGGCGCGCGGCGGCGGCTAGGAGCGGGCGGCGCCGGAGCCCGCGGCCTGGCGCGCGATCGCCGCCATCTCCGCGATCAGCCGCTCGGCCTCCTCCACCGGGCGCTGGAAGACGTTGCGCCCGGCGATCATGCCGGCGGCGCCCGCGGAGAGC